>DATIQO010000031.1:0-4855 GCA_035470745.1 Sphingomicrobium sp. | reverse complement strand
CTGGCGAATGCGCTGCTTCTCCTTGTTGGGAAGCCCCGAGGGCATCGGGCCGCCGGGCACGAGCATCACCGGCAGGTGGCCAAAGCGCAGCGCCCCGATGAGCAGGCCGGGGACGATCTTGTCGCAGATGCCAAGGAGCGCTGCAGCATCGAACATGCCGTGGCTGAGCGCGACGGCGGTCCCCATCGCGATCACGTCGCGGCTGAAGAGGGAAAGATCCATGCCGCTCTGGCCCTGCGTCACCCCGTCGCACATCGCCGGAACCCCGCCGGCAACCTGCGCGGTTGCGCCGACCTCGCGCGCGAAGATCTTCATCTGCTCGGGGTATCGGCCGTAGGGCTGATGCGCCGAGAGCATGTCGTTGTAGGCGGTCACGATGCCGATATTGGGACCAGCGATCGTGCTGATCGCCGCCTTGTCCTCGCCCGAGGCTGCAAAGCCATGCGCGAAATTGCCGCAGGAAAGGCGCGGCCGGCTGATGCCCCGCTCCTTCTGCTCCGCCATCAGGTCGAGATAGCGGCGGCGCGTCGGCCTGGACCGTTCGATGATGCGGTCCGTCACCGTTGCAATCGTGGAATTCAATGCCATGCGGGCGCCCTTACTCGTGCCAGCTGATGCCGTCACGCTCGGTCAGTGCAATGGCGGCCGAGGGGCCCCAGGTTCCGGCAGCATAAGGGCGCGGGGCCATGCCCTTTTCGGCCCATGCGGCGCGGATGCGATCGATCCAGCCCCACTGCGCCTCGACCTCGTCGCGGCGAACGAACAGGGTGGGATCGCCCTCGATGAGATCGAGCAGCAGGCGCTCGTAGGCAATGCGGCGCCGATATTCGCTGAACGCGTTGGCCATGCCGATATCGAGCGGGATTTCGCGCAGGCGAACCCCCTGGCGGTCAAGGCCCGGCGTCTTCGCCATCAGCCTGAGCTCGATGCTTTCCTCGGGCTGGAGTCCGATGATGAGCTTGTTGGGCTTGGTCGTCGCGCCGCGCGAGGCGAAGATCGAATAAGGGACGTCGCGAAACTGGATGTAGATCTCGGTATCGCGCATCGGCATGCGCTTTCCGGTGCGAAGGTAGAAGGGAACGCCCTTCCAGCGCCAATTGTCGATATGCGCCTTGATCGCCACGAAGGTCTCGGTGGTGCTGGCGCGTCCGATCTCCTCGGCATAGCCCGGGACCGTTTCGCCATCGATGGCGCCGCGCGCATATTGGCCGGTGACGGTCACCGCCTCGGCGTCCGCCGCGGTGATCGGACGCAAGGCGCGCAGCACCTTCACCTTCTCGTCGCGAACGGCGGTCGCGTCGAGGTCGCTCGGCGGCTCCATGGCAACGAGCGCAAGCAGTTGCAGCATGTGGTTTTGGACCATGTCGCGAAGCGCGCCGGCCTGATCGTAATAGTCGCCGCGCCCCTCCAGCCCGATCGTCTCGGCGACGGAGATCTGGACATGGTCGATGTGGGTGCTGTTCCAGAGCGGCTCGAACATCGAATTGGCGAACCGCAGCGCAAGGAGGTTCTGGACGGTTTCCTTGCCGAGATAATGATCGATGCGAAACGTGCGGTCCTCGGGGAATGCGGCAGCGACCGCATCGTTGATCTCGCGGCTTGATTCGAGATCGACGCCGAGCGGCTTTTCGAGCGCCATGCGAACCGTCGGACAGGCAAGGCCCGCCGCCTGGAGACCATCGATCGTCGGCTTGAAGAGCGACGGCGCGGTCGAGAGGAAGATCGCAACGCCGTGGCAGGGATCGCCGATCGTCTCGGCGAGGCGGTGAAAGCCTTGCGGATCCTTGATGTCGAGGGGGACGTAATGGAGCCGCGACAAGAAGCGCTGCGCCACGCCTTCCGAATAAAAGCCCGCGGGAAGATGTTCGTTCAGGGCCTCTTGGGCGCGCTCGCGAAAGCCCTGATCGTCGAGCTCGGTCCGCGCCGTTCCGATGATCCTCAGGTCCGCGGGAAGCAGCCCGTCCGAATCAAGCGCGTAAAGCGAGGGGAGCAGCATGCGCCGGGCAAGGTCGCCCGTCGCGCCGAACATCAGAAGGGTCGAGGCCTTTTCCATCGGGCGCTTGCTATAGAGAGTGAGACGCTACGGCAAAGGTCGAATACGTATCCGCAGGATTTCTACATGCCGCTCGCGGCGAAGGTGTGGCCATCGGGGTCGAGCTCCCGCAAGTCGCGTCCCCGGGTCTCCTTGCCGAACGATGCAACGAGGATGAGCGCGGCGACCGTCGGGACCATGATCGCGATCGAAACCCATGACAGCGGAGGAACCAGCGCGAGAATGGCGAGCAGCTGCGCGAACATCCCACCCGCCTTCGTGCAAGCCGCGACCGTCCCCGTGGTGCGGCCGCGAATGCGCAGCGGGAAGCTCTCGGCGGCATAGGGGAGCAGCATCGCGATCAGTGCATTCGTCCCGATGATGAGAAGGGCAATTGGAAGGACCGGGCTTCCGCCTCTACCGAGCTCGAGCCAGAGTACGCCCGCAAGACCCGTCAGCGTGGCTGCGAGCGATACAACGAGGGACCATTTGGTGCTCCAGTTGCTGTAGAGATAGGCGACGATGAAAACGGTCGGGAATGCGATCAGCGCCGATTCGGCCAGCAGCTTGCTCGAGAGGCCGACGCTGTAGCCCTTGGCGATCAAGTCGGCCGGGAGCCAGAGCAACAAGCCGAAATTGATGAGGCTGAAGCAAATGGCGGCAAGGCTGAGCGCGATGAGCTTGCCGAAAAAAGCGCGTCCGGTGAGCGCGACCGAAGCGCCGTGCTCGAACGCGGCGTGCTCCGCCGGGCGGGTCTGCCGCGCTTTTGATCCGAACCGCTTCATCACGCGCTGCGCTTCCTCGCGGCGACCGCGGGAAAGCAGGAACTTGGCCGATTCAGGGATGAATGCGCCAAGGAGGACAAGCGAGAGGCCCGTCGGCAGGTTGAGGATCCAGAGGATCCGCCAGCCAAAGACTGGCTGCAGCAGCGCGGAAAAGGAGCTCGCCGCGAAATAGCCGCCAACCGCGCCGAGGCCGCCGACCAGAACCAGTGCCCAGCCGCGATGTTTGCTCGGCATCATCTCGGCGAGCAGCGCATAGGTGACGGGGAGCATCCCGCCCGCTGCCACGCCCATCATGAAGCACATGCCCACGTTCCACGCGAGGGACGGCATCGCGCCGCAGATCGAAGTCCCGACGAACATCACCGCGGACAGAAGGATCGATGCCTTGCGGCCGTAGATGTCGGCGATCACGCCCCAGATGACAGAGCCGATGACGGTCCCCGCGAGAGCCGAGAAGGGGAAGGACGAGACCGTCGCCTTGGAGACATGATATTCCGACATCATCCCGGGAAGCGTGAAGCCCAGCGTCGCCGGCTTCATGATGTCGATGATGAGCGCGATGACGAGAACCGACATGAGGCCCCAATGGGCCCTGCCGAGCGGCGCATCTTCCGGCGGCGAGACAATGATGTCCTGCGAGGCGGCGAGCTGGCTTGCAATGTCTCTTGGAAGGAGGCCGTAGGCAGCGATGCCGCAACCGGCGACGATCCCGACCATGCCAAGGATCATGTCCCAGCCGATCGGCATGCCGGCGAGGACGAAGTGATTGTGCCTTCCCATGAGGAACATCGGGGCATGAAGGAGGACCCCGCCGGTCACCATGATCACGCCGAGCACGAACGCCCAGACGCCGCGCCGGTCGGATAGGGTGCTCGGGCTGACCATATCGCGCGAGGCAATACCAGCGGCGGCGGTGCTGTCACCCCCAAAGCGGGGGCAAAGCGGCCCCGAACCGAGTTTCTATGGCGCCAATGGTTGCGGGGCCGAGTCTGCGATGCTAACTCGGATCAGTCTTCGGTGTCCGCCGGAGACTCTATGCCGCGGACGGTGCGACGCGCCGCGGCTCCACGAGGTTGAAGCTTGAATGACGCCACAGACCGCCCTTCATTCGCTCTTTGATGAAGCGGCGCTCCTCGCGAACGGTCGCGGGATGGCTCCTCGAGCAGACACGCTTTTTAATCATCCAGCCATCGCAGCCCGCCAGTACGCGGCCGGCGAGGCCCCAATCATCGCGCGATGCAGCGACCGAACGCTGAACCCGCGCGCCCGGAGAAAATTCAATGTCCATGCGCATGCTTATCGATGCGCGCCACCCGGAGGAAACCCGGGTCGCGGTCGTCAAAGGGAACCGGATCGAGGAGTTTGACTTCGAATCCGCCGAGCACAAGCAGCTCAAAGGGAATATCTATCTAGCCAAGGTCACGAGGGTCGAGCCTTCGCTCCAGGCGGCTTTCGTCGATTATGGCGGCAATCGCCACGGTTTCCTCGCCTTTAGCGAAATCCATCCCGACTATTACCAGATCCCCAAGGCCGATCGCGACGCACTGCTGCGCGAGGAGGCCGAACACGCGGCCGAGGAAGAGCGGCTGCGCTCCGCCGAATATGAGGCTGCCGACGACGACGACGACGGCGACCACCACGACGAAGATCTTGCCGACGAGGCCGATGTCGGCGAGGCAAGCGCGACGACAACCGAGGCCGGCACCGGCTCGGCGCGCTCGCCGGTCGACGAGTCCGCCGCGGACGAGCTTCGCAAGAAGCGCCAGGCCCTGCGCCGCCGCTACAAGATCCAGGACGTCATCCAGCGCCGCCAGGTCCTGCTCGTCCAGGTCGTCAAGGAAGAGCGCGGCAACAAGGGCGCGGCGCTCACCACCTATCTGAGCCTTGCCGGGCGCTATTGCGTGCTGATGCCCAACACCAGCCATGGCGGGGGCATTTCGCGCAAGATCTCGAACGGCGCCGACCGCAAGCGCCTCAAATCGATCATGTCGGACCTCAAGCTCCCCTCGACCATGGGGCTGATTGTCCGCACCGCCGG
>DATIQO010000030.1:0-6437 GCA_035470745.1 Sphingomicrobium sp. | reverse complement strand
ATATTCGGGAATGCGGCGCGCGTCCTCGATCCTTGCCGCCCATTTGGCGATTGGCGCGAAAAAGGCGGGAAAGTCGATCTCCTGGAAGCCTTCGCGGTCGCGATCGCCGCGCGCGACGTCGCCGATGAACAGGATCATCGGTGTTGAATCCTGGAATGCGACATGGACGCCCGCGCTGGCGTTGGTCGCGCCGGGCCCGCGGGTCACGAACGCGATGCCCGGGCGGCCCGTCATCTTGCCGTCGGCGTCGGCCATATAGGCAACTCCGCCTTCCTGCCGGCAGACGATCGTCTCGATCTTGGGCGTGTCGTGAAGCGCGTCGAGTACGGCGAGAAAGCTCTCGCCCGGAACGGTGAAGATGCGGTCACAGCCCTGGATCCTGAGCTGGTCGACGAGGATCCTGCCGCCGGTGCGCTTGGTCATGTTCGCGCGTTAGCGGGAACGCGCCTCCGCGTCACGAGGCCGCGAACAGCGGGATTTTCATTCCGGTCGTTCGCCTCCGCCAGCAGCGCGGCCACAGGCTTCAAAAACGACCCGTCCCTTCCGAATGGCAGCCCGTCCAATATGAATGAACTTGGGATTAATGCCCTGAAAATGGGACGCTTTTCGAGCGTTAACCTCGCTTCCCCAACAATTGATGGAGTGAAACAATGGTTCGCAGGACATTGCTGACGGTTGCCGCGGGCGCCGCGATCGTGGTTGGAGCGCCCGTCTATGCGCAGGCGCACGGCGGCGCCGGTGGCTTGAACGGCCCGGCTGGCGGAAGCAATTCGGTCGCCAGCTTGCACAGCCAAGGCCCTGCCAATGCTTCTTCGACAGGTATCGACCATGCAAGTTCGATGAGCGTTCTTAGCCGCGGTACAGCGACGACGACGAGCGGACCGGCGACGAGCTCGGGAGCGAACTACAGCGCGAACTCGCAGGGCGCTGTCCATAGCCAGGCGCTTCAGCATGCGTCGCCAACAGCGATTGCGCATGCAAATTCCAATAGCGTGCTCGCGCGCGGCGCCGTTTCGAGCAGCACTCTTTCGGGCCTGAACACGGGCCTTGCGGTCGAGACCAGCAGCGGGACGACGCTGGGAACGGTGAGCCAGATCATCACCGGTCCCAATAATACGGTCCGCGCGGTCGTCGTGACTTCCGCGACCGGCCAGACCTACACGCTCCCGGCGAATTCGCTCAGCGTTTCAGGCGGCATCGTGACGACCACCAGCACGACCGTGAGCGGCTAAGCCCGCGCGGCCAAGCTGGATGAGGCCCCCGGCGAGCTGTCGGGGGCCTCATTCTTGCGTTCGGCGCGAGCTCGAGGGAGCTTGCCGCCGGCTTGCGCCGCAAATGCTTCTTCAGGCCTGGTGGATCGCCTTTACGACCTGGTAGCTCTCGAGGCCTTCCTTGCCGCCCTCGCTGCCGAAGCCGGAATCCTTGACGCCGCCGAACGGGGTGTCGGCGCCGCTGATCGCGAACGTGTTGATCCCCACCATTCCGCTTTCGACGAGGTCGCCGATCAGATTTGCCCGCCGACCGTTCTCCGTGAAGGCGAAGGCAGCAAGGCCAAAGGGCAAGCGGTTGGCCTGCTCGATCACCTCTTCGAACGTGTCGAACGGACGCGACACCGCGACGGGACCGAACGGCTCCTCGCTCATGATGTTCGCTTCGTTGGGAACGTCGGCAAGAAGGGTCGGCTGGAAGAAGAAGCCCTTGTCTCCGCGCTCGCCGCCGGCAAGGACACGCGCGCCCTTGGTCTTTGCATCCTCGACCAGCTGCTCGATCGCTTCTGGGCGCCGGGCGTTGGCAAGCGGCCCCATGCGCGTGCCTTCCTCAAGGCCATTGCCGATCTTCACCTTTGCGGTGCGCTCGGCGAAGCCCTTCACGAAGGCATCGTAGATGCCGCGCTGGACGTAGAAGCGGGTCGGTGAGACGCACACCTGCCCGGCGTTCCGGAACTTTTGCGTAACCACCATGTCGAGCGTCTTTTCAAGATCGCAGTCGTCGAAGATCAGCACCGGAGCATGGCCGCCGAGCTCCATCGTCACTCGCGTCATGCTGTCGGCGCAAAGGCGCATCAAATGCTTGCCGACCCCGGTCGAACCCGTGAAGCTGACCTTGCGGATCACGCGGCTTGCAATGAGCGTTCGGCTGATAAGGTCGGCATCGCCGTGGACAAGCTGGGCGACCCCGTTGGGGATGCCGGCATCCGCAAGCGCACGGAACATCTCGGTGGTGCAGCCCGGAGTTTCATGCGGCGGGCGCGAGATGACGGTGCAGCCGGCCGCAAGCGCCGCGCTGACCTTCTTCGCCAGCAGGTAAATCGGAAAGTTCCAGGGCGTGAAGGTCGCGGTCGGTCCTACCGGCTGGCGGATGACGCGGCTGACCTGGCCCGCCGGTCGCACGAGGGTGCGCCCGTAATCGCGCTTGGCATCTTCGGCATACCAGTCGAACAGCTGGGCCGACGCCAGGACCTCGGCTTTCGCCTCGGCGACGATCTTTCCCTGTTCCTGCGTCAGCGTCGCGGCGATCGCATCGACCCGCTCGCGCAGCAGCTGCGCGGTCTTGTGCAGGATAGCGCCGCGCTTCTCGACGTCGAGCGCGCGCCATTGCGGCCACGCGCGCTCGGAGGCGGCGAGCGCCTCCTCGAGATCGGCCTTGGTCGCGTACGGAACTTCAGCGATCGGCTTTGCGTCGACGGGGTTGACGACAGTGTGGCCCGAGTCTGAGCCTTTCCACACGCCGTCGATGAAGAGCTTGAGGTCGGTTTCGTATCCCATGGCGCGCCAGATAGGCTTAGCGCGATGCCTCGGCAACGGTCACGGTTGTTTGGATCGCTATCGACTAGCGTTCCCGAGGGGAGGTGCGCGCCGGCCTTCATCTGCTTGAAGAGGAATTGCCGGGCGGCTACCGCTGCTGACAAAGGAGCAAGTAGCAGATGACCAAGCAGGAACTTGTCGAGCGCATGCAGCAGGGACAGGCATGGGTGCCGGGGAAGCGCGTGAAGATCGACTTCGGCGGCGACCAAGGCGCGATCATGCTCGATGGCGCAGCTCAACAGGTCACCGAGGAGGATGGGGCGGCCGATACCACCGTCAAGGTCGGGTGGGATGACTGGCAGCAACTCGCTTCAGGACAGCTCGACGGCATGACTGCGTTCATGATGGGCAAGCTGCGCGTCGAAGGCGACATGTCCAACGCGATGCAGCTGCAGGGCGTCCTGTCCAAGCTCAAGGGCTAGGACGCGCCGAAACGCTCGTTTGTCGAACACGGGTTGCACGTTCAGCTGGGCAGCGGCCTGGTGCGCGCCCGGTCATCAAGGGGGCGGCGATGCGGCAATCGATCTACCTTCTGGGTTTTCTCGCGGGAACGATCCCGGCCAGCCAAGGCGCGGGACAATCCACTGGTCCTGGTCCCCAGGCCAGTCCCTGTGCCGCCGCCGAATTCCACCAGTTCGATTTCTGGGTGGGACGCTGGGATGTCTACGATGCCAAGGGCAGGCAGGTCGGCCACAGCCTCATCGAGCCCGTCTACGGCTGCGGCATTCGCGAGAACTGGATGCCGTTTAGCAACCAGCCCGGCGGCTCGCTCAGCACCTATGTCCCGCAAGAGAAACAGTGGGAGCAGTTCTGGATCGATTCGAGCGGCTCGCGCGCCTATTTCAAGGGCGGCTGGAACGGATCGGCAATGGTGATCAGCGGCAAGTGGGGCGGCCCCCTGGTGCGCATGACCTACAGCAGGAACGGCGACGGGTCGGTGCGGCAATTCGGCGAGCAATCGACGGACGAGGGCAAGCACTGGACCCCCTCATTCGACTTCACCTACCGGCCCTCCAAGGCGCCGCAGTGACGAGCGATCCCGCAAAACTTCCAAGAGCCGGCTGCTGAGAGAATCATCGGCTAAAGCGTTGAACCGCGCTGCCCTCGCTTGAGCAAGCGCGCTCGCCTTTCTATGGGCCGGGCATGCAGAAAATCTATCCCAATGCCGAAAGCGCGCTCGAAGGGCTGCTTTTCGATGGCATGACCATTGCCGCGGGCGGTTTTGGCCTTTGCGGAATCCCTGAGCGTCTGATCGATGCCATTGTTGCCAAAGGGACCAAGGACCTCATCATCGCGTCAAACAATGCCGGGATCGACAATGAGGGGCTCGGCAAGCTGCTGCGCACGAGGCAGGTCAAGAAGATGATCTCCTCCTATGTCGGCGAGAACAAGGAGTTCGAGCGGCAATTCCTCGCCGGCGAGCTCGAGGTCGAGTTCACGCCGCAAGGAACGCTCGCCGAGCGCATGCGGGCAGGCGGGGCGGGAATTCCGGGCTTCTACACCAGGACCGGATTTGGAACCCAGGTCGCCGAGGGGAAAGAGGTCAAGGAGTTCGACGGCGAGGACTATATCCTTGAACGCGGTATTCGCGCCGATCTCAGCATCATCAAGGGCTGGAAGGCCGACGAGAGCGGCAATCTCGTCTTTCGCAAGACCGCGCGCAACTTCAACGAGCCGGCGGCAACCTGCGGGAAGGTCTGCGTCGCCGAAGTCGAGGAGATCGTCCCCTCGGGCTCGCTCGATCCTGACTGCATCCATCTTCCATCGATCTACGTGAAGCGGCTGATCCTTGGCGCTCCTTACGAGAAGAGGATCGAGTTTCGTACGGTCCGGCCGCGGGAGGCTGCGTGATCGCGTCGCTGCTGCTGGCAGGTGCCGTGGCCGCAGCCCGGCCGAGCCCGGCCGATGTCGCCGGCATCGATGAAGCAATCCGGGGCGTCTACGACGTGATCTCAGGCCCGCCCGGGCAAAAGCGCGACTTTGATCGCATGCGTTCGCTCTTCGCCCCGGGAGCGACCTTGAAGGTTACCGGACCAAAGGGCCTGCGCGGCGGGACGCTCGAGGACTATATCAGCCGCAACTCGGAAACGCTTGAAAAAGAGGGTTTCACGGAGCGCGAGCTTGGGCGCCGCATCGAAGTGTGGGGCGGTCTTGCGACCGCCTGGTCGGCTTACGACGGTCGGACCACGAGCGGCAGCTTCCACGAGCGCGGGATCAACAGCTTTCAGCTCGTCAAGCTCGACGGGCGCTGGCGCGTCGCATCGATCCTCTGGCAGGAAGCGACTCCCGACAATCCGCTTCCTGCCGACCTCCTTCAAGGACGTAAGAAATGACCAGTGAAACGCTGACCAAGGGCTGGAGTCGCGACGCAATGGCGGCGCGCGCGGCGAAGGAGCTGCGCGACGGCTTCTACGTGAACCTCGGGATCGGCATTCCGACCTTGGTCGCGAACCATGTGCCTGAGGGAATGACGGTCACGCTGCAGAGCGAAAACGGAATGCTCGGCATCGGGCCTTTTCCCTACGATGACGAGGTCGACCCGGACCTCATCAACGCCGGCAAGCAAACGGTCAGCGAGCTTCCCCAGACAAGTTATTTCGACAGCGCCGCCAGCTTCGCGATGATCCGCGGCGGCCATATCGACCTCGCCGTGCTCGGCGGCATGGAGGTCAGCGAGAAGGGCGATCTTGCCAACTGGATGGTGCCCGGCAAGATGATCAAGGGCATGGGCGGCGCGATGGACCTAGTCGCGGGCGTCAAGAAGATCATCGTCGTCATGGAGCACGTCTCCAAGAACGGCGATCCCAAGTTCATCCCGAATTGCACGCTCCCGCTTACCGGCAAGAACGTGGTCGACATGATCATCACCGATCTCGCCGTGTTCCAGCGGCCGGATCACGCCAGCCCGTTCAGGCTGATCGAACTCGCGCCCGGGGTGACGAGCGAGGAAGTCCGCGAGAAGACGAGGGCGCACTACGTCGAGTGATCTCGGCTCAGGCCCCCCGGACGAGATTGATCCTGCGGCTGCTCTTCTGGGGAGCCGCGCTGTTCGCGCTCGTCATGGCGCTGCTTCCGCACCCGCCGGACGTTCCTGGAAATCCCTCGGACAAGGTGCAGCATATCGCGGCCTTTGCAACGCTCGGAGCGCTTGGCAGCTTCGCCTATGCGCGGCTCCGGGCGTCGTGGCTGATTGGCGGACTGTCGCTCTTTGGCGCGTTGATCGAGGTCGCGCAGGCGATCCCAGTGCTTCACCGCGACAGCGACCCGCTCGACTGGCTCGCCGACACCATTGCCTGCGCCGCGGCTGTGCTCTTGATCGGCTGGATGAGGCGGCGCTGGATTTCTTGAGCACGGCGGCCTCGCGCCGCCGCCTCGCGGAAGTTCCCCGCGCAAAACGACAGCACCCGCGCCGGCAGGTGACTTCAGCACGTGCGGCGCCATGCTCGTTGCCTCTGGAGCGCGGCGGTCCTATCTGCCCGGCAAAGATACAAGGGGAACGCATGACCCAGTTTGACGATCGAGAACGCGCCTTCGAATCGAAGTTCGCCCATGACGAGGAAATGAAGTTTCGTATCACCGCGCGGCGCAACCGGCTGCTTGGCGAATGGGCGGCGCGGCAGATGGGTCTCTCCG
>DATIQO010000029.1:0-3862 GCA_035470745.1 Sphingomicrobium sp. | reverse complement strand
GTCGGAGTGGGCTATCCCGACAGCTGGCGCGACTATTCGTCGCTCAAGATCACCCCCGACAACCCTTATGCGAACCAGGAGAACGTGGGGCTGTACGAATATAAGCGGCAGATCGCGAAGATCGGCAAACCGATGGACCGCAATGAGTGGTGGATGCCCGCGCAGCTCGTCAACGCGGTCAACCTGCCGGTTCAAAACGCGCTCAACTTCCCCGCGGCCATCCTCGTCAAGCCCTTCTTCGATCCGAACGCTGACGCGGCATTCAATTACGGTGCTATCGGCGCCGTGATCGGACATGAGATCAGCCATAGCTTCGACAATAACGGCGCGCTGTTCGATGCCTCGGGCGCGCTTCGCAATTGGTGGACACCGCAGGACTTCCAGCGTTTCACGGCAGCAGCAGACGCGCTTGCGCGCCAGTATGATGCCTACGAGGCGCTGCCGGGCCTGCACGTCAACGGCAAGCTCACTCTTAGCGAGAATATCGCGGATGTTGCCGGACTTGGCGCTGCTTACGATGCCTATAAGGCTTCACTCGGAGGAAAGCCTGCGCCAGTCATCAACGGGCTAACCGGCGACCAGCGCTTCTTCATCGCCTTCGCGCAGTCCTGGGCCACCAAAATGCGCGAGGAAACCCTTCGGCAGCGCATTGCTACCGACGGTCACGCACCCGGAAACTTCAGGGCGCTTACCGTGCGCAACGTCGATGCCTGGTATCCGGCCTTCAGTGTCCAGCCTGGTCAGAAGCTGTACCTCGCACCGGACAAGCGAGTGAAGATCTGGGGTTAAGGGAACTCCCGGCCGAAGACCGCTCAACAAACGAGGCTTCGTGGCTGCATGTCAGTCACCAAGCCTTGTTTCTTGAAGAAATCATCCCCCGCGCTTTCGATTGCGAAAGTCAGATCTACGGGATCGATCCGGCTTGGCTGCGCCCGCCCTCGCCTTCCAAGGCGTGGAAGAGCGCATCACGCTCCGATCAGCTCGCGGCCGATGAGCATCCGCCTGATCTCGTTCGTCCCCGCACCGATGTCGAGCAGCTTGGCATCGCGATAATAGCGCTCGACTGGCCAATCCTTCGTATAGCCGGCGCCGCCCAGCGCCTGCACTGCCTCGTTGGCAACCTTCACGGCATTTTCACTTGCAAGAAGGATTGCGCCGGCGGCGTCGTAGCGCGTGGTCTTGCCCGCATCGCAGGCCTTCGCGACCTGATAGACATAAGCGCGGGCGCTGTTCAGCGCCACGTACATGTCTGCGATCTTGGCCTGCATCAGCTGGAAGGATCCGATGGGCTTTCCGAATTGCTTGCGCTCGCGCACGTAAGGCAGGACGACATCAAGACATGCCTGCATGATCCCGATCTGGATGCCGGCGAGGACTGTACGCTCATAGTCGAGGCCGCTCATCAGCACCTCGACGCCCTTGTTCTCCTCGCCGAGGATGTTTTCGGGCGGGACGAAGCAATCCTCGAAGACGAGCTCGGCCGTCGGCGACCCGCGGATGCCAAGCTTGTCGACCTTCTGACCAATGGAGAATCCCTCCATTTTCTTCTCGATCAGGAACGCCGTGATGCCACGGCTGCCCGCTTCCATGTCGGTCTTGGCGTATACGACGAGCGTGTCAGCTTCGGAGCCGTTGGTAATCCAGAACTTGGTGCCGTTCAGGCGATAGCCGTTGCCGCTCTTATCCGCCTTGAGCTTCATTCCCACGACGTCGCTGCCCGCGCCCGCCTCGCTCATCGCAAGCGCGCCGACATGCTCGCCGCTGATCAGCTTGGGGAGATATTTGCTCTTCTGCTCCGGATTGGCCCAGCGTCGGATCTGGTTGACGCACAGGTTCGAGTGAGCGCCGTAGCTAAGGCCCACTGACGCGGATGCCCGCGCAATCTCCTCCTGCGCGATGACATGCTCGAGATAGCCAAGGCCGAGACCGCCCCATTCCTCTTCGACCGTGATCCCGTGTAGGCCAAGCTCGCCCATCTGCGGCCAAAGCTGCCGCGGGAACTCGTCCTTGTCGTCGATCTCGGCAGCAATCGGCGCGATCCGGTCGCGAGCGAAGCGTTCGGTGGTCTCGCGGATTGTATCCGCCATTTCGCCGAGATGAAAATCGAGTCCGGTCTCGGACATGGCAACCTCCTGTTTGCGCGCCGCTAGCAGAGCCGCGAGCGTTTGAACAACCGCCGCTCCAGCCTTATGTGCGGTGCAACATTCCGACTCCGGAGCATAGCAATGTCGACCACCGCACCCGACCCAATTGTCATTCTTTCCTACGCCCGCACGCCGATGGGCAGCTTTCAGGGCGCACTCTCGCCTCTCTCTGCGACCGACCTTGGAGCAACGGCTGTCAAGGCGGCGGTCGAACGCGCAGGACTGAGCGGCGAGCAGGTCGACAAGGTGTTCATGGGCAATGTGCTCTCGGCGGGACTTGGCCAGGCTCCCGCGCGCCAGGCTGCTCTAGGCGCCGGCCTGCCTCGCTCAGCCGAAGCCGTTACCATCAACAAGGTTTGCGGGTCGGGCATGCAGGCCGCGATCTTTGCCCACGACATGCTGAACTCCGGATCGGCCGACGTGATCGTCGCGGGCGGGATGGAGAGCATGTCAAACGCGCCCTATCTCTCGAAAAAGTACCGGTCTGGCGCGCGAATTGGCCACGATACGGTTTACGACCACATGATGCTCGACGGGCTCGAGGATGCTTATGACAAGGGCCGCGCAATGGGCACCTTCGCCGAGGACGCTGCGCGCGAATATCAGTTCACCCGCGAAATGCAGGACAATTACGCGATCGAGAGCCTGCGCAGGGCCAATGACGCGATCAACAGCGGCAGGTTCGACAAGGAAGTGGTGCCGGTAACGCTGACAACCCGCAAGGGCGAGGTTACCGTCGAGCGGGACGAGCAGCCCGGTAAGGGCAACCCGGAGAAGATCCCGCAGCTCAAGGCCGCCTTTGCAAAGGATGGCACGATCACGGCGGCGACCTCCTCTTCGATTAGCGACGGCGCCGCCGCACTGGTGCTGACAAGGCAGAGCATCGCCGACAAGCTAGGAAAGCAGCCGATCGCGCGCGTTGTAGCTCATGCCGCCCATGCGCAGGAGCCGGCGCGGTTCACCTCGGCGCCCGTACCCGCCATCAAGAAGGTGCTCGAGAAGGCGGGCTGGAGCGTCGACGACGTCGACCTCTTCGAAGTGAACGAAGCATTTGCCTGTGTCGCAATGATCGCCATGCGCGACATCGGCATCCCGCACGACAAGATCAACGTGAACGGCGGCGCAACCGCCCTTGGTCACCCGATCGGAGCCAGCGGCGCGCGGATCACGACGACGCTGATTGCGGCACTTCAGGACCGCGGCCTCAAGAGAGGTATCGCGAGCCTCTGCATCGGCGGCGGTGAGGCGACCGCAATCGCAGTGGAGCTGGTCTGAAGCGGAGCGCTCGCCAGCGGCAGCATTCAAAGCCGTTCGGCGGCGCAGATCAGCCCAGCATGACGCTCCACGGCTAGCGATCCGTCAGGACCTATTGGAGCTTCGCGCCAAGGGCGGATTATTCTTTGCCGGCGTAGGCCTGGCATTCGATCTCCAGCCGTGCGCCGAGCGCAAGCCCGTTCGCGCCAAAGGCGCTGCGGGCCGGCATCTGGCCGCCAGGGAAATAACCGACGTAGACCCTGTTGAACGCTGGCCAGTCCTTCATGTCCGCAAGAAATGCGGTGCAGTGGAAGATGCGCTCGTAGCCAAGGCCGGCGCGCTTCAGAATAGCGCCGACGTTGTCCATCGCCAGCTTGGTCTGCGCTTCGATGCCGTCGGGGAGCTTTCCGTCGGGTCCAACACCGATCTGACCCGAAAGGTAAAGGACGTCGCCGACCCGCACA
>DATIQO010000028.1:0-1915 GCA_035470745.1 Sphingomicrobium sp. | reverse complement strand
CCTTGGCCGTCCAGATCCTCGAACCAGGGATGATCTTATCGTGAGCGCGGAGAATTGGCACGAGGAGCGAGACCGGTTGACCGAGCTCCTGGAGGCGATCGAGTCCGGCAAGGTGACGCATATCGACGAGAACGACATGCGGCAGCTGCAGCCCACGTCCCCAGAAAATATCGCCTTGCTGAAGGTTCGACTTGCAAAGCTGAACGCCCGGCTCGGCGACAAGGCTTAGCTGGCGCCAAGGAGCGACGTCGCACGCAGCGATCGCGCACGCCCCCACTTCGAAACCTGAGCAATTGCCACCAAGCGTAAGTCGCGTGGAGAGATTAGGGCAAAGCTGTTGCTTAGCCTGCGCAGTTACGATTGCGGGTTGGCGAAGCTGATCGAGGAAGCCGGGGCCGTTCAGGTCGAGATGCCAGGCCCAGTCGGTCGGTTGGAGGCCAGTTGACGGTGACGTGGTCTTTAGTGACCACCTCTCAAGTTCCAACGTTGCAAGGCGCCTATCTCACTCGACGAGGGTGTCCACAACCGCGGACAGGTCGCCCCCGAGGCTCTTACCACAAGGGTTTTGCTGGTCGGTGCCGCTCGCGCGTCACATCACCCCTGATGAGGTAGCTCTTGAGCTTCCGACGAATGAGTGCAGCGCCTTCGCTGCTCATGCAAACGAGCCGGACGCCGCCGTTTGGAAGTGGCTCGATCGCCGACACGCCGACGTTCTCGGACATGCAGCGGATCACGGTTACGCCCTCTTCGAGGTCGAGGTGGACGACGCGGCTCAACTTGCAGCCTTCGGGACGGCAACCGCCGTTTCAGTACGAACCATTTCAATGCGCTCCATCGGATCGAGGCTTTGGGCCTGCTCGTCGAAATGATCAGCTAGTGCATTCATCGAGCTATTCCCGGCACGGGTTAGTGCAGCAGCGGCGAGCCGGCGGCATGCTGCTGCCTGCTCGCGCAGGCCTTTAGCACTATGCGGATCGTCCGACTGGTTCTCGGGTGGTTGTTGGGAGGCCAAGCGCTACGCTCCGTTCTGTAAGCGGGAGCCCAAGCATGTCTCTCAGCCGCGCAGGTGCCTACAGGTCGGGTGGCCGCGCGATGATTTCATGTAACAGCTTTTGAGCTCTTAAGCGAACTGCAAAAGCCAATGTTAGCCGAGTATTTCGAGCGCGGCGGCGTATGCGACGGCATCGAACGCGCGCCGAGCAAGCTCAGACGGACGTCGTTCGGGGCTCGGCCGTGTCGAATTGGTCTTCGGATTGATCTTCTTGAACTTCATTTTCATTTGTAATTGACGCGGTCGTTGCCGCTTTCCTTTTTTGATCTTCGATTCGCAGCCTTTCGCTGCGCCGGGCCTTGTCGGCCAGGGCCGACCAGGCAGCTTCGGACCGTTGGCACCGCTCGCGCACATGCGCGAGCGTTGCCGCTTCCGCCTCGACCCGGGCCTGCTCGGCACGGGCGAGGAAGAAGTCGAGGTTCGTGGTCCGGGTGACCGGTCCAGCCAAGCCTATTCGGCCTGCTGGTCGTTCGCAGGCTGCGCCTCATCCTGGGCAGCGGCCGGCTGGGCCTCTGCGCTGGTCTCGGGCTGCGACACTTCGTCGGCAGTCTTCAAATTCACTGCGCTCATCTTGCCGCGATTGTCCTGCTGGAGGTCGTAGCTGATCCGCTGATTCTCGCGGAGGCTGCGCATTCCGGCACGCTCGACGGCAGTCATGTGGACAAAGGCATCGTTACCGCCGCCATCCGGCGCGATAAATCCATAACCCTTGGTTTCGTTGAAGAATTTCACCGTTCCGGTGGTCATTTCGTTTTTCCTTCTAATGCGGACCGATCGCCGGTTCGCTTCGTGCTAGGAGCAACAAGAGAAGGAAGAGGAGCCGCAAAGCGCCTATAGACCGTCAGTTTGCGACTAGTAGCGGGA
>DATIQO010000027.1:0-59677 GCA_035470745.1 Sphingomicrobium sp. | reverse complement strand
GACGCGGCATTGGAGATGCCAAGGCTCATCCTTCCCTCGGTGCAGGTGAACATGAGGGGCGGCCGTCTTCCCGAGCCGGAGGAGAATGGCATTTCCTACCTCAAGTTGCCGGTGAACGCGCTCTGACTGGCCAAGATGCGCTTGCGGCCGCAACGCGGCTGGCCGCGCCCTAAGGTGTCATTCGTGATTGGGCCGCGGAGGTTCCTGGCTGCGGCCGCAGCCAGCCATCAGGGGGTGGCCAATTCGGCGCGAGGATGCAGTGCGCCTATTCAGCGGCGACGGGATGCGGCGGCATTTGGCCTTCTGTGCCGACGAGGCGCCTCAGCAAGTGCGCGATCCGCGTCTCGATCGAGATGGCAATCGAGAAATAGGACGGCACGAGAAGCAGCGTCAGCACAGTTGAGAAAATGAGGCCGCCGATGACCGTGATGCCCATGGGTGCGCGCCAGCTGTTGTCGCCCGAAATTGAAACGGCCGTCGGCAGCATTCCTGCCACCATTGCAACGGTCGTCATGACGATTGGCTGGGCGCGTTTGTGGCCAGCTTCCCAGATCGCTTCGTTCTTCTCCATCCCCTGGTTCATCATTTCCACGGCGAAGTCGACCAGCAGGATCGAGTTCTTGGCGACGATGCCGAACAGCATGAGGATGCCGATCAACACGAACAGGGAGACCGGCTGGCCAGCGATGAGCAATGCGACCGCTGCGCCGAGCGGAGCCAGAAGCAGCGAGCCCATGTTGACGAAGGGCGCAAGGAAGCGGCGGTAAAGAAGGACAAGCACCGCGAACACGAGCAGCACGCCCGCAGTCAACGCGACCGCGAAGTTGAATAGCAGCTCCGACTGCCATTTCTCGTTACCAAGGTTCATTTTCTGGACGCCCTGCGGCAGGTTCTTGACGGCTGGAAGGGCGTTGACCTTGGCCCAGACGTCCCCCTCGACGACCCCCGGGGCGAGGTCGGCGCCGATTGCAAGTCGGCGAAGCTGGTTCGAGCGGTTGATCGTGGTCGGCCCCGATCCGAAGCCGATTTCCGCTACGGCCTTAAGCGGGACCGAACCGCCCGATGCCGTGGGTACCGGAAGATTCTCGAGGGTCTCGATGTCTCTGCGTGCGTTCTCCGACAGGGAGACCTGGATTGGCACCTGCCGGTCGGAAAGCGAGAATTTGGCGCTATTCTGTTCGATGTCGCCGAGGGTCGCAATCCTCACCGTCTGGCTGAGCGCGGACGTGGTGACGCCAAGGTCGGCAGCAAGATCAAAGCGGGGCTTGATGGTGATTTCCGGCTGCGCAAGCTGGCTTCCGACGCGCGGGGCGCGAAGTCCGGGGACGGTTTCCATCTCCCGTGCAATTTTGTTCGCGACCATTGTCAGCTGGACGGGGTCGTCGCCGCCCAGATAGAGCATGATGTCGCGGCTGTCAGGGTCGGGGCCGCCGCCGTTCTGGCTCTGGAAGCTGACGCGGGCGTCGGGAAAAGCCGAGAGCGTCGGCGACAAGCCGCGTTCGAACTCGGTGCTGGTGAGCTTGCGGTCCTTCTTGAGGACGATGTTGACGCGTCCGGTGCCGACGTTGACCCGCTCGAAAACTCGTTCGACGCTGGGGTCTTTGGACACGATCGCTGCCACCCGGTCCGTTGCGGCCTCGGTCTGTTTGAGGGTGCTCCCCGGAGGCAAAGTGATGTTGACGCGGGAATAATCGTCATTCTGCGGCGGGAAGAAAGACTGCGGCAGCATCGCAAACAGCGCTGCGCTGACGATGAGCGTGGCGAACCCAGCGCCCACCATTGCCATGCGATGATCGAAAATGCTCGCCCAGCCAATCTTGACGAGTGAGCGCGACCAGGCGGCAAACATACTGCGCTCGAACCCCGCGACGAGACCAATCAATAGTCCAGCGACAATGGCCAGGACGAAAAGGACGATCGTCCCTGCAATGAAGGCTCCGACGAATGCCAAGGTCAGCATCACACCCCCCGGGGGCGCGTCCGCTGGTGCACTCGCGGCCATTTTAAGAACGCTCAGCAGCGCAATTGCAGCGGCACCTGACAGCGGGACCGCCACATAGGAAAGGCGCGTACCGACCTTCGCGACTTGGGCCCGCCGCGCCACTGCCTTTCGCGTGTCGAGGCTCCAGTTGAGCACCTTGAGATAGACATCCATCCACTTCCAGGCGGCATGCGGCTGCTGTCCATGCGAGCGCAGGAAGTAAGCGGCGATCAGCGGCGTCACCATGCGCGCGACGAGGAGGCTCATCAGCACCGAGAGAACGACGGTGAAGCCAAACGCCTTGAAATATTGCCCGGCGAAGCCCGGCATCAACGCGACCGGAAGGAAGACCGCGACGATCGACATTGTCGTTGCAAGAACCGCAAGGCCGATCTCGTCAGCGGCGTCGAGCGCCGCCTGGTAGCCGGATTTGCCCATGCGCATGTGGCGTACGATGTTTTCGATCTCGACGATGGCATCATCAACCAGCACGCCGGCGACGAGGCCCATCGCCATCGTCGACATGAAGTTCATGGTGATGCCCATCAGGTACATGAGGAAGAAGGCGGGTATCGCCGAGAGCGGGATGGCGAGGGCCGAGATCGCGGTTGCTCGAATGTCGCGAAGGAAGAGGAGGACCACGAACACGGCAAGGATGGCGCCTTCGATCAGGCCCTCCATCGCCGATTTATATTGCGCCTTGGTATAATCGACGGTGTTGAAGACTTCCGAGAAATGGACCTTGGGATTGTCTTTCTCGAGCTGCCTCAGTTCCTTCCAGGCATTGTCGTAGGCAGTAACTTCCGAGGAGCCCTTGGATCGCTGGATGTAGAAGGTGACGACCTGACGGCCATTCATCTTCGCCAGCGAGCGCTGCTCGGAATTGCTGTCCTTGATCTCGCCCAAGTCCGCGAGCCTAACGAAGCGCCCGCCCGGTATCGCGATCTCCGTCTGCGACAGCTGGTAGGCATCCCGCGCATTGCCGAGCACGCGTACCGACTGTTCTGAGCCAGCGATCTCAGCGCGGCCGCCGGCTCCATTGAGGTTGCTCTGGCGCAGCTGCTGGTTGACCTCTGCGGCGGTGATGCCGAGTGCCTGGAGCGCGGCCGGATCGAGGATCACCCGGATCGTCCGATCGACTCCGCCGATCCGTTGGACCGTGGCAATCCCGGGCTCACCAAGCAGGCGCTTGGTAACGTTATTGTCGATGTACCAGCTGAGCTGCTCCAGCGTCATGTCGCTGGTCTGCGCGCCGATATAGGAGATCGGCTCGTCCTCGGCGTCGACACGCGTAATCTGGGGCTCGAGGATGCCATCGGGGAGGGTCCCGCGGATCTGTGCGATCGCATTGCGGACGTCGTTGACCGCACGGTCCGTGGGGGTGCCGAGCTGGAATTGCACGAAGGTCGTGCTGTTTCCCTCGACCACCGTGCTGCTCATTTCATCGACGCCGTTCACCCCTCGGATCGCCGATTCGACCCGCTGGGTGACTTGAGTTTCGAGTTCGTTCGGCGCGGCTCCCGGCTGCGTGACGGAGACCGTCGCTGCCGGGAAATCAATGTCCGGAGCGTTGTTCACCTGCATCCGCGAGAATGCAATGAAACCCGCCAGCATCAGGCCGACGAACAGCACGATCGGAAAGACGGGATTGCGGATGCACCAGGACGAAATGTTCCGGAAGTTCATGCCTCGACTTCCCTTCCTAGCGTTGAGCCAGGTCTCACAGTCGCGAGCGGTCGTTGCAGCGGGGCAACGACCCCAGGGCGAAGCGCTACGACAACGAACATGAACTGGTCCGCCGTCCGTGGGACCGCGCCAACGGTGTTCGGTGTGTATTATCTATATAAGTCACCGAGTCAAGCACAGTTCGCCAAGAGCGCTCGATTGCGACCTACGACTAGGCCCGCTTCCGGCGCCTTGCGAGCAGCAGGGCGGCTAATCCAGCTGCCGCCGTCAGGTCGTAAGCAAGGCAAAAGCCCGGCCACCACTGGGGAACCCCGCGGCCTTCGAGGAACAAGTGACGGGCGAAATCAAACAATCCGTGAGAGGCGAGCCCGGCGACCAGCACCCACGAACTGAACCGAAAGCCCGCGACCGCGACGGCAGTAAAGAGGACGAAGATCGCGCTCTCCACGAGCAGCTCGTGCGCCCCTCCGCCCATCACGGCAAAGAGGACGTAATAAGAAGCAATGACGATGAGAACGACCGGGTAGAATGCCTTGTCGCGGTCAAAGCCGACGGCGTGCGCGAACAGGCCAACCATCAATGCAAGAATGATCCCGGCAATCAGAGCCATTGCCAGAGGGTTACAAAACCGTCCAAGCGGAGCAAGGCGGGGTCTCGCGCCATCAGCGTACCGCGCCCGAGCGGATCAGTCGCGGAAGCAGCGTGACCGCGGCGAGGAGCGGATGGCGTTGCTGCCAGGGCTTGAGCTGGATGTCAGTGCCGGCGTGCCGGTTGATCTTCCAAGCAATATAATCGGCGCCGCCCTGGAAGGTGAGGCTCGCCTTGGCGAGCCGGGCAATCGAATAAAGCTTGCCGTGCCGCTGTTTGGCGCGCCACCAGCGCTCGGCTTGATCAACGCTGCGAGATTGAGCGGGAAGAAGGCCGAGCGCGGCGGTGCCGAACCGCTCGAAGCGCGCCGGGTCCGCATCGACGATCGCAGCGGACCGCGCGTGCCGCTCGGCACGAAGCTCGGCCGCAAACGTCAGCTGGAACGCGCGCTTCCATAGGCCAAGGATATCAGAGGCGCTTGCCAGCGGCAGTGTCCAGCCGAGGAGCGTGGGTGCCGCCTCGCAGACGATATCGATGGCCTCCTTGGCTGCCTGATCATCGGCAGCCCAGACGAGGCGGGAGGGCTGGGCAAAGCGAGCCGCGGTCGACACTGTCCACGCTTCGGCTGAGCACTCATGCGCGAAGTCGGGTACGCTAAGGACCGCATATTTCGAGACGAGTTCGCCGTGCTCGAAATGAAAGACGTTGGGCGGAATCTGCCGGTTGGCGGCTGCGAGCCACGCTTTGTCATATGCCGCCCGGTAATCCGAGACGATCAGGTAGAAATCGAGCATCAGGCCTTCGAGCTGCTGCTGCCTGAGACAGGACCCGTAGAAAAGTACTGCGCGGCTGGCATCGCCGTGCCTGGCCGCGATTGCCGCCGCGACCGCACCGACGCGCGGGTCAACGGGCGTCTTCAATTCTGCGGCAACCAGATGGTGCAGCTCTTGTTCGTTCTCCCCCGCCGATGCAGGTGACGACATCAGGCAGCCAGCTTGATGAACGAGAGGGGCTGAGCGGGACAGAGGTGGATCGGGTTTCCGCGCTCGGTACGGAAGGTTTCGCCATCGAGGATCAGGTGCGAGCTATCGCCCTCGATCGTCACTTCGTCGACTTCCTCGAAATGGATGCCGCGCATCTTCTTGCCCCTGTACCCGCCGGTGAGGCCTGCAGCGAGCGCGCGAAGGACCGTTCCCGTATTTTCCTCGATCGCCACCACTTTAAGAGGACCTCGTCCCTCGCCGCCCATCGTGCCTGAGAGCAGCATCTTGTTGAGGGTTGTTACGGCGAGGAAGGCAAAGCGTCCCGAGATGCGATCGCGCCGAGGCATGACAAGATCGGTCTTCGTGGCCGGAGGCGGCAGGAAGCTTGCTCTGAGCTTGAGAACCAGCCTCGCAATATAGGCGAGGAAGGTCAGCCCGTGGCTGACGCTGTTCGGAAGCCCGAGCGGATAGATCTTATGGCGACAGTAAAGCATCGTCTCGGCAAGCCCCGCTCCGCCCAGGAACATGCCGATAACCGGCCGTCCCTCGGTCCCGTTACGCCGGAGCGCGATCAGCTCGCGGGGGACGATGTGCTGAGCCAGCGAGTCGGTACGGGCAAGCTCGATCAGCTGCTCGAGAGTACCGATCGGATCGCGGCGCGCGCCAAGGTCGAGCGCGATGAGATTTGTCTTCCCGCTCGGAAGCACAGCCACAGGCGGCGGCTCCGCGTCGAAATGACCGCCATTGTAAAGTTCGGTCAACGTCGCCTGAACAGTGCCGTCGCCGCCGTTGATGACCAGTACCCTGGGCCGAACCCGGGCGATGATCCGCATCGCGTCGCCAATCTGGCTGGCTTCTTCAACCTCATAGTGAAACACGTCGGGGTGGGCGTCGCAATATTCGCGAATCCGCGGAAGCTGCGCGATGTTGCCGGTCGATTTGGGGTTCGACAGCAGCGCAATCCTTGGCCGATGCTGATGCGGGCCAGGACAGGCAGGCGCCGGACACAGCTCACCCGTCGGGGGATGCGCTTGTATCTCTGACGGCACTTTCAACATGAATTCAGCAGCCGGTCCGCTATAGGGCATTTAAATGAACGGGTGCGGCCCTCGGTTCTGGGCACACCGGTCCGATTTGGAATCTCGGCCGCCTTTGCGGCCAAATGATGGTGCTGTGACGACCGAAATTGCCGATGTTGCCCCGACTCCGCCTAATCGACTCCTATCTTGCGCGCTCGATCGCGGTGCCGTTGTTCGGCTCGCTGATCCTCGCGGCGATGCTGCTTGTGCTCGACAAGATGCTGCGGCTTTTCCAGTACGTCGTCGATGCCGGAGGACCGGTGAGCGTGGTTTGGCGGATGCTTGCCAACCTCCTGCCGGAATATTTGTCGCTCGGGATTCCGATCGGACTGATGCTTGGGATCCTGCTCGCCTTCCGCAAGTTGGCGCTATCCTCGGAACTCGATGCGCTGCGCGGGATTGGCGTTGGCTACGGACGTCTGCTGCGCATCCCTTATGCCTACACGGTGCCGCTCGCGATCATCAACCTGCTGATCGTCGGCTATCTCCAGCCCTATACCGAGTACCGCTACGAGAGCCTGCGCTTCGATCTCAAGTCAGGCGCGCTCGGTGCCGCGATCAAGGTCGGCGAGTTCAACCAGCTTGGCCGCCGGATCACGCTTCGGATCGACCGGAGCGAAAAGAAGGGAATGCAGCTTCATGGCATTTTCGTAGAGACGGATGACGGCAAGGGAACGACCGTCGCCGCAACCGCCGAGCACGGGCGATTCCTCTCCACCGACGATCCCGACAAGATCCTGTTTCGGCTCGAGCGGGGGCGACTTGTCCAGCAGTCGCCGAAGTTCAAGGTGCCGCGCACGCTCGCGTTCGAAGTCTATGACTTTCCCGTTAGCCTGCCGATGATCGCTCAATTCCGTGGCCGCGGCGGCAGCCAGTCCGACGAACTATATCTCCACGAACTGTTCGATTCGGGCTACGGCGGCGGCGCGAAGGGCGATCGTCAGCGCATCGAAGCGCAGGCGAACCTCAACTTCCGCCTGGTCGAAGTGCTGATGATGTTCATCCTGCCGCTGCTTGCGGTCTCGCTGGCGGTCCCGCCCAAGCGTAGCTCTTCGGGTCTTGGCATCTTCGTTTCCATCCTGATCGTGGTCGCCTATCACAAGGTCAACCAATATGGGCAGCAGGCCGGTGCCCATGGTCAGATCAACCCCATCGCAGCGCTTTGGGTGCCGCTGATCCTCTTTGGAGGGATGATCGTCTGGATGTACCATGTCCTTGCGCATCACCCCGGCGGACAGCCGATCGGCGCTCTCGAGCGATTCTTTGCAAAGGGCGCGAGACTGGTACGCTCGCTTCTTCCCAAGCGCAGGGGGGCGGTGACCGAGGCGTGATCAACCTGACTTTCTTTCCGTCGCGGCGGCTCGCTTTGTACATGGTGAAGCTGTTCCTGACGCGCAGCTTTGCGGTGCTGTTCGCCCTCATCCTCGTCCTCGAAACGCTCGACCTGTTGGGAGAAGCCGGGAAGATTCTTGCGGTGCCCGGCAATGGCGATGCTGCGCTATGGCACTATGTGGCGCTGAGAATCCCGCTCCTCATCTCGCGCTTCCTGCCCTTTTCGGTGCTTCTGGGCACGCTGATCGCCTTTGTCGGGCTCAACCAGAACAGCGAAGTGGTAGCAATGAAGGCGGCAGGCCTATCCGCGCACCAGATCCTTGCGCCGCTGGTGCTGGCGAGCATCGGCATTTCCGCCGCGCTTTTCGTCTTCAACGAGGGCGTAGTCGTGAAGAGCGCGCGCGTTGTCGATGCCTGGTCCAACAACGACTACAAGCCGATCCCGCCGGCGAGCGGCATCCTTAGCGATGTCTGGCTGCTCCAGGGCGACGATCTCGTCCGGGCGGGGATCGTTGGAGGCCGCGGAGCACATATGACGCTCCACCAGGTCAGCATCTACGATCGGACTGGAGGCGTGCTGCAGCGTGTCATCAACGCAGAGCGAGCAACGCCCGATGCAGCGCGCGGCGGCTGGTTGCTCCAGAACGTCCATGTCTACGATGCCAACATGAACGTCGTCCGCAGCCTCCCGCAATCCATCGCGCTTGCAGGCGTGACGCCCGATCAATTTACGATTGCAAAGGTCGACCCGACTGAACTCGATTATTGGACGCTCAAAAAGCGAATCCACGAACTGGAGGCGGCAGGACGTCCCGCCGACGAAGCACGCGCGGGCCTTGCGCATAAGCTCTCCAGCCCGCTCTCGACGCTACTGATGCCCCTTCTAGCGGCGATCGCGGCGTTCGGCCTCGCCCGTTCGGGCCATGTGATGGTCCGCGCCGTGATCGGCATGGCGCTTGGCTTTGCATATTTCGTTGCCGACAACTTCAGCCTCGCGATGGGAAACGCCGGCGCCTACCCGCCGCTGATCGCTGCCTGGGCGCCATTCCTGCTGTTCCTACTGATCGGGGAAGCAGTGCTGGTCCGCACCGAGGAATGAGGTCTCGCCGCGGGCAATTTGGCCGCGGCGGCGCCATCCCGAACGAGTGTCGCGAGGACTTCGCGGCAGCAAGGCCTAGGTGACGGGCTTGAGCGGAGCGCTAAAGCCCCAATCGTCGTCGCGTGCAGCGGTCATGTCGGTGAGACCTCCCGGACCGACCGTCAGGAGATCCGCGTGCCCGAACCCCTTGGAATAATCGAGAATCGTGATGATCTCCGGATTTGCGCGCATCATAGCGGAATGTTCGAAATTTGGCCGCTCCAGTTTCTTCAGGCCAGGGTGCCGATCGAGAAGCAGATCGATCGCGCGCTCGCGCTGTTTGGGTTCGCGCACCTCGTCGGCACGCGCAGCGATCGATAATGCCTTGATCGTCGCGGGGTCGTGAAAGTCGCGTCCGATCACCAGCGAAACGCGGTTGTCACGAGCGATGTTGGCAAACTTCTGACTGCCGCGTGAGATCGCGAAATAGATCAGGATATCCTCATTTGCGAAGCTCACCATGGTGTTCTGAGGCCATCCGTCGGGCCGCAGGGTGGAGATCGCCATGAGATGGTGTTGCTCGAGGATCTCGATCGCCTTTTCCTTCATCGGCTCATCATCCTCACCTCTTCGCGGGCATGCCGGGCCTTGATCCCTGTAGCGGAAGGAAGGCCTTCTGGAGAGAGCGGAAGGGGCTTGGGGAGCAAGTCTTCCAGAAGGCCTTGGCCTTCTTTTCGCTCAACGCGCAGCAAGCCTCCATAAGTAGTGCTACCTAGCGAGTTGCCTCGCCCTTAGCATAAGTGAAATTCCGCATATCGCGAAGCGGCCGAGCAGCGGATCATTGCTCAAGGTGGGTTCGACACCCGGCCGTTCAAGGAGCGAATGATGCGAAGCGAATCTCAATCGCCGCTGGTAATGGACCGCCCCAATGCGCTCAGCGCGAGCGAGCAGGTCCCAGGCGCCGGGATCAAGACGATACTTTTCCACGTCTATGAAGACGACGCAGTCATGGACAGGCTGCAGCTGGCGCTCTCTCTCGCAAGGGCCTGCGGCGCCCATCTGCACTGCCTGCACGTCACGCCGATCCAAGCCTATACGGTAGTCGACAGTTTTGGAGCGACGTTCGTCAGCCAGGAAATTATCGACGCTTTCCAGGAACAGGCCGCAAAGCTCCAGCAGCGGATCGAAGCGCATCTTGGCCTCGAGGACGTCAGCTGGGACTATGAAGAAATCACCGGCGAAATCGTGCCGCACATCGTGCAGTCAGCAGCCCTTTCGGACCTCGTGATCACCGGCCGCGAGCCCCGTCAGCGCGAGTTCGGCGGCCCGGCCGTCAGCTTGTGCGGCGACCTGCTTGCGCAGATCCGAACCCCGCTTTTCGTCACCGGGGACCGAACCGAGGATTTCGACCCGTTCGGCCCCGCCCTTGTCGCTTGGAACGGAAGCTATGAAGCGGCCAACGCGGTCCGTTCTTCCCTGCCATTGCTCAAGATGGCGTCACGCGTGCAGATCGTCGACTTCGCCGAAAAGAAGGATCGGCGATTCCCGTCGACGAATTTGCTCGAATATCTCTCGCGCCACGGCATCAAGGCCGACCTCGATGCTCGTTCGGAACCGCTTGGCGGCGTCGAGCTGGGGCTTGTCGATTATGCGACGCACCATGGCGCCGGGATCATCGTGCTTGGCGGCTATAGCCATAGCCGCGCCGGCGAGTTCCTGTTCGGCGGAGTGACCAGGTCATTGCTCAAGAATTGCCCGGTCGCACTCGTCATGGCGCATTGAGCATTGCTGCCGCCCGGGTTTATTGCCCCTGGGCGGCAAAAGCGATGCGCAGCGCTTCGGACAGGCTTCGAACGCCGAGCTTGCTCATCAGGTTGGCGCGATGGATTTCGACAGTGCGCGGGCTGATGCCAAGATCATAGGCGATCGTCTTGTTCGGTAGACCCTGGGCAAGGCCATCGAGAACGTCGCGCTCCCTAGGCGTCAACGCCTGGAGCCGGACCTCGGCATCCTTCTGCCGGTCGCTCGTCGCTTCCTTGCGCGACAGCCGGTTGAAACCTTCGTTGAGCGAGGCGAGCAGCGTCGCCTTCTCGAACGGCTTCTCGATGAAATCCACTGCGCCGGCCTTCATCGCCTTGACGGCAAGTCCGACGTCGCCATGTCCAGTCATGATGATGACGGGCAGGCTCACCCCCCTTTCGTGGAGCGCTTGCTGGACCTCAAGCCCGTCCATGCCGGGCATGCGGATGTCGAGCAGGATACAACCCTGCTCAAGCTCGGTCGCATGCTTCAGCAAATCTATCCCGGACTCATAGGAGCGAACCTGGTGCCCCGAGGTCTTGAGCATGAAGCCAACCGATCGCCGGACGGCAGTGTCGTCGTCGACGAGGTGAATGATCTTATCGTCAAGGCTCATCATTCTCCCCCACCGCTGGAAGCGTGAAATAGAAGATCGTGCCGGCGTCTGGCGCCGGTTCGCACCAGATCCGTCCCCCGTGCGCTTCGATGATCGTCCGGCAAATCGACAGGCCAATGCCCATGCCGGTCTGCTTCGACGTCACAAATGGCTGGAAGAGCTGCGGTGCGACTGCTTCGCTGATCCCAGTGCCAGTGTCCTCGACGCTGACCGTGATATAGCCGGGCGGCCTTGCCGCGCTCGAGATCGTCAGCGAACGCATCGGACTGTCGACCATCGCGTCGATCGCGTTGCGGATCAGATTGACGAGCACCTGCTGGATCTGGACACGGTCGATGAAGACCTTCTCGGCCACCGGGTCGAGCTGGAGCTGGACTTCGATTCCGTGTTCGCGGGAGCCGACAAGCGCGAGGGCGTTTGCCTCCGTGACCACGCGCGGGAGGTTCTCCAGCCTGCGTTCGGTTTCACCGTGACTCATGAAGTCCCGCATGCGACGGACGATCTCACCGGCCCTTAGCGCTTCGGATGCAACTTCGCGCATGGCTTCCCGGGCAAGGTCTAGCTTGTCTTCGTCCGGTGCCTCGGCGAGCAGATCGCTCGCTCCTTGCGCGTAGCTCGCGATCGCGGTCAGCGGCTGGTTGAGCTCGTGTGCCAGCGAAGAGGCGAGCGTTCCCATTTCGCTGATCCTCCCGACATGGGCCAGCTCGGATTGAAGCTCGTGGAAGCGCAGCTCGGATTGCTGCTGTTCGCTGATGTCATGGACGAACCCAGTGAAGACCCGATTTCCGTCGACTTCAGCTTCTCCGATGGACAGTTCGATCGGGAACGTATTGCCATCGCGGCGGCGCGCGGTTGTCACCCGCCCGATGCCGATGATCTTGCGGACGCCGGTTTCGCGGTAATCTCGCAGGTAGCCGTCATGCCGCTCGCGGTCGGGCGAGGGCATCAGCATCGAGACGTTTTCGCCGACGACCTCGCTTTCGGCATAGCCGAACATCTTCTCGGCGGCGGCGCTGAACGAGAGGATGATCCCATCTTCATCGATGATGACCATTGCGTCCGGAACGGTCGCAAGGATCGATCGGAGGTGGGCTTCGGTGCCGGATATGCCAAGCGATTTGAGATACAAACGTTCACCCTCAGGCCGAGAGTTACGACCTCGCTAGGACATGCGCCAGTCGCCGAAGAATGTCATGCAATGCTTGCTACTTCGAAGGTAAGTACGGTTCCGTCCCTCTCGATCACTGACAACTGATCGCCAACGCGCAGCGGCTGACCGTAGAGTTGCAATATCCTGTTCGGGTCGCCGTCGCAGCGAAGGGCCCAACTGCCTTCCTTCTCGATTACTTCGCCCGCTTCGTCCGGTTCGGTCGACCAGTAGCGGCGAACCTTGGCCCTGTGCGGATGGTGCCGGAACGCAGTCCGGTCGACCATTCCCTGGTCATCGAGCGGGAGCCGGATAAGATAGCCGCGGCTGACCGAGCCGCCGGGGAACTCGTCGGAACTCCCGAGCTCCAAACGAATGCTTTTCCAACTTGCCATATGTTCCACTTGCGTTTTTTTCGACCGCCAGCGCGATACGCAATGTTACGAGGCTCCAGGTTTGAGCGCCCTTCGGTAGCGACGTAACCAAGAGAACAGGGCGATCAGCATACGTAATTTCCACTAGTTGCGACCTTCGACCGGAAACTTAGGGACATTCCCCTAACGACGGTCGGGAGCTGGCCTGACATTCCTCGCTCGGAACGAATGGCGCTCGAACGCGCCAGCCTGGAGCGATCCGATGATCCAAAATACGCCGAGCGAGGCTCCTTTCGACGAGCCGAGCGGCCGGCCTCCGCCGCTGCCGAACCGGTTCAATGAACCATGCCCGAGCGAAACGCCGGCGCCGCAGGGCGACCCGCAACGCGAACCGTGCCCTAACGAATGTCCGCCTTGCTAGGAGGGCCGATGAAGCCCGCCTTCCGCTTTGCCTCTGCAGCGCTGGCTTTCCTCGCCGCAGCGCCCTTGATCGCGCAGCAGGTTCCGCTCGGCTCGGGCTCGGTGGTTCGGATCGTGGCGACGCTCAAGGCCGGGCAATATGTTTGGGCGCCGCAAGTGGCGCCCGAGGGGCCAATGCTCCTGATCGTCAATACGCATACCCAGCGCGCAGTGCTGTTCCGGAACGGCGTACCAATTGCAGCGACGACAGTGTCCACCGGCCGTCGCGGCCGCGAAACCCCGACAGGCATTTTCTCGGTTCTCGAAAAGCAACTCGTTCATCACTCCTCGAAGTATGACAATGCGCCAATGCCCTACATGCAGCGGCTCACCTGGTACGGAGTTGCGCTCCATGCTGGGCATTTGCCGGGCTACCCAGCCTCTCACGGCTGCATTCGAATGCCCGCTGGTTTCGCCAAGTTGCTCTATGGGACCACCCGCCTTGGCATGACCGTCGTCATTACCGATCATGCAACGGAACCGCGCATCGCGCCGACGCCCCAGATCATTGTTCGTGGCATGGACGGGCTCGGCAACCAGGGCGCGGGACAGGTCGAATGGACTCCCGACAAATCGCCGGCCGGGCCTGTCTCGATCGTCGTCAGCGCATCGGACCAAAGGGCCGTGGTACTGCGCAATGGAGTGGAGATCGGCGGCGCCCCGGTGACGATCGAGGGACCAGTCACCGGCACCTGGGCCTATACGTTGCGGAGCATCGATGCGTCAGGCCAGCATTGGATGCGCATTTCCCTGTCATCTCAAGGAAAAGCTGGCGATCCGGTCCCGCGTGAGGAATGGCACCGGTTCCATGCTCCCGACGACTTCAGGCGCCTGGTCGCAGATATCGTCAGGCCGGGGACGACCGTCGTGGTCACAGCCGATTCGCTCGTCGCCGGCGCAATTGCGTCGCCGGTTGCGGTGATGGATTCTGAGTCGAAATCGAAACGCTAAGGTGCCCTAGGCGAGCGGCCATTTGAACGCCGGCCGTCGGTGGCTGAGGGGATGCGAGTGAGCAAGGCTCGTCGCCCTTTGCTCATATTGCTCGGCAAGAGCCGTCAGCACATCCCGAGCCGCAGGCGTGATGGCATCGGAAGCCAGATCGCGGCATTTCGTCGCGTTTAGCCGAAGACGCTCGAGCGGTTCGTTCATGACCTGCGACTCACTGAGATTGAAGAACGAGTATTTGCGTCGCCGCCGGAAAGTCGAGTCAGATATTCGACCTAGTCCTCGTTCCGCCGCAAGGCTGCATTGAGCCGCCGCAGGGCGGCAACTAGCGTCCGCGCTCGAAGCGCAATTTTGGCACTTTGCGACCTTTTCTCAGCGCTTGCCCGCGGCCCGACAGCGACGGATTGGACATGAAATATTCGTGCAGGTTGAACTCGTGGCCGGGCTTCGGCTCGAGCCTCGTGTAGGTGCCGTCGGAATTGAGGCGCCAGCTTTGCTCATTGTCGATGAGATTTGCGACCATGACCTGATCGAGAAGCTGGGCATGGACAGTCTTGTTTTCGATCGGCAGCATATATTCGATCCGCCGGTCGAAGTTCCGCGGCATCCAGTCTGCCGAGCTGATGTAGACCTTGGCCTCTGCGTGGGGCAGCTCGTGGCCGTTTGCGAAGCACCACAGGCGCGCGTGCTCGAGGAAGCGGCCAACGATCGACTTGACGTAGATGTTCTCCGAGAGGCCAGCCACTCCGGGTCTTAGACAGCAGATGCCGCGAACGACGAGATCGATGGGCACGCCCGCCTCGCTCGCCTCGTAGAGCTTGTCGATGATGATCGGATCGACGAGCGAGTTCATCTTGGCCCAGAGGCCGGCGGCCTTGCCGGCGCGCTTCGCAGCAATCTCGCAGTCGATCAGGCGGATGAGCTCGGCGCGAAGCTGCGCCGGCGAAATGACGAGCAGCTTGAGGTTCCGCGGCTCAAGGTAGCCCGTGATGTAGTTGAATAGCTTCGCCGCGTCCCGGCCGGTTTTCGGATCGGCGGTGAAATAGCTCAGGTCCGTGTAAATCTTGGCAGTGACTGGATGGTAATTGCCGGTCCCGAAGTGGCAGTAGGTCCGGTACCCCTTTTCCTCGCGCCGAATGACCATCGAGACCTTGGCGTGGGTTTTCCAGTCGATGAAACCGTAGACGACCTGGACGCCGGCGCGCTCTAGCGCGTTTGCCCACATGAGGTTCTGTTCTTCATCGAAGCGCGCCTTGAGTTCGATGACCGCAGTAACCGATTTGCCCGCCTCCGCGGCGTCGATCAGCGCTCGGATGATCGCCGACTGCTTGCCGGCACGGTAGAGCGTCTGCTTGATCGCGATGACGTCCGGGTCGGCTGCGGCCTGCTGGATGAAGGCAACCACCACCTCGAAGCTCTCGTAGGGGTGGTGGACGAGGATATCTTTCTCGCGGATGGCGGCGAAGCAGTCGCCGCCATGCTCGCGGATGCGCTCCGGAAACCGCGGGTTGAACGGCGGGAATTTAAGATCGGGCCGGTCCTCATCGACCAGTTGCAAGAGATCGGTCATGCCGAGAAAACCGCGCCTTTGCGATACGATGGCGGTAGCGGCGTCGAGCCCCTCCTGCACGACTTCGACGAGGCTCTCCGGCATCGCCGGCTCGAGTTCAAGCCTGACGACGCGCCCGCGCCGGCGACGTTTGATCGCCGTCCTGAAATAACGGACGAGATCCTCTGCCTCTTCCTCGACCTCGATGTCGCTGTCCCGAATGATCCTGAAGGCACCCCCGCGCAGCACTTCATATTTCGGGAATAGATAGTCGGTTTTGCGGCGTATCAGCGTCTCGAGCGCGATGTAGCGTCCGGCTTCACCGGGAAGCCGGACGAAACGAGGCAGCGTCGCGGGCGCCATGATCAGCTCGCGAATGCTGTTCTTGCCCTTCTTCAGCTCGAAGATGAGCGTCAGTCCCTGGTTCGGAATGAACGGGAAGGGATGGGCGGGATCAATGGCCTGCGGCGTCAGAACAGGGAAGATCTGCTCACGGAAATGCACGTCGAGCCATTTCTCAGTCGCTTCGTCGAGCGGTTCGTAGCCCACGACGTGCATGCGCGCGCCGTCGAGCTCGGCCTGCAGGCCTGCCCAGACCTCGTGCTGGCTCGTGACCAGCTCGTCGGCCTCGTTTGTAATTGCCGCGAGCTGCTGCGCGACGGTTAATCCCTCGGGTGAAAGTTCCTCGACGCCCAACGTCTGGTGCGCCTTGAGGCCAGCCACCCGAACCATGAAGAATTCGTCGAGGTTATTGGCGGAGATCGATAGAAAGCGCACTCGCTCGAGCAGCGGATGCCTTGGATTGGACGCCTCTTCGAGCACTCGTCGGTTGAAGGCGAGCCAGCTGAGCTCGCGGTTGAAATAGTGCGGCTCGGGAGCCGCTGGCGCTTCGACGGGCGCAGCGCGATGTTCGGCCGGCGCTTGGGCGCCCTGCTCGATCGATTCCTCCTTCAAGCTGCTCTGACTGCGATCCACGGCATGTAGCCAATCTGAAACATAGCCCTGTTACAGACTTGTGACGAAAAAGGGTATGACGACCGCTTCGATCGGAGTCGTCAGGGGGAAACTGTGGCGAAAGACAAAAAGAAGAAGAAGGATAAGAAGGGCGGCGGCTCCAAGGCGAAGGACAGCATCCGGACGCTGGCGCAGAACCCCTTGGTTGCCGACGTGGTCGCTGCGGCGCTGGTCGCAACCGCTTCGGCGCTCAAGGATTCAAGACGTGCGCGAGCGCTCGCGTCTGAAGCCGGGGACGAGCTCAAGAAGCTGTCGAAGGCAGGCTCGGAAGCGGGCAATGCCTTGTGGGAAATGGCGCTTCAGATCGGCCGGCGCAGCCTTGAGGCCGTCATCAGCGGTGAAGAAGCGCCCAAGAGCGCGAAGGCCGCTTCGACGCCAAAATCACGCTCCAAGCATGCGTCGGGCGGGAAGAAGAGCAGCAAGAAGAAGCAGCCGGCGCGCGCGGGCAAGAAGTGAACTCCAGTCGCCCGTCGCTGCACAGGTGGCAACCTAAGCGTCGCCCGGGCATTTCCAAGGCATGATCCCACCTCCGCTTGAGACCCTTCCGCACGAGCTCGATCGCACGCAAATGACCTGCCAGGCCATTGTCGAAGCGCCCGCTGGCTCGCGCGTGAAGGTCTATTACGATCCCGAGAGCCATCGCTTCAGGATCGGTAAGTTCCTGCCGCTCGGCATGGTCTTCCCGCTCGACTTCGCCTTCATTCCGTCGACGCTCGCAGGCGACGGGGATCCTTTCGACTTGCTGATCCTGCCGGAAGCGAGCCTGCCGGTCGGATCGATCGTCAATGTCCGAATCCTTGGTATCCTCGAAGCGGAACAGTTTAAGGGTAACAAGAAGCCGCGGCGCAATGACCGTGTCATTGCGCGCCTCGTCGAAAGCCGCCTGTTCGCCAAGGTCCGGCACATCGATCAGCTCGGCAAAATGTTCGTCGACGAGCTCAGCACCTTCTTCAGCACCTACAAGCGGCTCCGCGGGCAGACCTACACGGTAACCGCAGTCGGCGGCCCCGATCGCGCGGCCGACCTCATTCTCGAGGGGGCCGACGAATATCTGCGGCAGCTGCAGGACAGCTGAGGAGCCGCTAGCCCTTGGCCGCCGTCCTCGGCGGCTCGCTCGCGTTGCGGGCCAATGCGGCGGCAACGGCGCTTGCCAGTGCACCGACGGTGAAGGGCTTGCGCAACAACTCGTTGCGACGCAGGTCGTCGCTTTCTCCCTCGCCGACATAACCGGTGACAAAGAGGACCGCGAAGTCCCGAGCGCTGGTTTGCTTGAGGTGTCGGATAAGCTCGGGGCCAGTCATCTCGGGCATGATGACGTCGCTGATGATGAGATCGAATTCCTGTTCGCGGAACAGCGCAATCGCCTCGGCGCCGCTGCCGCAGGCGACCGGCTCATAATCCAGGTCTTCAAGCGCTCCCACGGTCGCGGTTCGCACGCGTGGATCGTCCTCGACGAGGAGGATGCGTGCGCCCGGCACGTGAATGTCTCTCGCTTCCGCGCGCTGGACCGCCGGGTGGACGCGCACTTCTGCGGCCTTCTCGGTGCGGGGGAGATAGATGGAGACTGTTGTCCCCTTGCCGACCATGCTCTCGATGCCGACCTCGCCGCCCGATTGATGGGCGAAACCGAATATCTGGCTCAGTCCAAGGCCCGTGCCCTTACCGACCGGCTTCGTCGTGAAGAATGGCTCGAAGGCACGCTCGAGAACATCGGGCGGCATTCCGCAGCCGGTATCCGTGACGCTGATCCTCACATAATCCCCAGGGCGGATATCTCCGACCTCGTTGGCCGCTAGCCGGACGTTTTCCGCGGCAATTCGCATCAGCCCTTCACCTTCCATCGCATCACGGGCGTTCACCGCGAGATTGACGATGGCGTTTTCGAGCTGGTGGGGATCGACGTAAATTGGCCACGTGCCGGAGGCGAGGTCGATTTCGACCCTGATGCGCTCTCCCAGGGTTCGGTCGAGGAGATCGGACATTCCGCCGATGAGATCATTGCTGTCAACGCGTTCGGGCAACAGCGGCTCGGAGCGCGCGAAGGAGAGGAGGCGCCGAGTCAGGGCAGCCGCGCGAGTTGCACCTTCCATCGCATTGTTGAGGTGCATCATCACCTCCCGGCGGGGGCCGTTGAGTCGCCGCAGAGCAAGGTCGATGCCGCCAACGACGACCGCGAGCATGTTGTTGAAATCATGGGCAATGCCGCCGGTGAGTTGGCCGACAGCTTCCATTTTCTGGACCTGCCGGAGCTGTGCTTCGGCCGCTTCGCGGTCCGCCGCTTCGGCTTTCAGCGCCTGGTTCGCTTCCCACAATTCCTGAGTGCGCTGCCGCACTGCAAGTTCAAGGGATTCGGCGCGCTCGGTCTCGCTATCGGCCTGCCTGCGGGCGAGCGCATTCTGCCGAAGCGCCGCGACCGCAACGACGCCGAGGAAGATCGCGCCCAGTCCAACGATGATGCCGAGCCAGCTGAGATAGGTCGTGAACTGATCGGCCTGGTCGGAAAAGAACTGGCTCTGCTCGATCCGCTGGCGCATCGATGCGCGCTCCGCGTTGATGATCTCGTCGAGCTTGCTGTTGAGACGATGTCCGGTGCTGGGATGTGCCGCATCGTCCTTGGCCGCTTGGTAGAAGTAGCGGATGCCGGCATCGCCCTGCTTCTGAACCGCTGCCTGGGCGGCAAGCGACAGTTCGCCGCCGCGCTTGGCGTAAAGCTGTTTGAGCTCGACGAGGCGCCTTTGCTGGTCGGGACTGCCTCGCATCAACTCGCTTAGCTCGTCGATCTGATAGCCCGCGAGCTGCCAATCGCTGGAATAGATATTGCCGCTCGTCTTCACGTCCTCGTCGAGCACGAATCGCGCAAGTGCCGCTTCAGCCTGGGCAACATTGGCACTTGCGTTGCGGACGACGAGCGCCACTTCATAGGTGTGGCGCTCGGCATCGAGCGCGCGTTCGCGGGCGTCGTTTGCGAACTTCACCATGAAGACCATGGCAACGAGAATCAGGGCAGCCGCAAGTCCCGCGCCAGCGGCACCCCCTCTCCGCCAATCGAAGCGGACCTGGTCCTCTTCCCCGTCCCCGATCATTCGACCAATCTAGTCGCGTTAACCACTTCGCGAAAGTGAAAGGTTCCCTCAGGAATCCTCAGCTTATACAATTGGTTGCACGGCCTGCCGCAGCGAACATGCCGAGGATCTCTCCAACCTGCTCATCGGTGTGGAGCGCGCACAGCGAACAGCGCAGCAGGGTCATGCCGGCCGGCGTCGCGGGCGGACGGGCGAGGTTCACGTAGAGACCTTCGTCGAGCAGGGCCTCCCACATCGCTGCGCCCGTCTCAAGATCGGGCATGATGACGGCGATGATCGCCGATTGCGGTTCCCTGGTGCCGAGCTCGAAGCCGAGCTGCCGCAGGCCGGCATGGAGGCGCTTTGAATTCTTCCACAGGTGCGCGCGCTTGTCGGCGCTACCCATCAGCTTGCGAATCGAGGTCGCGGCGGTAGCGACGACGGAGGGCGGGAGTGAAGCGGTGAACACATAGGGGCGGCAGACGAGCCGCAGAATTTCGAACTTGGGATGATTGGAAACGCAGAACCCGCCCACGGTGCCAACCGACTTCGAAAATGTTCCAATGATGAAATCAACGTCGTCGATCACGCCTTGCGCTTCGGCGACCCCGCGACCGTTCTCTCCGATGAAACCCATCGAATGAGCTTCATCGACCAGCACCATGGCGCCATTTTCCTTGGATACGGCGACCATTTCCTTGAGCGGCGCAACATCGCCCAGCATGGAATAGACGCCTTCCAGGACGACGAGCTTGCCGGCCTCCGGCGGAAGGCGCTTCAGGCGCTTCTCGAGGGCCGTCACGTCGTTATGGCGGAACGGGACGATCTGCGCATTGCCGAGCGCGCAGCCGTCATAGATGGACGCATGGCTGTCGATGTCGAGGATGATATAGTCATCCTTGCCGGCCATGGTCGAAATGATCCCGAGATTGGCCTGGTAGCCCGTCGAGAAGACCATGGCATGGTCCATGGCGTAGAAATCCTTGAGCGCCTCTTCGACTGCTCGGTGGCCGGCGTAGGTCCCGTTGAGGACGCGGCTCCCGGTCGTACCCGACCCGAATTCATCGAGCGCCTTCTTGCCGGCCGCAACGACATCGGGATCGAAGGTCATCCCCATGTAATTATAGGTGCCAAGGAGGATCGTTCGGCGGCCATTGCAGATGGCGACGGTCGGGCTTTCGACCCGCTCCATGACCAGGTTGAAAGGGTCCGTTAAGCCGCTTTTGAGCAGCGCTTCGCGCTGCTCGATGAGCGGGTCGAACTTCGAGAAGAGGTCAGTCACGCGAATCGATCAGCCGTACGAGCGCGTCGACCAGCTGGCCGACCGTCTCGATTTCCGCCTGCATGTTCATCGTGATGATGACGTCGAACTCATCCTCGATATTGGCGACGAAATCGAGAACGGTCAGGCTGTCCCACTCGAGGTCCTGGGCGAAGCGGGTTGCTTCGGTGATCGCGGCGCCCTTCTTGTTGAACGGCGCGATGAGCTCGACGGTCTTGGCGTAGATTTGCTGGCGGTCCGACATTCACGGCTCGTTAGTGGTCCGCGCCACTGTTCGCAACGCAATCAGGCACAAAAGCGGCAGCGGCGCGGTCGAAACCAGTTCGCCGCTCAAGCAAAGGACTGTCCGGGGAGCGTTCGGGCGCGAAGTGCGGGGTCAGCCGCGCTGCGTCATCAGGTTCATCATCTCGGGGCTCGGACCCATGTTGGTATTCATGTGTGCCATGATCCAGATGGTCCCGATCATCACCAGGAAGACGATCAGCACTCCGAAGGCGAGCGCGAGGACGTTGTTGGTATTGTCGGGGCCGCTCGTGATGTGAAGAAAAAAGACCAGGTGAACGCCCATCTGGGCAATCGCAAGAACGACAAGTCCGACCGCGACGCCGGGCCCCCAGAGCGATGAAGTCGACGCCACCCAGAAAGAGATGCCGGTCAGCAGCAGCGCAAGGCCGAGGCCCACGACATAGCTCACGGTTTCGCTCAGCATGGTGTCGTGAGGCTCGCCGGGAGCAACGTTGTGGAGGTCGTGATCGTGTTCGCTCATGGAAGAGTTCCGATCAGGTAGACGATGGTGAAGATGGCAACCCAGATGATGTCGAGGGCATGCCAGAAGACGCTGAGGCAAAGCAGGCGTCTGACGATGTGCGGCTGGAAGCCCTTCGCCCAGAGCTGGGCCATCATCGTCCCGATCCACATCAGCCCAGCGGTGACGTGGGCGCCATGACAGCCGACGAGCGTGAAGAAAGCGGAAAGGAAGGCACTGCGCTGCGGGCCCGCCCCAATCCTGATCATTCCCACGAATTCGCGAATCTCGATGGCGAGGAAGACGAGGCCGAGCAGCGCGGTGAGTGCGAGCCAGCCCTGCGTCCAGGCCATGTTCCTGCGTTTGGCTGCGATCATCGCAAGCCCGCAGACGAAGCTCGAAATCAGAAGCGCCATGGTCTCGATTGCGACGTTGGTCCGGTCGAACAGCTGGTTCGTGACCGGTCCCCCGTCGGTCGCGTTCGCGAGCGAGGCGTAGGTCGCGAAAAGCGCCGAGAAGAGGATCATGTCCGAGAGGACAAACAGCCAGAATCCGTAAGGGACGACGATGCTCTTCGATTCAGGTCCGCGGTGGCCGAGGCCCGTGTCCTCGGACCCGCCGTGCGTGAAGCCGATCGCCGTTGCTTCGTTGGAACTCATGTCGACTGGCTCAGCTGCTGGAGATTTTCCTGGCGGATGCGCCGGCGCTCGCGCTCCTCGCGCGCCACCTGTTCGACCGGAATCACATGTTCGTGCTCATCGCGCCACGCATACCAGACGAAGATGGCGAAGGCGCCGATGAGGCCGAGGATGGCAAGCCACCAGATGTACCAGATGATCGCAAATCCGCAGAGCGAGGCGAAAAAAGCGACGATCACGCCCGTGGGCGTGTTCAGCGGCATTTCGATCGGCTCGTAGTGCGGCTCCTCGATGAGGCGGTCGCGCTCGATCGCCTCCTGCTTGCGGTGCCAATAAGCCTCTTCCCCGTGCACGTCGGGAAGTACCGCAAAATTATAGTGTGGCGGAGGCGACAGCGTCAGCCATTCGAGCGTCCGGCCGTCCCACGGATCGCCGGTGAGGTCACGGCGCTGCTCACGCGTCCTGATCGAATAGAAAAGCTGCCAGACCATGAGCGCGATCGCCGCGGCGATGAAGAAGGCGCCGATGAGTTCGACGCCGAGCCACGGCTTCCAGCTTGGATCCGCGATATGTTGCATCCGCCGGGTGCCGCCCCAGAAGCCAAGTAGGTAGCTGGGCATGAAGGCCAGGTTGAAGCCGATGAACCAGCACCAGAAGACAGCTTTGCCAATTCGTTCGTCGAGCGTGAAGCCGAAGGCCTTGGGGAACCAATAAGTGTATCCGGCAAGGACGGCGAACACTACGCCCGGGATGATGACGTTGTGGAAGTGCGCGACGAGGAAAAGGCTGTTGTGGACCACGAAGTCGACGGGCGGGATCGCGAGCAGCACGCCAGTGAGGCCGCCAAGCGTAAAGGTCAGCATGAAACCGATCGCGTAGTGCATGGGGACACTGAAGCGGACGCGCCCCCCGTACATCGTGAACAGCCAATTGTAGATTTTGACGCCCGTCGGGATGCCGATCAGCATGCTTGCTATCCCGAACATCGCATTGACGTCGGCGCCTGCACCCATTGTGAAGAAGTGGTGGAGCCAGACGGTGAAGGAGAGGATGCAGATCGCGAGCGTCGCGAAGATCATCGAGCGGTAGCCAAAGAGCGGCTTGCCCGAGAAGGTCGAGACGACTTCCGAATAGATGCCAAAGGCAGGAAGGACGAGAATATAGACTTCCGGATGTCCCCAGACCCAGATGAGGTTCATGTAGAGCATCGAGTTTCCGCCGCCATCATTCGTGAAGAAGTGGAAGCCGAGGTACCGGTCGAGCATCAGCATCGCCAAGGTGGCGGTCAGCACCGGGAAGGCGGCAAGGATGAGGAGGTTCGATGCAAGGCTGGTCCAGACGAATACCGGCATGCGCAGGTAGCTCATGCCAGGGGCGCGGATCTTGAGGATGGTGGTGACGAAATTGACGGCAGTGAGGACGGTCCCGACGCCGGAAATCTGGAGCGCCACGAGATAATAATCCACCCCGACGCCAGGTGAGAACGCTTTCTCGCTCAAGGGCGGGAACGCGAGCCAGCCGGTGCGCGCGAACTCGCCCAGGAACAGGCTGATGTTGACAAGGAGGGCGCCCGACGCGGTCAACCAGAAGCTGACGTTGTTCATTGTCGGGAATGCTACGTCGCGTACACCGAGTTGCAGTGGGATGACGAAGTTCATCATTCCAATGATCAGCGGCATCGCCACGAAGAAGATCATAATCGTGCCGTGGGCCGAGAAGATCTGGTCATAATGCTCCGGGTTCAGGTAACCCTGGTTCGGACCGACGGCGAGGTACTGGTGCGCGCGCATCATGATCGCGTCGGCGAAGCCGCGAACCAGCATCACGAGACCGAGCACGATGTACATGATGCCGATGCGCTTGTGGTCGGTCGACGTGATGTATTCGTGCCAGAGAAACGACCAGTGCCTCTTTGCAGTGATCCACGCCGCAACGGCGCCCAGCACGACAATGACGATGATCGATGTGATGAGCGCGATCGGCTCATGGAATGGAATCGCCGACCAGGTCAGTTTCCCGAACAGGCTCATGCGCCAGGCTCCGCTTTCGGGCTGCTCGGCGGCCGCTGCTCAGGCTGGACTGGGTGGCCGGCCGCGATCAGGTCGAAGAGGCCAGGCACGACATTGCTGTAGGTCATTGGTTTCACATAGCTGCTGGGCTTCGAAAGGAGCGCGTAGGCGCGCGCGTCGAGGACGCCGGCCGTCCCGCGTGCGGCTTGCGCCCAGGAAGCGAATTGCTGCGGCGGCACAGCGTGGACCTCGAAACGCATGCCCGGAAATCCGTCGCCGCTGAAATGGGCCGACAGGCCGTCATAGGTGCCGAGGCGGTCCGCCTGCAGATTGAGGCGGGTCGTCATCCGCGGCATCGTGTAAATTTGCGTTCCCATCTGCGGAACGAAAAAGACGTTCCATACCGTCGCCGAGGTCAACCGGAAGCTGACCGGCGTTCCGGCGGGGATCACCAGCTGGTTGACGGTCGCAATATGCTGGTCCGGGTAGATGAAGAGCCACTTCCAATCCATCGAGACCACATCGACCCTGAGCGGCGGCCTCGCCGAATTGAGCGGTTTGGCGGGATCAAGATCATGGCTCCCGATCCAGGCGATCCCGCCCAGCAGCATGATCGTCAGTGCCGGGATTGCCCAGACGACAAGCTCGATCGCGCCGGAATATTCCCAGTCGGGACGGTAGGTCGCTTTCGTATTTCCACGGCGGAACCACCAGGCGATCGCGACGGTCGCAATCATCGTCGGGATGATGATCGCAAGCATGATCGCGGTCGAGTTGATGAGGATCTGCTTTTCGGCGCTGCCGACGGGGCCGACGGGATCGAGAATGCCACGATTGCAGGCGCTCGACGCCAGGAGCGGCGCGCCAAGCAGGAAAGCGCGGCTCAGCGCTTTGCAAAAGAAACGCTTGCGCGCCGCTTCTTCAGGTCGCCGGAGTGAGTCCACGAACCCCCCGTAGTACTGTCTGCTCGCGGGCTTAAAGCCCGGACCGACGGCTCGGTTCCAACAACGATAAACGCACAACCGAACCGGGTGAAAGACGGCCCTTTTCCCGAGTTAAATGGGACCTGCCCATTTTTAAAGGGCTATTCTCCCCAGTCGAACAAGTCCCGGTGCTGGCGAGGTTGAGAGCGCAGATACTGTGGGGGCGCCTTGACGCTGCCTCCAAGCGCGGCCGCCGCATGCCAGGGCCAGCGCGGATCGTAGAGAATGCCGCGGGCAAGCGCGACGAGGTCGGCGTCACCGGTTCCAATGATCGCTTCGGCCTGCTCGAAGTCGGTGATCAGCCCAACCGCCACCACCGGCATATCGACTGCCAGCTTCACCGCGCGGGCGAGCGGGACCTGGTAACTGGGGCCGACGGGAATCTTCTGGCGCGGGTCGAGGCCACCACTCGAGACGTGGATGGCAGCGCAGCCGCGAGCCTTAAGCGCACGGGCGAATTCGATCGTTTGCTCAACATCCCATCCGCCCTCGACCCAGTCGGTTGCCGACACGCGCATCGAGACAGGGCGGTCCGCAGGGAAAGCTGCGCGGACGGCGTCGAAGATCTCGAGCGGGAACCGCATGCGGTTCTCAAGACTGCCGCCATATTCGTCGCTGCGGCGGTTCGATAGCGGCGAGAGGAACTGGTGGAGAAGATAGCCGTGGGCGCCGTGAAGCTGCACGGCAGCGAGGTCGAGGCGAGCGGCGCGCTCGGCGGAAGCAACGAATGCCTGCCGGATTCTCGCAAGACCCGCACGATCGAGCTCCAGAGGGGGATTCTCGCCGGTCGCAAAGGCCAGCGGGGAAGGCGCGAATGTCTGCCAACCGTTGGGTTCCCGTGGCGCGATCTGCTTTCCTCCAAACCAGGGCTTGTCGGTCGATGCCTTGCGCCCGGCATGGCCGAGCTGGATCGCAATCGGCATTTCGGACCAGCGCCTGATGCTGGCGAGCACGCGTGCCATCGCTTCCTCGTTCGCGTCGGACCAAAGCCCGGTGTCGCCGTAGCTGATGCGCCCTTCGGGAGTGACTGCAGTCGCCTCGATCGTCAGCAGCGCCGCGCCGGAGAGGGCGAGGTGGCCGAGATGGATTATGTGCCAATCGGACATGCAGCCATCCTCGGCGGAATATTGGCACATCGGCGCAATGATGATCCGGTTGGCGAGACTTAGCTCGCCTACATCGAACGGGCTGAAAAGGGCGGACATGGGTTCCTTTACTTGGCTGCGGCGATTTCGGGCTGGCGAACGGCCTCGATGAGCAACTCGTAGGAGCGGAGCCGCGCGCGATGGTCGTAGACGTTCGCGGTAACGATCAGTTCATCCGCCTTCGTGCGCTCGACGAACTCGTCGATCCTCGCGCGGACCGTTGTCCTGTTCCCAATTGCCGAGGCAGAAAGGACCTGGCGAAGCATTGCCCGAGCTTCGAGCGGCAGCTCGTCGGCATAGCCCTCCCTTGGCGGCGGAAGTTGAATCGGTTGTCCAGCGCGAAGCGAGACGAACGCCTGCTGCTGGGACGTCGCGAGCAGCTCGGCTTCCTCGTCGCTGTCGGCGACGATCGCGTTGAAGCCGAGCATGACATGGGGTGCCGGGAGTTGTTGAGAGGGCTTGAACCGGCGCCGATAAAGATCGATCGCTTCCATCATCATCTGCGGTGCGAAATGCGAGGCGAAGGCGAAGGGAAGGCCGAGCATCGCCGCTAATTCTGCGCCGAACAGGCTCGAGCCGAGGATCCAGATCGGAACCTCGAGCCCCTCGCCCGGGACCGCTCTGACACGGCCGTTTTCGCCGCGAAAATATTGCATCAGCTCGATGACGTCGCTCGGGAATTGGTTCGCATCTGAGCTGAGATTGCGCCGCAATGCATATGCTGCGGCCTGATCGGTCCCAGGTGCGCGGCCCAGACCGAGGTCGATGCGGCCGGGAAATAGACTCTCCAGCGTTCCGAACTGTTCGGCGATGATCAGCGGGGCATGATTGGGAAGCATGATGCCGCCAGCGCCGATGCGAATGGTCGACGTGCGGGAGCCGACATAGGCTAGCGCGACCGCAGTCGCGGCGCTCGCGATCCCCGGCATCGAATGGTGCTCAGCCATCCAGTAGCGCCGATAGCCGAGGCTCTCCGCATGCCTCGCGAGGTCAGCGGAATTGCGCAAGGATTGGCCAGCATCCGAGCCTTCGCAAATCGGGGAGAGATCAAGAACCGAAAGCGGCACAATCATCTGGGCGAAGTGGTGCCCACCGCCGAGATTTCAATCCGGCTTGGCGGTGTAAGAGCGAGCTAGCCGAGCGCTGCCACAGGTTCGATCGGCGGAGTCGTCCCGGGCTCCGGCGCAGTGCTTTCCCAGCGGGGGCGATCCACGAACATCTCGTGCAGCATATGGACCTGCATCATGTACATGATGACCTTATTGGCGTTCCGCCTCAGTCGCCTGAAGGCGGCCAGCCATGGAGGGATGGTCGCGAGCAGCCGGGCCAGCAGATAGGAGCGATGGGAGAAGATCCGCGCGCTCTCGAATGTTTCCTTGGCAAGAAGCGCTTGGAACTGCTCGGCAAGGCGCCGGTCGCTGCCGAAAAAATCGACGGCCTCGCTCGTCAGCATGAACCCGCTCTTGCGCCTGAGACGCAGGTCCTCAGGCAGGATGCCGATTGCCGCGTCTCTTAGAACGGCTTTTTCGAGACCGTCGCGCATCTTGAAGTCGACGGGAATGGAGCGCGCCGCGTCGTATAGCTTATGGTCGAGGAAGGGCAGCCGTGCTTCGAGGGAATGCGCCATTTCTTCGCGGTCGCCGAGGTAGCAGAGGATATCTAGCGGCATCCCCGCAAGCCGCGCCTCCTGGACCGCGTTGATGATCGGTTTGGAGGATGTCGGCCTCGTGGCATCAATCGATCGGGCAGCTTCAATAGTGCTTCGCTGCGCCTTGTGAAAAATGAGCAGCGACAGCTTCGAAACCAGGGCTGCGGCAAGGCCCGAGACCTTGAGACGCCTGAGGCCGGTCGACGCGCTTTTGCGACGCCGGCTCGGATCGCGCGTGTCGCGGATCGCGTTCGAGAAATAGCTGCGATATCCAAGGAAGACCTCGTCCGCGCCTTCCCCCGTCAGCACAACGGTCACTGATTTGCGCGCTTCCCGGGACAGGAGAAATTTCCCCACCGGCGCAAGGGTCACGAACGGCAGTTCGGAAAACCACACGCAATCCTTGAGGTTGTCCCAAAGCATCTCCTTGGTGACGGTGAGTTCGTGATGCTCGGTTCCCAGGAAGTCGGCGGCCTGGCGCGCAAAATGCTGCTCGTTCCTGTCGCTCCCTTCAAAAGCGATCGAGAAGGAATGGAGCTTGGAGGTGAGGTTGCGCTCCATCAATGCGCCAACAAACGCGGAGTCGATGCCGCCGCTAAGGTAGAGGCCGACCGGCACATCGGCCCGCAGCCGGAGCCGGACAGCGCCTTCAAGTTCGCTAAGGACTGTTCGCGCTGCACTTGCTCGCGCCTCGTCGGCCGGCTCTGTCACCGGCCTTGCGATTTCTGCCGGAAGTTCGGGCGACCAATATCGCTTCGTGCTTGTCGTCCCATCAGACAGATTGACCGCAACGTAGGATCCCGGCGGGACCTGCTTGATCCCTTCGAAGGGGAACCTCGCATTGTCGGGATCCTGGCTCAGCAGCGGGTCGAGCGCAGCAGCATCGAGCTTGGGGATGACAAGGCCGCTGGCAAAGATCGCCTTCATCTCGGATGCGAAGACGAGACCATCGGGGAAAGCGGCAAGAAAGAGCGGCTTGATCCCGAACCGATCGCGCGCGGCTACGAGCAGGCGCTTGGCCTTGTCATAGAGCAGGAACGCGAACTCGCCGCGCAGCTGCTCGAAGCAGTCGAGGCCATATTCTTCATAAAGCGCGATGATGAGCTCGGAATCGCTCCTTGTCTTGAACCGGCGGCCCTTCGCCTCGAGGATGCTTCTGATCCGTTCGAAATCGTAGATCTCGCCATTCGCAACGAGAACGATATTGCCATCCGCACTGTACAGCGGCTGCTCGCCGGTAACGAGGTCGATCACTGCAAGGCGAGTGTGCGCGAGAGTGAGTTGCACGGACGGATCGGTGAAAGCTCCTTTCCCATCGGGGCCGCGATGATGAAGCGTTGCGAACACGCGTTCGAGTGCGGACGGTGGAAGGTCCCGGCCAATTGCACCGAATATCCCGCACATACGCCCGCTCTCCACGAAATCTCACCGACGGTCTCGTCGCCCAATCGAGTGCGCGGATGGCCGGCTGATGCGACCCGTAATCGATTGTAATTGCTAGAGCCAACCTTCCAGCCGGTACCAATCTGCGGTCTCCTTCAATCCCTCGTTGGTCGGGATTGCCGGCTCCCACAGGCCCCCGGGCGGCTTGCACTCTATTTCGGCGACCCAGTTGCGGTGCGAGAAGTAAGCGGCGCGGTCGACGGTCAGCTTGGCGTTGGCGCCGCGCAGCATCTGGTCGGCACGTGCGGCAAGCCGCAGGACGACGCTGGGGGACGATATGATCGCCGGCTTGGTCCCGACTGCCTCGCCGAGTGCGCGCGCAAACTGCCGGTGGGTCCATCCGCCGGGCTTGCCGTCGTCAGGCTCGATGAGCATTCCGCAAGGCGCGTTGGAAGCCGCCAGCGCCAGCAGTAGCCGGGCAAGGTCGTGGGCATGGATGACGGATAGACGGCCTTTGGGCGGCATCAGCATTATTCCGAGCTTTGCCATCCGGAACAACTCGAGCGTTTCGCGGTCACCTGGGCCATAAACCGCGGGCGGCCGGACGATCGACCAATCCAGGCCAGAGCTCATCACGAGCTTCTCGGCACGATGTTTTGAGTCCCCATAGAGCGACAGCTTGGGCTCACGGGCCGCGAGCGAGGAAACGTGGACGAAGCGGCGCACGCCGCCCGCGGTGGCGGCGGCGAGCATGGTCAACGTGCCGGCGACGTTCCCTTGCTCGAATCCGGCGGCGTCGCGCGCGCTGATCACGCCGGCGACATGTACGAGGGCATCTGCGTCATCGACGAGCCGCTCGAGCGCGGCGCGGTCTTGGAGATCGCCGGATATCCACGTCACTTGTTCACGCGGGGCTTGTTCCCGGCGGGTCAGCGCAGTGACTTCATTGCCCGCGGCAACGGCGGCATCGATCAGGTGCGACCCGACGAAGCCTGTCCCGCCCGTGACTGCGAGCCTCATAGCGGCGCCCAGGGTTTTCCCTCGGCTGGCTCTGCTTCGCGCCTCTCTACTGCAGCATCGCCGAGACGCTCGATAATCGCATCGAGGAGCGGCTCCAGTCCTTCGCCGAGCGGGGCGGAGACCGGGAACACCCTGGCGCCCGACACCTTGCCGAGCGCCTTGGCAACTTTCTCGCGCTTCCTGTCGTCGAGCAGGTCTGTCTTGGTGAGTGCGATCACCTCGGGTTTCTCGGCTAGTCCTGCGCCATAGCCCTCCAGCTCTCCGCGGACGACGCGCCAGGCCTCGAGCGGGTCTTCGGCCGAGCCATCGACGAGATGGAGAAGGAGTCGTGTCCGCTCGACGTGCCCAAGGAAACGATCACCGATGCCTGCACCCTCGGCTGCTCCCTCGATCAAGCCGGGAATATCGGCAAGGACGAACTCCCGGCCTTTGTGCCGGACGACGCCAAGTTGGGGGCGCAGGGTCGTGAAGGGATATTCGCCGACCTTCGCGCTCGCATTGGTCACCGAATTTAGAAAGGTCGACTTGCCCGCATTGGGCAGACCGACAAGGCCAACATCGGCAAGCAGCTTGAGACGAAGCCAGATCCACATCTCCTCGCCCGCCTGACCGGTCTGGTGCTGGCGCGGAGCGCGGTTTGTCGAGGTCTTGTAGCTCGCGTTCCCGCGTCCGCCCATGCCTCCACGGACAAGCACGACGCGCTCCCCTTCGACCGTGAGGTCGGCGAGGAGGGTACGATCCTCGTCATCGGCGAGAATCTGGGTTCCGACCGGGACCTTGATCACGAGATCGTCGCCGCCGGCTCCGGTCCTGTTGGACCCGGATCCGCCCTTGCCGCGAGGCGCCCGGAAGTGCTGGGTGTAGCGAAAGTCGATCAGCGTATTGAGGCCGGGAACAGCCTCGAGCACGATATCGCCTCCCTTGCCGCCGTCGCCGCCGTCGGGGCCGCCGAATTCGACGAACTTCTCGCGCCGGAAGCTGACGGCGCCCGGTCCTCCGGCACCGGAGCGAACGAAGATCTTTGCCTGGTCAAGGAAATGCATGTCGGGGGCGAGTTACGCGAAGCGCACAAAGAGGGAAACCTTTCACCTGCATGCAAACGACTGGCTCCACGCGCATCAAGAGGTCACTCGATCCGCTCGATCGCGCCATCGAGCATGCGAATGCGAACATCCGCCGCCGCCGCGACCGTCGGATCGTGGGTCACGCAGATGACGGCGCGGCCTTGTTCGTGGGCGATGCGCTGGAAAATGCGAATGACGCGCGCGCTATTCTCGCTGTCGAGATTGCCGGTTGGCTCGTCGCCCAGGACCAGCGCCGGATCATTCGCGAGGGCGCGGGCGATTGCAACGCGCTGCCGTTCGCCGCCGGACATCCGGTCGGGCGTCTTTCCAGACTGGTCGGCAAGATCGAGGCTATCAAGCACCGTCAAGGCGCGGTCGGCCATTTCCGAGCGCGGGAGCCGGCCAAGCCGGCGGATCGGCATCAGGACATTCTCGAGCGCCGTGAACTCGGGCAAAAGAAAGTGAAACTGGAAGACGAAGCCGAATTCCTGGAGGCGAAGCTGCGCGCGTTCATCGCCGCCGAGCCCATTCGTTTCGATGCCTTGAAACACGATCGTACCAGATGTCGGACGATCGAGAAGGCCGAGCAGGTAAAGCAGGCTCGATTTGCCGCACCCGGAAGGACCAACGACTGCATGGAAACGCCCGGGGCTGATGTCGAGGTCGACATCGTGCACCAGGGTGACAGGCGGATCGGTTGGCAGCACACGCCTCAGCGCACGCGCCGACATGAGCGCTGTCACGCTGCACCACGAAGGATCTCGACTGGATCTACCCGCGCGGCCTTTCGCGCGGGCAGCCAGGCGGCGATCGTCGCGGCGGTCAGCGACGCGAAGCTTGCGATGGCGAACTGCCGAGCGCTTCGATCAAGCGGCAGGTGCTCAACGCGCCCGAGGATGGGAAATTTGATCGATCCCAGGACTTCCATCAGGAGGAAGCCCAGCCCCCACCCGGCAAGGACTCCAACCAGCGCCAGGATCAATCCTTCCGCGACGAATGTGCGCTGTAGGTCGCTCTCGGAAAAGCCGATCGATCTTAGGATTGCGATATCTCGGCGCTTGTCGACGACCGAGTTGGAGACAGCGGTATAAATGCCAAAGCTCGCGACCAGGAGGATCGCCGACACAACCGAATACATGATTACGTTGCGCGTCAGCAGCAACGTCATGAAATCGGCTGATCTCTCTTGCCAGCTCTGTGCTTTGTACCCGAAGCGACCCTCGAGATCGGCGGCGACAGCCTCCGCCTGGTAGGGATCGGGAATACTGACGCCGATCCGGTTGATGATGAAGGGCTGAGCGGTAAGCGACTGGGCTTCCCTCAGCAGCACATAGCCGTTGTTGCCGAATTGACCGCGCCCACGCGCGAATAGGCCGACAATCTTGAGCGAGCGCGTTCCAGCTCTCGACGTCGCCCCGACAGTGTCGCCCATCCGGACGCCAAGTTCCTGCGCGAGGTCCTCGCCGACAATCACTCCGTCTTGCGTGGTCTCGAGATTGTGTAGCGAGCCAGCGGACATGTTTTCCTGGACGTTCGCGATCTTCTGCTCGACGGCGGGATCCACCCCGACGATCCCAAGCGGCTCCTCGCGACCTCCGACGCGGAGCGTTATCGCGCCAGACAGCGACGGCGCGACGATGGATCCGGGTATCTCGCTGGCTGCGCGAGCAACCTCCTGCCAATCCTTGATGCCGCGAACCTCGTTCCGCGTCTTGTAGCCGTGGACCTCGACGGTTGTTCCGGCGAGGGCTCGAACGGCGGGCTGGGGCGGAGGACTGCGGATTTCATCGGAAATGATGATGTGCGGCGCAGCATTGATGATCCGCTGGATGAAATCGTTCTGGCTTCCGATCATCATCGCGGAAACCGCAAGGAAGAAGCCGACGCCAATAGCGACACCCGCGATCGCGACCGCCGTCTGCCGCCTGCGCTTGGCGAGGTGCTTCGCGGCAATGCCGAGTACGAGGCGTTCTCTCTCGAACATGGCTTCTAGCAGCCTTTTGCCGAGACAGGCTCACCGTCCTTCAGCTTTGCCGGGGGATCGAGCAGGACGCATGCACCGACGTTGAGGCCGCTCCTGATCTCGGTCCGATCGGTGCCGCGAATACCAGTCCGCACGGGGAGCCGCCTTGCGCGTCCATTCTCGACGACAAACACTGCATTTTGCCGGATTGCACCGCCCGGCACGAGCGTGGCGTGCTGGCGCTCGGCAACGATGATGTTGACTTCAAGGGTAAGTCCAACGGGGAGAATTGTGCGGGTTTCGGGCTGGATGCGCACGCGAAAAGCGCGCTGGTCGGGATCGCCTCCGGGCGTGATTTCATAGACGCGGCCGCGAACGACCTGTCCGGGAAAAGCCTCGCTCGACATCATTGCCGCTGCTCCAGAGCGAACGAGCGGGATATCGCGTTCATCGACCGTCGCGGTCACCCTGAGGTCATGCGGATCGCCGAGTTCGAACAAGGTCTTCGACGAGGTTGCAAGATCGCCCGGCTCGATATCCCGCCGCAGGACGATGCCCGAGATACCTGATCTGATCGTGAATTGATTGAATCGTGCCCGGCCGGCTGCCTCGAGCGCCCGTGCCGCATTTGCCGCCGCAACTGCCTTGTCGCGAGCTTCGTTTGTAACCCAGCCTTGCTTGAAGAGCGCCAGCGCACGTTGCTCGTCCTGTTCGGCGTTGATCCGGCTTGCGCTGAGCTGTGCCATCGTTTCGCGCTGATCCTCGGCGTCGAGGACCGCGAGCGCCTGGCCTCGAGCGACATGATCGCCCTCGTCGGCGAGTACAGCCGTCACCGGTGCAGTCACGCGCGATGATACGTCAACCGGCCTCCGAGGCTCCACGAACCCGGTCGCGTAGACCACGTCGGCGATAGCTCCACTTTCCGCTCGAGCGCCAAGGACGGCCGTGGGACGGGTTGTCCAGGACCAGGCGAGAAACGCTGCCAGGGCAATGAGCACGACGGCGATCAGCCAGCGGGCGATGATCTTTAGCTTATGTGCCGTCCGGCGCGGAGCTACTAGGGTTTTCGCCGAGAAACTCGTGGCAACATCCATTGGCCCTGTCTAGCGCGCTCCCCCTAGCGGCGACCTACGGATTCCTCCTTAGGCGGGTCGCCTGTCAGGGGCCCGCTTAGATTGGGCAGGGGAGTTATCAGGCCTTCGCTGAGGCCTGGGGATGGTGGGGCACGAGGATCAGCGTCTGCCCCTCGACGCGCCACGACTGGAGCTTCGAGAGGAAGTTCATGCCGAGCACGTCGAGGTCGCCGAGCCCGGGCGCAGTCACGATGCGAAGGTTTCGAGCGACGATATTGCCGATCCGCAGCTCATCGATGGATCCGGTCTTTGCAGAAGCAACTCCGTTGGCTGTGCGGAGCATGACCGGAGCAAAGCCGGTTCCCGTGCCGACGCCCGCCTCTGCGGCAGTCCGGCTGGAGATGGCAGTTACCGTCGCCCCGCTGTCGATCAGCATCCGACGCTTAATGCCGTTAAGAGACGCAGCCACCCAGAAATGACCATCGGGTGCCATTTTTACCCGCAGCTCCTTGCCTGCGACCTGCTGGTCGTCGAGGCCAAGGCCGCTGGTCAACCGCGAAAGCTGCGGCAGATAGGGTGCCTGGCTCAAGACAATGAAGATGAGGAAGGCAAAGAGGCCGAGCGAGATCGCAAAGCGTATGACCCGCCCGACGAGAGGAATTCGCTGCAGCAGCATGATGAGGAGCGCGATGCCGACTGCGTAGATCGCAAGCTGCTGCCCTTGCGGGACGGTCGCGGGAATCGAGAAGAAGCTCACAGGCTGAATGTGGCATCGCCGATTGCGCGAGCAAGGGGTCGCGGCTGTTGCAAAAACGACGCATCCGCGACTGCGAAACGATGCAAGAGTGAAACTTTGGGCACGCCGGACGCTTGAGGGCGTTGATGATCTTAAATGTCCAATGAGTTGTAGAGATGACCGATCGAATTGTTGCGATAGGCCTCCTCACCGTGAGTGATCTGAAGGTCTTGGGGCCGACCTTCGATCGAATCTGGCCCGTCGAGGAGGCGCCGCATTTCAATGAGCTGTTGCGGGCGATCGACGAGGCCGACCGCAGCCTCCAGCAAAAGCCGGACAGACGCGCGCCGAGCTGATCAGAAACGTTCGAGCAGTCGATCGACCGTATCCTGAGCGGTCCCGTCCTTGCCCTTGGCATCCTTTGCGTAACGCTCGAGCGCGCTTCGAAGGAGCTCGATCTGCTGATCCGTCAGATGTTCGATGCCGATGAATTTCTCGCGCGCTTTGTCTACCGCGCGCAGGAGCTCATCGAGCTTGGCCTGCATTGCCGCCCCGTCGCGGTTTTGGCTGTTCTGGATCAGGAAGACCATAAGGAAGGTGATGATGGTCGTCCCAGTGTTGATGATCAGCTGCCAAGTATCCGAGAAATGGAAGATCGGACCGGTCACTGCCCAGATCAGGATCACCAACACGGCCGTGAAGAAGGTCAGCGGCTGACCTGCTGCCGTCGAGGTTTTCGTGGCAAACCAGTTGAAGAAGCGCCGCATTCGAGCGTAACGTTCGTGCAACGAAATTTGTGCCGTCAGGTGAATTGGCTGATCAGCATTGCTGTCGAAGCCAGCACCATTACCTCGGTTGCCGCCCAGCCGAAGGTCATCAGCGGCAAACGTTCGATGAAACGTCCCATCATTTCCCGGCACGAGGCAAGCACCACCATCGCGCCCATGATTTCCCCGACGCTTTTACTGCTGCTCGAGCCGATAGAGTTCGAGCCGAGCGCGCAGACGATCGGCGGCGAGCCTGCGCGCCGTGTCTCGCTCGAGGCCCAGCGATTCGCTGATCGGCTTGCCGAGCAGGGAATCGCCAAGAGCGTTGAGGACGAGCGATAGAGTCGTTTCGGCAACCTGGTGATCCTCGTGGCCGACGCTCAGCTGGGCGACGAGCGATCGCAGCGAATCGAGGATCGGGTTGAGCGCGTCACGATTGCCCGTGATGATCATCCAGGCTGCGAGCGCGCCGGCGCCCTCCCGGTCGAAGGCATCGAATGTCATGTCGACGATGTCGCGCGCGTCCGCTTCGCCCGCGCGCGCCTTCTCGACCGCCACGGCGATGCTCGATGTGACCGAATCGGCGATCGCTCGTGCAAGCTCGCCCTGGAGGCCCGCCGCAGATCCAAAATGGTGGAGGAGGTTGGCGTGGGTTCGCCCCACTTCGGCAGCAACTGCTTTCAAGGTTACGGCCTGGGGACCGTCGGCGAGGAGGAGGCGACGCGCAGCTACGATTGCGGCCGAGCGGCTCTCTTCAGGGGGCAGCCGTTTGCGTCTTATTGACACGAGTGTAAGTTAGCCTATCTTGCGCTCGTGAACATGCTTACTCTCCCCACGCCTGCGGAGCTACGTATCACCCCGCGGGACCGCCGCTTTGGCCGCCAGGCTGCTACGCCCCGTCTTTGGCACGGCGGCCGCGTTGAAGCGACTGCTATTTACAACGCGTTATCGGCAACATTTCCGGCCGGCGAGGCCTTCTTCGTCGAGAGTGTCCGCGCCTTTCGCGCTGGAGCGCCGCCCAAGCTCGCAGACGAGATCAAGGCCTTTACCACGCAAGAAGCGATCCACAGCCGCGAGCACGACGCGTTCAACAAGCGCGCTGCAGATTCTGGCTACGACTTGAGCAAGCTCGAAGCGCAGGTCGAAAAGCGGCTCGCGGTCACCAAGGGCAGGCCACCGGTCGTCAGTCTTGCTGCAACCATGGCGCTAGAGCATTTCACCGCGATTCTCGCACACCAGCTGCTCGCCGACCCTCGTCATCTCGAGGGCGCCGACCGCGAAAGCGCGGACCTGTGGCGCTGGCACGCGGTCGAGGAAATCGAACATAAGGGCGTCGCCTACGACACGTGGCTGAACGCCACCAAGGATTGGCCGCGCTTCAAGCGTTGGAAGCTGAAGTCGCGCGTGATGCTCTATGTCACGCGCAACTTCCTCGTCGACCGTACTTCGGGCGCCCTCGACCTGATGCGCCAAGACGGTGTCACCGGGCTGCGCGCATGGCGGCTGCTGCTCTGGCACCTGTGGGTCAGACCAGGCATGTTTCGGAAAATCGCCGGGGCGTGGCTCAAGTTCTTCCTGCCCCGCTTTCATCCGTGGAACGAAGACGACCGGGCGCTGCTCGGCGCTTATGCCCCCGCCGCCTCGAAAGATGCCTCCCAGCGCAAGGTTAGGCGTGCCGTTTAGGACGAGCCTGGCTTGAGCCTTGGATGGGACGGTCAAGAAGCCATCTTCGTTCCAACATCCTTGCCCCACGACCAGGCGCGAACCTAAGCGGCGAGCGCCTCTTCCTTTTCTTCGATCGCCCAGCTCGAAAGCTTCAGCCTCATCAACCGCGCCGGCACCTCTTCGCCACGGGCGCAGCTCATCCGCGGAGCAATGACGCCGAGCGGTTCGAAGCCGAGCTTCTCAAGGACCCTTGCAGAAGCGGGATTATCGACGAAGTGGGACCCTTCGAGGCTCGCTAAACCGAGCGTCCGAGCAATCTCGATCAAGGCTCCGCAGGCTTCGGTTGCAAGCCCACGACCCCAGTAGGGCCGGCCAATCCAATAGCCCATCTCGACGGCGCCCGACGCGCGGCGGCCGAGCCCGCAAGAGCCGACCAGTCGCGGCTCGGCTTGCGTCCGCTCGAAGATCAGGAGGGAGGGAAGGACCGGATCGCGCGGAGAGGCGAGGAAAGCCTCGGCATCGCGCAACTTGTAGGGCCACGGGACTACCGCGAGATTGCGTGCGACCGCCTCGTCGGCGATCGTGTCGGCAAGCGCCGGCGCGTCCTCCGGGAATCCCGGCCTCAGCAGCAATCTTGGTGTTCTCGCGAACATCGACCTTCTCCTCGCCGGCCGCCTAGTTGCGGCTCGTGACAGTTTCGGGAGAAGGTAAAGAAAAAGGGGAGACCCCTTCCGGGGCTCCCCTTCTCCCTATGTTGGTCTCGATCTTTCGATCTCGTCCGGGCCGCCCCTTCGTGGGAACGGTCCCTTTCTGACCGTTCCTATTTCGTCGCTTCCGTAAAAATCGGCATCACGTGCACGTATTTCCGGCCAAGCTTGCCGTCGCGGAATGCGACTTGGCCGTCCGTAAGCGCAAAGAGGGTGTGATCCTTGCCCAGGCCGACGTTGTCGCCCGGGTGCCACTTCGTTCCGCGCTGGCGCACGATGATATTGCCGGCAAGGACAGCCTGTCCGCCGAACTTCTTTACGCCGAGACGCTTGCTCTCGCTGTCGCGGCCGTTGCGGGACGAGCCGCCTGCTTTCTTATGTGCCATGACGAAAAACTGCCTTGATTACTTGGCCTTCGGGGCCTTCTTGGCGCCGCCCTTAGCAGGTGCAGCATTTTGTGTCGAGGTGGAGCTCGGCGCGTCGTCGCTGCCTGCACTCTTCTTGCCGGCAGCAGCCTTCTTGGCGGGCTTTGCAGCGCCCGCTGCCTTTTCGTTCTTCGGCGCAGGATTCTCGGTTGGCGTGCCCGCGACATTGCCGGCTTCCTGCTGGTTGGCCTCCGACGCAGACTTTTCCTTCGCATGCGCAGCAGGGGTCTTGCCTGAGCCGCTTTCGGGGCCCGCCTGCTTCGCATCGCTCTTGGCGGCAGCCTTGGCGGGCTTTTCAGCCTTGTGGTCGCCGATCGCGACGATCTTCAGGATCGTGTGCTGCTGGCGGTGACCTTTCTTGCGACGGTAATTGTGCCGGCGGCGCTTCTTGAAGACGGTGACCTTCTCGCCTTTGGCCTGCGCGACAATCTCGGCAGCGACGGTGAGACCGTCGGTCGACTTGAGATTGCCCCCATCACCGGCGAGCAGGACGTCGCCGAGCGTGATCTTGTCACCGGCATTGCCGTCGAGCTTTTCGACGACGATCTTGTCTCCGGGGTGCACGCGGTACTGCTTCCCACCCGTGCGGACGACTGCGAACATGGCTTTCTTTCCTCGAAAAATCATGATCCCGCGCGCGCTGTCGCTTAATCAGGCCAGGGCGCGTTCGGGAAGCGAGCCGCCTATGGCAGGGGGCGGCGGGTGTCAACCGCTTGGCTATTGACGAAGCTGGTTTCGAAGCCGGTAGCGTCCATCTTCGATCCCGTCGAACATCGTGGCGATTGCCGGGTGATCAACGGGATCATCGCTGTCATCGGCGACAAGATTCTGCTGGCTGACATAAGCGATGTAGCTGCTCTCCGCATTCTCGGCGAGCAGGTGGTAGAAAGGCTGGTTTTTCGACGGACGTAGCGCTTCTGGTATGGCCTCATACCATTCGTCGCTGTTCGCGAAGACCGGGTCGACATCGAATATGACGCCGCGGAAGTCGAAAATCTTGTGGCGCACGACATCGCCGATCGAGAAGCGGGCGAGTGGCATATCAATCTGTGGGCCCATGTGGCCCGAACGTTTGAACGGTTCAAAAGGGGTCATGCATCCTATCTAGGCAAGGCGCAGGGCCGCTGCTAGAGCGCCGCGTCCGACCTGGAGCCGGCATCTGCCCGGCCAGCACTTGCCTTTAGCGGAGAGGTGGCTGAGTGGTCGAAAGCACCGCACTCGAAATGCGGCGTACGGGCAACCGTACCGTGGGTTCGAATCCCACCCTCTCCGCCACGCAGTCTAAGCCATTGACGAATGAAGAAGAAACGTCCCGCTGAACTGCGCCTTTCGCGGGCTGTCTGATACGGAAAGAGACGCCTTGGCGATAGAAAACGGCTCAAAATCCGATTGCTATCTCGCGACCGCTCGTCGGAGGCGCTGAATTAAAATCGACCGACGGGCGCCACGCGATCTTTGCAAATGGGTCGAAAGCAGACCCTCAGCAGTTAGGTTCACATGCATCCGATTCCGTTCCGAGCTTTGCTGTTCGTTTTCATCGTTGCTGCTTGCGGCTGCACAAGGAACGGCGCGCTGCCAGCTGCCCACGGCGCTGCATTCGATCCAATCGCGTTTTTCAGCGGTCACACGCGCGGGGAAGGCAATTTGAACAAGCTATTCAACAAGCCCGTTCACGTCAGCGTTGATAGCATCGGACGGCTGGACAACGGTGCCCTGATACTCGACCAGACCATCCGAGAAGCTGACAAGGCGCCGAGCACCAGGCGATGGACGATCAAACGTGTGGAGCGCAGCAGGTACACGGGAACACTCACCGACGCGGTTGGTCCGGTTACGGCAGAGGTCGTCGGGCCGCGTGCCTACATCAGATACACGATGCGACATGGGCTCAAGGTCGAGCAGCAGCTTGCACAGCAGAGTGACGGAACCACCGTTCTAAATCGGCTGGTCGTCTACAAGTTCGGTACGCGCGTCGCAGCGCTAACCGAGACCATCAAGAGGGAAGAGCACTGACATCTCACCGGCTCTCAATGCGTCCAGCTGAACTGACGCATCGCCAGGAGATGCGTCCAGCTGAACTGACGCATCGCCAGGAGCCAAGCAAATGGGCGAGATGTTCCTAGCTCGAGATTCTCGGCCTTGGGAACGACGTCATTGGCTGCTACGGGCGCCGGCATGCTGACAATCGATGGGCTTACGGTCCGCCTTGGCGGACGCACGATACTTGACCGCGCATCGGCCGCGATCCCGCAGGGCGCGCGAGTGGGCCTGATCGGCCGCAATGGTGCGGGTAAGTCTACCCTGATGAAGGCTATCATCGGCCTGATCGACCCCGATGAAGGAGCGATCGACATGCCTCGCAGGGCAAGGCTCGGCTATATCGCACAGGAAGCACCTACCGGAAGTGCAACTCCTTTCGAGACCGTCCTTGCGGCGGACGTAGAACGCGCCCTGCTGATGAAAGAGGCTGAGACTTGCGTCGATCCGGATCGGCTTGGGGACGTGCACGATCGGCTGCTCTCCATTGACGCCTACACCGCGCCCGCACGTGCGGCACGCATCCTTCTGGGGCTCGGGTTCGACGAGGCGATGCAGGCACGCCCGCTCGACAGTTATTCCGGTGGGTGGAAGATGCGCGTGGCGCTTGCTTCCCTCCTGTTCTCACAACCGGACCTGCTGCTTCTCGACGAGCCGTCGAACCACCTAGACCTCGAAGCAACCCTGTGGCTCGAGAGCTTCCTGAAGAACTATGCCGGGACGCTGATCGTCATCAGCCACGAGCGCGACCTTCTCAACAACGTCGTCGACAGCATCCTTCATCTCGAGCGCGGCAAGGTCACGCTATACTCCGGCGGCTATGACAGCTTCGAGCGTCAGCGTGCCGAGCGGGCGGCTCACCTCGCGGCGGCGCAGGCGGCTCAGGACGCGCAGCGAGCGCGACTGCAGGACTATATCGCGCGGAACAGCGCTCGGGCTTCGACTGCCAAACAGGCCCAGTCGCGGGCCAAGATGCTCGCGAAAATGCAGCCGATCGCGGCTTTGGCCGAGGACCCCAGTCTCAGCTTCGACTTCCCGAGCCCCTCGCAGCTTAAGCCTCCGCTGATCACGCTCGACATGGCAGCGGTCGGTTATGGCGATACTCCCGTTCTCAGCCGCCTTAATCTGCGGGTCGATCCAGACGACCGTATCGCGCTGCTCGGCCGTAACGGCAACGGCAAGACGACGCTGGCACGACTGCTGGCCGCGCAATTGCAACCGATGGCGGGCGGGGTGGCGGCGTCGGGCAAGATGCGGGTTGGTTATTTCACGCAGTATCAAGTCGAGGAATTGCACGGCGAGGACACGCCGCTCCAGCATATGACGCGCGCGATGGGCGGCAGCACTCCGGGAGCGATACGCGCGCAGCTCGGCCGCTTTGGCTTTTCCGGTGACAAGGCGACCACGCTGGTGAGCAAGCTGTCAGGCGGCGAGCGCGCGCGCCTCGCATTGGCGCTGATCACGCGAGACGCGCCGCATCTGCTGATCCTCGACGAGCCGACAAACCACCTCGACGTGGATTCGCGCGAAGCCTTGGTCCAGGCACTAAATGGCTATGAGGGCGCCGTGATCATCGTCAGTCACGACCGGCACATGATTGAGCTCACCGCTGACCGGCTGGTGCTTGTGGAGGATGGGCAAGCGGCTGAATATGCCGGCAGCATCGTCGACTACATCGATAGAATTCTCGGGCGAAGCTCGCCGGGTTCCGAGAAACCGAAGCAGCAACCCCATCACCGCAAGGCTGCAGCAAGAGCGCGGGAAGATGCACGGGCAGCCAAGAAAGCGGCTGCAGAAGCCGAAGCGGCGAGCGCCCGGCTGGCCGCTCAATGTTCGGCGATCGACCTTGCGATGGTCGACCCGACCAGTGCACCGGCCGAGTTCGCCAACATGCCCATGAGCGAATTGAGCAAGCGTCGTGCTCAGGCTGCTGCCGACCTCGCGGCCGCCGAGGCAAAGTGGCTAGAGGCCAATGAACAGCTTGAGCAACTAGCTGCCTGACCTGCGTCCCTGCACCCGCGGGGTCACGAACGTTTCGCGAGCCAGATCGTGTGGCGCGGACCTTTGCCGTTGGACCGTGCCCGAACCTCAACCTGGTCGACCGCGAAGCCGCTCGTATTCAGTCTGCGCGTAAACGCGTGGTCAGCGTAGGCTGACCAGATCGCCAAGACGCCTCCGGGCTTCAGCGCTCGTTTGGCGTGTGCCAGACCGTCGATCGAATAAAGCTGATCGTTCGCGAGACGGGTGAGCCCATCGGGGCCGTTGTCAACGTCAAGCAATATTGCGTCGAAGGCACCACGAGTCTGGCGGATCAGCGCCGCGACGTCGCCTTCCGCAACATCCACCCTTGGATCGTCGAGACATCCTGCGGCGAGTTCGGCCATCGGTCCGCGGGCCCATGCGATGACTTCCGGCACCAGTTCGGACACAGTCACGGACGCTCGTGCCGGCAGCACTTCGAGGGCCGCCCGCAAGGTGAATCCCATACCATAGCCACCAATCAGGACATCAGGCGCGGGCCGGTCACGGAGCCGGTCGCATGTTATGAGCGCGAGGGCTTCTTCCGATCCGCTCATGCGGCTGCTCATAAGTTCATTGCCGGCTAGCACGATCATGAAGTCGTCCCCGCGCCTGAACAAACGTAGCTCTTCGCCGTCCGGGACGATCGCTGTCGCCACAAGTTCGCGGAGCTTCATGACAGATCTCCAGCCGGTATCTCCAGCCGGCACTGGTTGGAACAATGCACTTGGGGGATCACGGGATTAGGGGACCTATTTTCGCGCTTTTCGTGCCGCATAACGAGCATCTCGGGCTGCTTTGAGCTGCGCTTCTGTACGCGGCGCCGCAGAGGCCGCCTTGGCCGCCGCTTCCGCTGCCTTGGCTGCCTTCAACTCCTGCTGCGCCGTCTTCTTCGCTGCGGCTCGCTCACGATCTCGTTTTTCGCGTTCAAGCCTCTTGGCCTGGCGCTCGGCTGCGACTTTTTCGTCGAGCGGCGGCCTGGAACGCAGCTGCTCCAGCGCTTTCTTTTTCGCTTCGACGGCGCTCGTAATTCTGTCTTGGAAGCTGGGGGCTTTGAATGAACTCACGCGATAAATCTCCGACAATGGGGGGCAGCCGCCTCCGCGGCGAATTGTTGCAGCGCGAAACAGTTACGCGCGACACCTTCAATCGTTCAGGATGAATCGGCTGCCGACGGCGCGATGCTTCCACCAGCGTCAGCGTACAGCACTCTTCAAAATAGGTGAAACGTTGAACGGTGGCGTGCAAACTTTGGAACGAACGCCAGCTTGCGCCGGTAGCGCAAGCCGAAGGCTAGACCCGTTGCCGGCGTTCACGGCTAGAGGCGGCCCAGACCTGGTCGCTATCTGTCAGAAGCACAATACGCCGGCTGAATCCCATGCAATTGCGCTTGGCGGCGTTGTCGTAGGTCTCGCCCATCGCGACCGGTCGGTAGCGGTCCAGAACCAAGTCCCCTCCATAATGCCCGATTGAACGCATCGGTATTGAGCTTGTCTTCGGTTCGAAAATCCTGCCCCTTCATAGCTGCCGCCCAATATTGCGCGGTCCGTCCCGAGCATGTCGAAGCAGCGCCTGTTGCCAGCCCGACGAACCGGTCAGGCGGGATCGGTAGTTTCGTCCTGCGCAGGATCCCGGCAGCTTCCGCGCGGTAGTTCCAGTGCACTTCCTGGGGATCGAAGACATCGGCCATTGGCGTGGCCAGTGCGTCGTTCAGGCCGAGTGGCTGGAGGCCGAGGACGGCCTCGATGGTCCGCAATATGTTCAAAGTCGTATAGCGGGTTGAGACAAGCGCGCGCCGCCGCACGTAAGGGCCGATGATGAGGGCGACGCTGCGCCGGGCATCGACATGATCGGCGCCATTTTGCGCATCATCCTCGATGACGAAGATGAGGGTCGAATCTGCCGCCTTGCCAGTTGCGACTCGCTCGGCAACGAGCCCGAGTGAATAGTCGTTATCGGCCATCTGGGTCTCAACCGTGTCTACTCCGTCGATCGCTTTGTCGAACTCGCCGAAATGGTCATGGCTGAGTCGCAGCAGCGTTAGTTGCGGAAGTGTCCCCGCGGCTTCCTCCAGGTCGTATTCGCGTCGCCATTCGATCACGCGCCAATAATCGGGGAGCTTCTGGTCGAACCCTCGAAAATAGGGATCGCTCAAGGGAGCGAGTATCCGGTCTCCGGGCGTGTAGATCCGCCGCTTTTCGCTGAACGGCTGGCGCACTACCGGTACTGCGCCGGGCGCGTTCGTGTCGTAGATGCTCGCATCCGCAAAGCCGTAGTTGCGCACTGAAATGCCCGCTCGGATCGCGGCATCCCAGAGATAGCCCTGATTGGGAAGGTCATCGTCTCCTGCATCGGGCGCCGTCAGTAAGGCTGGGCCGGGAAGGAGGTCGGGATCGCGCGTGAGCTTGGGGTTTGTCGCGTAACGGTCTTTGGGACTTTGCTGGGTGTAGACGAAGCGGTCGGATTCTTCCGATTCATACGCGAGCCCTCTGTCCGCATAGCTCACTGGCGTGCTCTTCTCGAGTAGGTCGGTTGCGCGGGCGGCAGTGGACCAGGCCCAGCCGGTAGCCGACACCTCACCCGAAACGTAAAAATTGTCGAGGGTCACGAACTGGCGCGCGAGACGGTGATGGTTGGGAGAAAGCGCTGCGCCGAGAATTGCCAGATGCGGATCGCCGTTGCCGATGTCGAGGTCACCAAGCAATTGATCGTATGTACGGTTCTCCTTGATGATGAAGATGACGTGTTTCACGCGGCCGCGGATCATTGCCATACGCGCCTCGGCAGCGGCGCGCTCGGCCGCGCCCGGTACGCCGATATTGGCGGCCACCTGCAACGTTGTCGCCGCGAGCTCAGCTTCGTCAGGCATCGGAAGGTCAAGCAGGCCGGCTTTTTCGAGCTGCAGGATATATTGGTTTGCCGAGCCGCACGCATCGGCTTGCGCGCGATAGCTTGCGAGCTCTGGCGGGCAGCCCCGCTCGTTGGCGCCGGGCGGGCTTTTGCGGTTGACCACGAAGACCCGGCCCCCGTCGGCGCTCGTTGCGACGGCGCTTGGATACCAGCCGGTTGGGATCAGCGCCTGGATCGCGGATGCAGCGGATTGCGGATCGACGACAGCGAGGGCGTTGATGCCACCAAGTGTCACGAGCAAGCGCCGGTCCGGCAGCAGCGCAAGGCCATTGGGATTGAGGCCTTTGCCCAGGCTCGGGGCAGCAAGTGCCTTGGGCAGCGCGAGGCGCGGCTCGGCGATCATGCGTCCGTTCCGAAGATCGACAATTGCGATGCGGTCGGCATTGTCTTCTGTCGCGATGAGCCGATTGCTCTGGCGGTCGACGAGAAGCGCGGTCGGCTCGCCGATTGTTTTTATCCGCCTCGTCACGCGCAATCCGCTGCCGGCGATCATGATCTCGACGAGCTCACGATCCCGCGGTGAGGAAATCCAGGCGCGCCCGGGGCTGCTCCACGCAACGGCGAAAGGATATTCTCCACCGGCTACACCGCGAGCAGAAGCATCAACCTTGCCTGGACGAAGATCCTGCTCGACCAAGACTTTCTTACGGTCGAGATCGATCAGACTTGCTGAATCGTTGTAATAATTGGCAACGAGCGCGCGGCGCCCGTCGGGACTGACGTCAACGCCGGCGGTCTGCGGCTTCACGTCGGCCCCGAGCCCGCTGCTGTGGCCAAGTCCAATCTTGCCGGCTGGTACGAAGCGGGAGCCGCGACGGGCAAAAAGATAGACGCTGTCGTCGACACCGCCGCCGACCACGAACCCTTTGCCATCGCTTCGCCATGCGATCCCGCCAAAGCTGTTCGGCACTTGGAGTGTCTGGAGGTGCCGCGCCCCCTGCCTGCCGATCGCGTAGCGGAAGACATATTGGGTCGACTGCTGCGCGACGAGTGTCCCGTCCGTGCCATTGTATCGATTGTAACCGCTTGTCAGCACAAGCATTTCGCGCTTGTCGGGGCTGACCGCGATCGCTGCTGCTCCATCGGCGGTGAAGGACGGATAAGGTCCGACCATCGTGACCAATGGCGTGAAGCGCGCGCCTGCTGCAGCGGTCGGAGTGAGCGTCTGCCCGGTCGGGAGAAGCTGCTCGGCGGGGTCGGCTACCGCGATCCTCGCGTTCGCGACCATCAGCCAGGCTATGGCTATCAAGAGCAGTCGCATGCGGCCTTCTCGTCAATTGCCGGGGATTGGAGAATGGAGTGCATCGTTAGCGTCCCCGAGACAGTTAAAACCGCGGACAATCCGATTGAGTTCAGCCTACCTCAGGGTCTGCCGGTCCCGCGCGCCAGGAGATGGAGGATGTAAGCTCCGGCGCCATAGCCAACCATCGGCATCGCGCCCGTTGGATCGCCAATCTTGCCGGGGAAGAGTTTGCAAGGGAGCGCTACATACATTTCAGGGATGATGTCGTGGTCGGCTGCGGCCTTGTCGACAATTCGGTTCAACATTGCATTGGCCTCGGCGTCCCGGCCGAGGCGCCGGTCAAGTTCCGCAAGGCTGAGATCGACGAAGAGGAACTCCTGACGCTCATACCAATATTCGAAAATGGCCGGGTCCGTGTAGGTGCTCCGGACGCGCCGATATCCCCCCGAAGCTACCTTCAGCAGCTGCATGCGCTCCACCGTGTTACGGATCACACCAGGATCCGCGACAAGGCCGAAATTGAGGATGGGGATCAGTGCTCCGTCGATGTCGTTCTTGACGCCGGTCTCGAGCGTCCCGTGCAATTGCCCGTCCCGGATGAATGCAGCTGAAAACCCCTTTTGCAGTAGCGCCGCCTCATCAATCGCCTGCTTGCGGGCATTCTCATCGCCGGCGTGCCCTGCGACTTTTGCAAATTCGCGCAGACCGACGATCGCCATGGCAGTCGAGAAGGCGAAGTGCTTCTTATCTTTCTGCCGCTCTTCCCAGATCGATGTGTCGGCAGCGACGATCCGGCCGTCACCATATCGCTCCGTATTTGCAATGAGCGGCCTCACGATGAAATCGCGCGCAGTCTCGTACAAAGGACCGCGGTAGGTGGCGGCCTTGAGAAGCGCCGGATCGTCATATTTCGTGAGATATTCCCCGAGCACCCAGAGCGCTTCGCCCCAGTCGTCGAATTCGATGTTGGTGCTGCCTTCCTGGGTGAAGAAGGGCTCCTCTGCACCGTTTCCGAAATAGCGTACCACGGAGATCTGGTAATCGGCGCCGTTGACGTCGCTTCGCATTTTGCCGGTGGGCTGCGCATTGAAGTAGGCGAGCAGTGCGGCGCGCGCTTCCGCACGATGTCCCATGCGAATGAGCGCCATCGTTGCCCACGACATGTCGCGCACCCAGGGCGTTGAATAAACATCGGGAAGGGCGGCAACGATGAGTCCGTTCCCGTGCCGATCCGCGCGGTTTGGCTCGCGGCTCTGAGCGATGCGCAACATGACTTCGCTTTGCCGCCAAAGGTGGCGTTCGCGTTCGTTCCTGAAGTGCACGGTGGGCCTTGCCCGCCAATGTTCAAGATCGGCGATCTCGCGACTGATGAGACCTTGGGCTGAGAGCCCTTTCCGCCACCGACCGAAATCACGGATCGTCCGACCAAGTTCGCTTTCGCTCTCAAGGGCGATCAGCGCCCAGGCGCGGCTTGCCCCCAACGATTGGCCCGGGGACGTTCTTCGCATTCCGGCGAGCGGAATCGCCAGCAGCGGCTCGTCGATTCCCTCGAACCGGAACAGCAGGCCACGAATTCCCCCCGCGCCCACGATCTTTTCCGATCGAAGCGGCCGATTCCATTGCACGTGCCATCCAGCAGCGCTCGCGGCTGCCGCTTGCCGATCGATAATGAGCGCAGGATGCTCAAACCCGAACGGCATGAAAACATACCCGCTGCCGTCGGTACTTCGGATCTGAATAACGTTCGAATCATCGACATATTCGGCTGCCACGCCGCGCGGGTGCTCGCCCCAGCCTAGTTCCTTGATGAAGTTGGCGGTCTCTATTCCCTCGCTGAGCGGTTTGGCGGGATCGGGCCTGACGAAGCTGTAGGGATGAGGGTAAAACTTCGTTGCTGCCCCGCTTTCCGGTGCGACGACAGCAAACCCAAAACCGTTTCCGGTGACGAGGTGCGAAGCCGCTGCGGGCTGGCATATCGCAAGCCAGGCTCCCAGAACCCCAAACAACCGCAGCGCTTTTTTGGTAAGCGAAAAGAACATCAGGCAACGCCTCGCATTTTTGCCCCGCATCCCCCCGTCGCGGTTTTCAACATCAGGTTCCTGGCGTGGAAGCGCTCCAGATCCGGTCCGGCAAATTGACATCGACGCTTTGCGCAATCGCGTCGGAAGCTTCGCCGAGCATCAACCGATAGGTCCCACCTCGAACATGCCAATTGTTTCCTGCTGCCTCGTAGGTCGCGAGCAGGCGCGGATCGATCGTGACTTCGACGGTCTTTCCCTGGCCCGGCTTAAGTTCGACCTTTGCAAATGCGCCAAGGCGTTTCTGGGCTTCCCAGCCCGTCTTTCGCCAGTCTGCCGGAGCGACGTAAAGCTGTGCGACACCCTTGCCCGCCCGCTTGCCGGAATTGCGGATCGAGAAGCTGGCGCGGATTGCTCCTGCCTCCGACAGAGCCTCGAGTCCTGAGAAGGAAAATTGCGTGTAACTAAGACCGTGACCGAAGGCGTAGAGAGGCCTGAAGTTCTTGAGGTCGTACCATTTGTATCCGATCGCGGCACCTTCATCATAAGTGATCTTCGAAGGAGTCTCGTTTGGTAGCCCAAGTCCTGGAAGGTCAGGATGCGCGAGCTGGTCCTGCGAGGCGGGGAAGCTGATCGGCAGGTGGCCCGATGGATTGACCTTGCCAGTCAGTATCCGGGCAATTGCTTGGCCGCCGCGTATCCCCGGGTAGAAAGCTTCAAGAATCGCTGGCACCTGCGCGGCCCAGGGCATGAAGACTGCGCCTCCACTTTCCACGATCACAATTGTTCGGGGATTGGCCCTCGCCACTGCGGAGACGAGCGCGTCCTGATTTCCCTCGAGAGTGAGGCTGCCGTCATAGCCCTCGCTGTCGGGCTGCGTGACGAAAACGATGGCAGCGTTTGACTTCGCGGCCAGAGTTGCAGCCGAAGCTGGATCGCTGCCGGAATCGAATGCGATGCGAGCGTGCGGCAGCTCGCGTCTCAGCGCGTCCAGGGGCGGGGAGGGAAGGTAGGTGTGATCGTTGATCACGACCGCTCCCCCAACCGGCGTGACGTCCGACGAACCGCCGCCAGCAAGAACGCCCTTGTCCGCATTGCCGCCAATAACCGCGATCGATTTGACGCTACGGAGAGGAAGGAGATTCCCGTCGTCCTTCAGCAGCACCAACGACTCTTCGGCCGCCTTCTGGGAAACGTCTGCATTCGCCGAATAGTCGATCGACGAGGGTCTCAGTGGCTGATCGACAACGCCTTTGTCGAACAGCGCCCACAAGATTCGCTCGACCATGTCGTCGAGGCGGCGCTCCGGGACCGCTCCTGATTGGAGAGCCGCCTTCAACTGATTTGGCGCGAACCACGGCTTGTCCGTCACACAGCAAAAGCCGGTGAACTGATCGAGGCCATCGTTCGCTGCGTCGGCGGTTGAATGCACCGCTCCCCAGTCGCTCATGACGAAGCCCTTGAAACCCCAGTCATGCTTGAGGACCTTGTTGAGCAAGTAATCATTCTCGCAGCCCCAGCGGCCGTTGATGAGGTTATAGGAACACATCACCGAGCCGGGCTTCCCCTTTTCGATGGCAAGTTCGAACGCGAGGAGATCGGACTGGCGCATCGCTTCGGCGGAGATCGTGGCGTCGAGCGACGTGCGCTCGGTTTCCTGGTCATTCACCGCGAAATGCTTGACCGTCGAAATGATGTGATTCGACTGGATGCCATCGATCAGCGCTCCGACCATGGTTCCGGCAAGGAGTGGATCCTCGCCCGCATATTCGAAGTTACGACCGTTGCGCGGCTCACGGGCGAGGTTCACCCCGCCGGAGAGCATCGTATTATGGCCGGTGGCGCGAGCTTCCGCGCCGATCATCGCTCCGCCGGCCCGTGGAACTTGGGGATCAAAGCTCGCGGCAGTCGCGAGCGAGGATGGCAAGGCCGTGCTCGGGATGAGGCTGTTGCGGACGCCCATCGATGCGTCCGTCTGGGTCTGGTCGGGAATGCCGAGGCGCGGAACTCCCGGCACGAACCCGGCGGAGCCCTTGACGGCGCGAGCGACGACGTAATTCTTGAGTTCCGGCGAGACGATGTCGTCCGATACCTTGGCAACGTCGGTAACCGCCTGGTCCGAGAAACCGAAGACCAGTCGCAGCTTTTCGTCGAGCGTCATTGCGGCCAGCGCTGCTTTTGCTCTCGTTTCGGGCGGGAGTTGCGGGTTGAGCCACGGCCGTTCGACAGTTGAGCTCGTCTGCGCGCCCTTGGCCGAGGTGCACAGCAGCATTGACGCACAACATGCAAACGCAAGCGCCTTGTTCATTGAATACTCCCAACAGGACCCTGAGCGGCTTCCTTCCCCGCGTCCCACCAATAGTTCACGAGCACGTTTATCTTCTCGAGCGCTTCCACATGGTGGAACCAGTCCCGCGGAATGAAGATGGCATCGCCCGGCGAGAGTTCGGCTTCCAGAGCGGTCTCGAGCGCTCGCGCGTAGAGTGGGAAAGTGCCGATGTCGGGAGCGGTAACGTGGACCATGCTGACGCGCGTGCCGGCGGGCGTCGGTTCGCTCGGGCCCATGTACAGGTTGGCTTCCGCCTCGGGCGGAAAGAGTGTGAAGCGTCGCCGGCCGACAGCGACAATCGCGATATTGTCGACGGGATCATTGTGGGTGGCGATCTTGGCCGCATTGCCGATCCAGAGGCGGGCCTTTGTCGATGGCGGCGCCAGCTCCATCGGGTGCGACCTGGTAAAGCCCGGAACATAGCTTTCCGCAATCAAACCTTGAGCGACGATTGAATATGGCTGGTCCCTGGTCTCATGCTCGTGGAGTGCACTCAGGAATGCCCGCAAGGTTGCCTCGCCGCGAATGAAGTTCAGCGAGCGGCCGTCCGGTCGATAGTGAAAACGTCCCTGTTCCTCAGGATCTGCACGGAGGATTTCGATTGGAGCATTGGCGGCGTGCGCCGCCAGCATCGCCATCGAGCGGTGGGGATCGTCAAGCGCGGCGACCACTAGCGGCCAGTTGCGGGCGATGCCGCGAAGAACTGCCGGATGACGGACCGGCAGGATCTCGGCCTGGAATTTCTCCAGGTTGAGGTCATGCCACTCGGGCACTTGGCTCAACCTTTCAGTTCGTGATGAACTCATAGGCGTCCCATTCACCGCGCCGAGCATTGATACCTTTTGCGCGAAGAGCATCGATATGCGGGGTCAGGCGGCGTTCGAATTCTTCGTCGTCCCGCGGCCCTTTTTGACGCCAGGCGACTTCGGCAAGCACGAGCAAGCGCGGGAAGGTCATGAATTGCAGATAGCGCTCGGTTTGGATGAATTCCGTCCAAACCGCGCCCTCGATGCCAAGCACCCGCGCAGCCTGATCGGGGGTGAAGCTGTCGGGTACCGGTTCCCAGGCGAGGATCTTCGCGATCGACGTCGGGCCGCCTTCATTCCCTTCCCAGGGTGCGCCGGGTTCGCCAGGCCCCTGGTGATAATCGAAATAGAGCCGATCGACAGGAGACATGACAAGCTCGGATCCTCGCTGAGCAGCGGCTGCGAGCACGTCAGGCCGGCCTTTGCGCCACCATTCGATGACGACATCCTTTGAAGCGCCGGCCTCGGCCTGCTCGTCCCACGCCATCGGGCGCTTTCCGAGGCTCTCGATGATCTGGACGACGCTGCGAACGAAATAGGCCTCCACGTCCTTGGTGGTCTTCAGATCCATTCGAGCCTTCAGCTGGTCGACGTCCTTCACGTCCTTCCAGGCGTCCTGCCCGACCTCGTCACCGCCGAAATGGACGTAAGGCTCCGGAAATAGTCGAGCGACCTCGGTGAAGACGGCTCGGATGAAAGCGTAGGTTTCAGGATTCGCCGGATCCAGCGCGCTGCCGCCGTTGAAGAGCTTGGGATAGGCGCTTCCAACGGAGCCGGCATGGCTCGGCATTTCAATTTCCGGCACGACCGAGATGTGGCGCTCGGCAGCGAATTGGACGATCTCGCGAACATCTGCGGCAGTGAAATACTGACGGGTACCGTCGGATTTCACCTCGGTTTCGGTGAGTTTCGGATAGCCAGGGATCTCGAGGCGCCAGCCGGGGTCGTCGGTAAGATGAAGATGGAGAACGTTGAGCTTGTAAGCAGCCATCTGGTCGATGATCGCGAAGAGCGTCGGCTTGTCGAAGAAGTGGCGACCGAGATCGATCAGGAAACCCCGCCAGCGAAAACGCGGGGCATCGTGGATGTCCACTTCGGGAACCACGCGAGCCCCGGTCGCGCCCGTGACCAACTGGCGGAGCGTTTGCGCACCGTAGAACAATCCGCGCGCATCCGAAGCCTCGATCGAGATCTCGTTGCCCGCGGCCACAAGATGATAGGCTTCCGGATCCGGCATTTTGCTTGCGGGTACAAGCGAAAGGCGGATGCGGGAGCCGCCGTGTCCATGGTTCCTGAGGCTCAGCTCGTTCGCCAAGATGGCGGCGGTGGATGCTGCTCTCCCCTTGCCCAGGACGGTCGTCTGAGCGCTGATCCTGACACTACCTTCGTGCCATTGAATGGAGGAAGGCAGCGGAATCAGCGATGGGTGCGAATGCGCTGGGAAGGGGAGGGCGCACGAAATCATGCCAGCCAGCATTGTATGCCTCAGCACCCTCGTTCCGCGCAAAAATGAAAGCGCTTCCATCCGCCCCTTGTTAGGGGTCACCTTGAGCTAGTGGCAAGCCGCTAATCAGCCGTTGCGAACGGCTCGAACGCTTGCCAACGTGCGCGCGCGATGAAGCATAATTCGACGATCGACGATGTCGCCAGGGCGGCCGGTGTGGCCCGCGTGACGGTCTCGCGCGTTCTCAATAATGGCTCGAACGTTCGTCCCGAAACGCGCGAGCGGGTCAGGCGAGCCGTCGAGGCACTTGGCTATTCCGTCAATCAGCAGGCGCGGGCTCTTGCGAGCGGCATGGGAAGGCAGATCATGCTCATCCACGCCCATAGTCCCGAGCTCGAGCCCAACAGTTACTATAATGCGGGCCTTGAGCTTGGCGCACTGCGAGGCTGTTCGTCGCTGGGATTCGACCTCGTGACACGCGCGGTCGATCCGCTCGACGAGGACCGCATCCGACTGTTGACCTCGATCCTCGAGCGGGAACGACCGGCAGGTATCATTCTCTCGCCGCCCCTTTGCGACGATCTCGAGCTCATCGCGGCTGCACGCAGCGCCGGCGCACAGGTGGTCGCGGTTTCAGCCGGGGAGGTGGCGCGTTCGCAAGTCATGGCTGTCGGCATTGACGAGCGGGCTGGGGGGCATCTGATTGGGCAGCACCTGACCTCGCTCGGACATCGTTCGATCGGGTTCATCAAGGGGCCGCCGGAGCATCGCGCGGCGGCGCTCCGCTACGATGGGTTTCTCGACGCCCTGATTGAAGCCGGAATCGATGAGAAACCCTGGACGGCAACCGGTGATTTCACGTTCAAGTCTGGGGTCGAAGCCGTTGAGCAATTGCTTCGCGACAAGGTAAGGGTAAGCGCGATCGCCTGCGCCAACGACGACATGGCCGCAGGGGCAATGCTGGCGCTTCACCGCGCAAGGCTGGAGATCCCGGCATCGATCTCGGTCACCGGCTTTGACGACACACCCATGTCAGAGATCGTGTGGCCGCCGCTGACCACGATCCGCCAGCCAATCAAGGATTTGACCGAGCGCGCCGTCCATCTCCTGCTTGCCAACCAGTCGGACGGCGCGATCAAATCCGACCTGTTGCCGATCGAACTTATCATTCGCGAATCCACCTCGCATCCGCAGCGATAAGCGGCGCTTGACTTGATCGCTTTTTCGCCGCACCAAAATGGAAGCGCTTCCATAGAGGGTGGACGCGGGGGCCTGCCGCGCTTTCAGCAAGGACGGTCCGAAAGGGGAGAGAATCGTTGCCGAATCGTCCGTCGCGCGCGCGCCGCGCGTTCCTGCTTGCCGGTGGGTGTTGCTCGTCATTGATCATGCTGCCCAGTGCCGCATTCGCCCAGGCTACTCCGGACCAGGCGAATCCGAATGCACCGCAGGCCGGGTCGCAGGCTCCAACTGTTCCGGGCGAACCCGACAAGACCAAGAAGGCAGAGCCGGGCGCGATCGTCATCACCGGCATTCGGCGCAGCGTTCAGGATTCTATCGCGATCAAGCGGCGCGAATCGAGCATGGTCGAGGCGGTTTCGGCCGAGGAAATCGGTAAGCTGCCCGACGTTTCAATCGCCGAATCGATCGCACGTCTCCCAGGCCTTGCTGCGCAACGTGTCGGTGGCCGCGCGCAGATCATCTCGGTTCGCGGCTTCTCGCCGGACTTTACCACCGTCCTCCTCAACGGGCGCCAGCAGGCGAGTTCCGGCTACAACCGCGCGGTCGAATTTGATCAATATCCTTCCGAGCTCCTCGGCTCGGTGGTCGTCTACAAGACGCCCGACGCCGACATCGCCGGAACTGGCCTTGCTGGGACCGTCGACCTCAGGACGATCCGGCCGCTCGAATATGGCAAGCGCGCAATCGCTCTCAATCTTCGCGGCGAGCTCGACGAGGGCGGCGGCCGAAATTCCGATTTTTCGAAACACGGCTGGCGGGGCAGCGCAAGCTACATCGGCCAGAATGAGGACGGCACGCTAGGCTGGCTGATCGGCTTCGCGCACCTCGACGCGCCGGGTCACATCGATCACACCAAGAACTGGTTCTACGATAATTACGCCGGGCTCCTCCCCGACGGAAGTCCGTATGTTCTGTCGGGCCAGGAAGCGATTGCGACGAACTCGCGTGACATTCGCGACGGCGTCATGGGAACGCTGGAATGGAAGCCCAGCGATGTCGTCCATAGCGTGCTCGACCTCTATTACTCGCGCTTCAAGCAGCACACGGTCAATCGCGGCGCCGAGTGGTTCTCCGACGCATGGGCGGATAATACCACCTACAGCAATCTTGGTGTCCAGACGATCGGCGGCACGCCGTTCGCCGTCTCGGGCCACGTCGACAATGTCGCCCCGATCCTCATGTTCCAGGACAACAAGCGGACCGACCACCTCTTCTCCGCGGGCCTCAACAACGAATTCAGGTTGGCTGACCGGACCCACCTTTATGCGGACCTTTCCTATTCGTCGAACAAGCGCGACGAGACCTATATCGAGGCTTACGGCGGCTATGGCGTCGGTCCGTTTCAGACACGGACATTCGACAGTTACAATTTTCAGATCCCGACCAACGATTTCCCGCAATTCACCGGATTTGGCCTCAACTACGCTGATGCTAACCAGGTCTCGCTTGGTGACCGCGCCCCGTGGGGCGGGTGGGGCCACGACGGTCTCAAGAAGTCGCCCCACATCAAGGAAACACTGGGTTCAGGCGACCTCACGCTCAAGCAGGACCTCGACGGCCCCGTCTTCAGCAGCCTCGAGGGCGGCGTCGACTACACGCATCGCCACAAGACGAAGACAGTCGACGAGCTCGACCTCTTCCTCAAGAACAATCGCATGGAAACGCTCGTCAGTCCGCAATTCCTGACGGATCCGGTGTCGCTGGGCTTCGCCGGCATGGGCGACGTGCTTGGCGTCGACATCGCGAGCGCGCTGCCGACATATTATGACACGGTCCAGCTCCAGGACTCGAACCATTTCGACAAGGCCTGGGCAATCACGGAAGATATCGCGACGTTCAAGGCGAAGGCCAATATCGATTCCGAGAGCCTGCACGGCAATGTCGGCTTCCAGTTGATCCGGACGAAGCAGAGCTCGCAGGGCTTGCGGATCAATACGGCAGTCTCGCCGATCCAGCTCGTCAACGTAGACGAAGGAGCGACATACACCGACTTCCTGCCCAGCCTGAACCTTTATTATGATCTCGATACGAGGAGCCGTATTCGCTTCGCCGCGGCGAAGGTCATGGCACGCCCGCGCATGGACGACATGCGAGCGAACCTCGTTCCGAGCTTCAATGGTTCAATTTGCGCCGGCAGCCCGGGCTGCGCGCCTGGCGAAACCGTCCATCCGTGGTCAGCCGAGGGCGGCAACCCGAACCTTCAGCCTTGGCGCGCCATGGAATTCGACGCAGCTTACGAGTGGTACGGGGGCAAGGCGACCTACTTCAGCGTGAACGCCTTCAATTTCTGGCTCGATAACTACATCTACACGCAGGCGCTCACCGCCGATTTCACCGGCATTACGCCGCCTCCCGCCGACCTCCAGAACGTCCTTAATGCCGGTGTCGTGGTCAGTCCGATCGGCCAGCTCACCGCACCGGCCAATGGGCAAGGCGGCTGGGTCCGAGGAATAGAGCTGAGCGGAGCAATCGAGTTCGGCAGGCTCGCGCACTTCCTCGATGGCTTCGGCGCCGAGGGCAGCGTCTCTCGCAGCGCGTACAAGCTGCAACCGGCCGCGGCGGCGCAATATCCGGTGCTGCCTGGCTTCTCGAAATGGACCTATAACGTCACTGGATATTACGAGAAGAACGGCTTCCAGGCGCGAGCGAGCTATCGATACCGCGACAAGTTCCAGGGCGAAGTCGTGCAGCTGTTCACGAACCTCGGCTATTCGTACATTCTGGCCGATAAGCAGCTCGACGCCCAAGTGGGATACACCTTCCAGCCGGGATCCCGCCTGAACGGGCTTGGAATCCTGCTACAGGTCAATAACCTGCTCAATTCGCCGTATCGGACCTCATATGCGGTCAACGGAACCCAGACGCTTGAGACGTTCGAGAAATACGGACGGCAGTGGTTCCTGGGCGCCAGTTACCACTTCTAGGCGAGTTGAAATGGAAGCGTTCGCCGGCCGCGCGCGGCCGAAACTGTTCCTGTGCCTTGTTCTGGCGGCTGTCGCCTCGGGCCCGACTGCCGCTGCCACCTGGCCCAGGGCAGATGTCCCTAAGGATCATGAACCCGCTCTAGACGCGCGCGTCGGCGCGATCGTCGCAGGGATGACGCTCGAGCAGAAGGTCGGCCAGATGACCCAGGCCGACATCCGCTCAATCACTCCGGATGATGTTCGCCACTATTATATCGGCTCGATCCTCAACGGCGGCGGTGCGTGGCCCTCGATGAACATGCACGCGAGCGTCGAGGATTGGCTCAAGCTCACGGACGCTTTCTATCGCGCGTCGATGTCGACTGACATGAAGGTGAAGGTCCCCCTCCTCTGGGGCACGGACGCGGTCCACGGTCACAACAATGTCTATGGCGCCACCCTTTTCCCGCACAATATCGGGCTTGGCGCAGCACATGATCCGCAGCTCGTCGAACGCATCGGCCGGGCAACGGCGGCGCAAGTGAGGGCGACCGGAATCAGCTGGGCGTTCGCCCCGACTCTTGCCGTGGTGCAAAATCCCCGCTGGGGACGGACGTACGAGAGTTACAGCTCCGACCCGGCGCTAGTGCGTGCATATGGCGAAGCCATGGTGCGCGGCCTCCAGGGCCGGCTCGGCAGTTCGACCTCGGTCATTGCGACGGCCAAGCATTGGGTTGGCGACGGCGGGACGTTCCACGGTCAGGATCAGGGCGAGACGCGCACCACTGAAGCCAATCTCGCTCGTACGCATGGGGCTGGCTATTACGGCGCGCTGAAGGCCAACGTTCAGACGGTCATGGTGAGCTATTCGAGCTTCACCGATACGGCCACGGGCAAGCAGTGGGGCAAGATGCACGGCGACGCGCATCTGATTGGCGACGTGCTGAAAAGGCGCCTGGGCTTTAACGGGCTGGTCGTCAGCGACTGGAACGCCATTGGGCAAGTCCCGGGTTGCACCAACTGGCACTGCCCGCAGGCGATCAATGCCGGAATCGACCTCGTGATGGTGCCCAACGATTGGAAGAACTTCATCGCGGCGACCGTCGACGATGTTCGTGCCGGCAGAATTCCGATGAGCCGCATCGATGACGCCGTTTCCCGGATCATCCGGGTGAAGCTCAAGTCAGGCCTGTTCCAATCCTCGCCGGCAACCGGGCCGCACCCCGGTCCGCAAGCCCTCAACTCTCCCTCTGTCCGCGATCTCGCCCGCAAAGCGGTGCGCGAGTCGCTTGTTCTCCTGAAGAACGACCGCGGCGTTCTCCCGCTTCGCCGTCAGGGCAGGATCCTCGTTGTCGGGGTCGGCGCGGACAGCTTGCCGATGCAAGCAGGCGGGTGGTCACTCACGTGGCAAGGAGACAAGACCAATACGTCCGACTATCCCGACGCCGACACCTTGCTTGCGGCACTTCGAAAAAAGGTCGGACCGGATCATGTCGACTACAGCCCGGACGGCAGCGGCGTCGATGTTCGACGCTACAGCGCGGTCGTCATGGTTGCAGCCGAAAAGCCCTATGCCGAAGGCGCGGGCGATATCAGCTTCCCAAGCAGCCTGCGTCACACCAGCCGCTATCCGGCGGACCTGGCGGCGCTCGAACGCGTAAGCGGCAAGGGTGTGCCGGTTGTCACGCTGCTCTTCTCCGGCCGGCCCGTCGCCGCGAACGATCTGATCAATCGATCCGACGCCTTCATTGCCGCCTGGCTGCCGGGAACCGAGGGAATGGGG
>DATIQO010000026.1:0-9922 GCA_035470745.1 Sphingomicrobium sp. | reverse complement strand
CGAAGCGGCCGCTGATGCGACCGTTTTCGAAACTGACGCGGTAATCGCCCGAAGCGGGCGTGGGCTCGCCGTCGATTGCGGTCACTCGCCAATAAGTGCCCTCGAATGTCCGGCTATCGACCGCGATGCTCGTGCATGCCGCGCAGGCGAGCGCGAGAGCCGCCGTTCTAAAGACCGCCGCAACCATTGAACCGTTTCCCGTCGACCGTCACCTCGACCTTGTCGGGGTAGCTGCGGTCGCTCATTCCGTCGCTGCACTGCGCATGGACGATGTTCACGTCGATCCTTGAAGACCGGTAGATCTCGCCGGCAATGCCGATGATGACCTTGGGCGTCGGCTGTCTAATCGGCTCGCGATCGGGCTCGACGAAAGTGAGGTCGTGCTCGTCGATCAACAGGTTCCAGAAAGGCTCGGTCCCGATGGCATGGTAGGGCGGTGCAGGCGGGCCCGGGACCTTCATGCAGGCGCCCGTGGCTGCGGCCAGCATTATCGTCACAACGCGTCTCATTGGCCAACGGTAGTAGCCGTTCGGGCCGGCTCCGTCACCGCCAGCTCGCGCTGACCGCAAATGCCATGACTGCGGCGGCAATGGCGGCGTTGAGACTGTCCGCGCGTCCCGCCATCGGGATCTTGACCAGGAGGTCGCACTGCGCCTCGTAGTCTGCGGGAAGTCCCTGCTGTTCATTGCCGATGAGGAGGAAACAGGGCTTGCGATACTCAGCTTCCAGATAGTCGTGCGTTGCCTTGAGGCTCGTACCGACGAGCTGGCCTTCGCCGGACCGCAGCCAGGCGATGAATTCCGGCCACCGGGCGGTTGCGATGGCCTGCGTGAACAGCGCGCCCATCGACGCGCGGACGGCCTCGACGGAAAATGGATCGGCACAGTCATCGATCAGGATCAAGCCGCCGGCGCCGACCGCATCTCCAGTCCTGAGGATGGTTCCGATATTGCCAGGATCGCGCAGCGCCTGCGCGACGATCCACAAGGGAGACGTCGAGCGATCGATGAGGTCGAGCGCGCTGTCGGGCTGCCGATAGGCGCCGATCAGCATCTGCGGATTGTCCTTCCCGCTCATCTTCGAAAGGATATCGGGTGTGGTCTCGATCGCGTCGCCGCCGGCCGCAGTGGTGGCCGCAATGATCTCGGCGGCAAGCGGGTGGCGTGCGCCCTCCGCCGAAAAGGCGATGATCTCGGGCAGCCGACCGCTGTCGCGGGCTTCGGCGATGATGCGCAGTCCCTCGGCCAGGAATAACCCCTCGCTTCGCCGGGCTTTCTTGTCGCGCAGCGAGCGAAGCAGCTTGACCGTTGAGTTCGAAAAGGCGGTGACCTGGCGAACCATCACTCTTCGCCGAACCGCTCCTCGACCAGCGCGACCAGCTGTTGCAGCGCCTCGTCGGCGCCGTCGCCCTCGACATGGATCACGATCGTGTCGCCCATTGCCGCGCCCAGCATCATCAGCCCCATGATGGACGTGCCGCAGACCTTGTTACCGTCCTTCTCGACCTCGATCGGAGCACCGAGCGAGCTTGCGAGATTGACGAACTTCGCGCTCGCCCGGGCGTGGAGGCCGCGCTGGTTCGTGATCCGAACCTCGCGGCTGACCCGGCTCAAGCGGCTGCTTCCCCGAGGATTTCCGAGGCAACGGAGATATATTTGCGCCCAGCTTCGCGCGCTGCCGCGACGGCTGCATGAACCGGCATCACCTTCCGGGCACCTTCGAGGCGGATGAGCATCGGCAGGTTGACGCCCGCGATCACCTCGACATTCTCGCCCTTCATGAGGCTGATCGCGAGGTTCGAGGGTGTTCCGCCGAAGAGATCGGTGAGGATGATCACGCCCTTGCCCTGGTCGACCCGGGCAATTGCCGCCGCGATGTCCTTGCGCCGGCCTTCCATGTCGTCGTCGGCATCGATGCAGATCGCTTCGATCGCTTCCTGCGGCCCGACGACATGTTCCATCGCGGTGACGAATTCGGCCGCCAGCCGGCCATGGGTCACCAGCACCAATCCAATCATCGATTCAACTCGTCCTCGCCCTCGCTTGCCGTCGCGCGCCCGGGATGCCGTTCGATCGTGTCACTCGGCGGTGTGGCGAGATCACGGTGACGTACATTCGGAGCAAATCCGGCACTGCGCAACCGTTCCGCCATTTCGACTGCTGCGGCAACCGAGCGATGCCGCCCCCCTGTACATCCGAATGCAACGGTCACGTAACTTTTGCCCGCGGCCCAGTAGCGGGGAATCCAGTCGATGAGAAGCGATTCGATGCGCTCGATCGTCTCGCCCCAGGCCGCCTCGCGTTCGAGATAGTCCCGAACGGGCTGGTCGGCCCCGGTCAGGGGCCGAAGCTCCTCTACCCAGTGCGGGTTCGGAATGAAGCGGAGATCGAAAACGAGATCCGCGGTCCGCGATATGCCGCGCGCGAAGGCGAACGACGAGATGGTCAGCACCGGCTGATCGCTATCGCCGCCATAGCGCCGCTGGAGCTCGTCGCGCAGTTCGGCAGGACTAAGGTCGGTCGTGTCGAGCACGCTGTCGGCGCCGTTGCGCAGCGGCATCGTCAGTTGCCGCTCGCGCGCGATCCCGTCCTCGGCGGGGCGGTCGGGCGCCAAGGGATGCCTGCGGCGCGTCTCGTCATAGCGGCGCATCAGCTCGGCGCCGGAGCAATCGAGGTAGAGGATCTCGGGCTCGACGCCCTCGATCGTCCGGATCATCTGCGGCAGCCGATGGGCGTCAAAACCCCGGCTGCGCGCATCCATCGCAATCGCGACCGGCGCGATACGGCGTTGGCCGCCACCATGGACAAAGTCGCCGAGCAGGTCGGCGGGCAGATTGTCGACCGTGTCCCAGCCCATGTCCTCGAGCGAATCGAGCACGGTCGACTTGCCGGCGCCAGACATGCCGGTGACGAGCAGCAGCCGCGGCAGCCCGTGCGGCCGCCGCTCCGCCATCAGAACTTGAGCCCGATGCGATCGAGCGCGAGCGCGACTTTCGAGGGCGCCGAGGCGGTCATGGCGTCGATCGTGACGAGCGGCAGCTTCACGCCGAGGATCGGCCGCTCGCGGCTGTCGTCCGGCAGACGCTGGATGTCGCTCGTCAGTTCGACGATGAGCGCGACCGGCAGATCGCCTGACCATTCCATGTCGACGATGCCGATGCCGCGGATCTCGAGCTTCCCGGCGATATTGGGCGGCGCGGTCGCAAGGAGGCGATCGCCCTGCCGCCGGACGATCGTCTGGTCGTCGCTCACGAGCGTGAAACCGCGATCGAGCAGGCGTAGCGTGAGATCCGACTTGCCTGAGCCAGAAGGCCCGGTGATCAGCACCGCGCGTCCCTCGGCCGCGACCGTGCTCGCATGGATGGTCTCGGCGGACAGGCGCGGTCCTGGCGCTGGTTGAACCTGGCTCATTCGCGGTCTGCCGCCGGAAGCCGGATCGTGAAGCGGGCGCCCGATGGAGCGTCATCGCGGTCGTGCACGTCAATCTCCCCGTCATGGCCTTTGACGATTGCCTGGGCGATGGCAAGGCCGAGGCCAGAGTGGCGGCCGAAATTCTCGCCCTCCGGCCTTACTGAATGGAAGCGGTTAAAGATCGCTTCACGGGCCTCGGACGGAACGCCCGGGCCTTCGTCGTCGATGCGGATCCGGACTTCATCGCCGACGCGCGCGGCGGCGATCTCGACGAGGCCGCCAGGAGGAGAGAAGCTCACTGCATTATCGACGATGGCGTTGATCGCGCGCGCCAGCCGTTCCGGCCGTCCCATCACGACGGCCGTCTCCTTGCGCGGACGGGCAAAGGCGATCCGCGCGTCGCCCGTCTCGCGCCGGCTCTCCCAGGCGGCGACGATCTGTTCGATAAGCGGTCCAAGGTCGACGGGCTCGAAGGTTGCGCGGGACAATTCCGCGTCCGTTCGCGCCGCCTCGCCAATATCGGTGATGAGTCGGTCGAGCCGGCCGACGTCCTCGCGGGCAATCGCCATCAGGCGCTGTCGAAGTTCCGGATCCTCGACCCGCTCGAGCCCGTCGACGGCGGAGCGCAGGGAGGCGAGGGGATTCTTCAGCTCGTGGGTGACGTCGGCGGCGAAAGCCTCGATATTGTCGATCCGCTGCCGCAGCGACTGGCTCATGTCGGAGACGGAACGGGCAAGGAGGCCGATCTCGTCGCTGCGCTTGGGAAGGCGGGGGACGTTGACTTCGCGGGCGCGGCCAAGACGTACGCGGTGAGCGGCGATCGCGAGCCGCCGCAGCGGGCGAACAATCGTCCTTGCAAGGAACATCGAGAGGAGCACCGAGATGGCGATTACGAGCGCCATCGCGCCGAGGATCCACGTCCGTTCCCTGCGCACCGCGCGCGTGAAGGTCCGATCATTGTCGGTCGCAAGCAGGACTCCGCCCTCGAAGGGAACGGCCGACGAGATCACCGGGGTGAGGTCGGGCGCGTTTCGGATCGTCGTACTCGGCCGGTTGGAGTTGCGCGCCTTGACCGCTTCCGGCCAGGCGTCGAGCCGGTCGATCGGAGGCTCGACATAGTCTTCGAGCGACCTTGCGTGGACGAGCGTGTTGAACCCGCGATCAAGCGCACGGGCGAAGTCCTGCGGCCACTTTTGCTTGCTTGGATCGACGAGTTCGTAAGTCGGGCCGGTCAGGCGCCAGCTGTCGACGAGGAGCCTGCCATCGGCCCCGTAGTACCGGAAACGATCATGCGTGACCTTGGACGCGGTCGCGAGCAGCGCCGGCCATTCCTCGCGAGGCACGTGGTTCATTGCGGCAACGGCGGTCGCGGTCTCGAGCCGGGTTTGCTGCGTCCGCTCCTTGCTGAGGCGGTGCCGGAAGAGGTCGAGGTAGATGGTGCTCAACGCGACGAGCAGCAGCGTCAGGATATTCACCGCGAGAATCCGGTGCGTGAGCGTCCAGCGCCCAGACCATTTCAGCGGCAGACCCGGCGGCTCGCTATTCGTCAAATCGATAGCCGACGCCATAGAGTGTCTCGATTGCATCGAATTGCGTATCGACGCTTCGGAACTTGCGCCGGATCCGCTTGATATGGCTGTCGATGGTTCGATCGTCGACGAAGACATCGTCATTATAGGCGACGTCGAGGAGCTGGTTGCGGGTTTTGACCACGCCCGGCCGCTGCGCCAGCGCCTCGAGGATGAGGAACTCGGTCACCGTCAGGCTGACCTCCTTTTCCTCCCAGCGGACCTTGTGGCGGGCCGGATCCATCATCAGCCGCCCCCGCTCGAGCGGGGCCGGTTCCGCTTCGGCATCCGCGGCAACGGCGTCGCCGCGTTCAAGCTCCTGGCGGCGCAGGATCGCCCGGATGCGGGCAATCAGCAGGCGCTGCGAGAAAGGCTTTGCGATATAGTCGTCCGCCCCCATCGCGAGGCCGAGCGCCTCGTCGAGCTCGTCGTCCTTCGAGGTCAGGAAGATGACCGGCATCGAGCTGAACTCCCGCACGCGGCGAAGCAGCTCCATTCCATCGAGGTTCGGCATCTTGATGTCGAAGACTCCAAGGTCCGGCGGGTTGTCGTTGATTGCCTTGAGGGCCGCCACGGGGTCGGAATAGACCCGGGTCACGAATCCCTCCTGCTGAAGGGCGATTGAGACCGAGGTGAGGATGTTCCGGTCATCATCGACTAGGGCGATCACTTGGCTCATCCGTCGCTCTGTCGATGCCTCTGCCGAATGAGCCGAGGGCATTAGCCAGCAGCTGTCTCTCGCACAAGCTAGGGCGCAGAAATCGGCACGCCAAAATGTTAGCGTTATCGCCCGATACCCGGTGCTTAACTGTCCGCGAGCCGTTTTGACCAGGCCACCTTTTCGTGCCTATAGGCGCTCCTAGCGCATACGTATGCGGCGGCAGGCCAGACACCGGTCGCCGCCGTTTTTGGCATGTTGGAGAGGGAATTTTTTCAGTGAACGATCGCGTCCCGCGTCGCGGGCTTGATGCACAGGGCATTGCTACAGGCGCCGAAATCTTCTGGAACCTGACGACCGCCCCGCTGGTGGAGCATGCTGTTCGTCGCGGCGAGGGCCTGCTTGCAAAGGACGGACCGTTCGTCGTTCGAACCGGCAAGCACACCGGCCGCAGCGCCCAGGACAAGTTCACGGTGAAGGACGAGCTCACCGAAAACGTCATCTGGTGGAACAACGGCAACAAGCCGATGGACCCCGACGCCTTCGAGCGCCTGCACCAGGATTTCCTGCTCGCGCTCGCCGACAAGGATCAGCTCTTCGTCGCGGACCTCTACGGGGGATCGCAGCCGGAATATCGCGTGAAGGTTCGCGTGATCAACGAACTTGCCTGGCATAATCTTTTCATCCGGACCTTGCTGGTCCGGCCCGAGGCCGCCGATCTTGCAAAGTTCGAGGCCGAGTTCACGATCATCGACCTGCCAAGCTTCCGCGCCGATCCGGAGCGCCACGGCTGCCGCAGCGAAACGGTGGTCGCCGTCAATTTCAGCAAGAAGCTGATCCTGATCGGGGGCACCGCCTATGCCGGCGAGATGAAGAAGTCCGTGTTCGGGCTCTTGAACTTCATCCTTCCGCCCAAGGGCATCATGCCGATGCATTGCTCCGCGAACATCGGCCCTAAAGGCGATACTGCGATCTTCTTTGGTCTCAGCGGCACCGGCAAGACGACCTTGTCGGCCGACCCCAGCCGGATGCTCATCGGCGACGACGAGCATGGCTGGTCCGATACCGCCGTCTTCAACTTCGAAGGCGGCTGTTATGCCAAGATGATTCGCCTCTCCGCCGATTCCGAGCCGGAGATCCATGCGACGACGAAGCGCTTCGGCACCATTCTCGAGAACGTCGTCATGGACCTCGAGACGCGGGAACTCGACCTCGACGATCCGGCCCATGCCGAGAACAGCCGTGGCGCCTATCCGATCGACTTCATCCCGAACTCGTCCGAAGCAAATATGGGGCCGGTTCCGAAGAATGTCGTCATGCTGACGGCCGACGCGTTCGGCGTCCTTCCGCCGATTGCGCGACTGACGCCCGACCAGGCGATGTACCATTTTCTTTCGGGCTATACCGCCAAGGTCGCCGGGACTGAGATCGGCGTGACCGAGCCTCAGGCGACATTCTCGACCTGCTTCGGGGCGCCGTTCATGCCGCGCCATCCCTCGATCTACGGCAACCTCCTCAAGGAGCGTATCGCCAAGGGCAGCGTCGACTGCTGGCTGGTCAATACCGGCTGGACCGGCGGCAAATATGGCGTCGGCAAGCGGATGCCGATCAAGGAAACCCGCGCGCTGCTGAACGCCGCGCTCGACGGCAGCCTCAACAAGGCCGAGTTTCGCCGGGATCCCAATTTCGGCTTTGAAGTGCCCGTTGCGGTGCCCGGGGTCGACAGCAAGCTGCTCGACCCGCGCAGCACCTGGGCCGACCCGGCCGAGTACGACCGGATGGCCGCGAAGCTCGTCGATCTCTTCGTCGAGAATTTCGCGCAGTTCGCTGACGAGGTGGACGAGGGGGTTCGGCAAGCCGCGCCCAAGGTGACGAACGGGCAAGCAACGCAGCAAGCGCAAACCCAGTCCGCTCAAACCACTTCAGCTTGAGGACCCGGTCCGCCGATCGGGTCCTTCTCCAGGGACCCGATCGATGACCGAATTTCTACCGCGACTGTTTCACTCCGATGCCGAGGTCGCGCACATCGGCGAGGGCCTTCTTGCGCGCAGCCTCCCGCGGGCCGAATGGACGCACGAAGCACATCTCGCCGCGACGACCTACCTCTTGCTGAAGCGCCGCGACGTCGACGTCGACAGGGATCTTCCGGGCATCATCCAGCGGTACAACGAGAGTGTCGGCGGCGTGAACAGCGATACCGAGGGCTATCACGAGACCATCACGCGCGTCTTCCTCGCCGGCGTGCGATTGTTCCTCTCCGAAGCTGATCCCAAGGAGCCCATCCACGAGCTCGTGAACGACCTGCTCGTGTCGCCGATGGGCCGGCGCGATTGGCCGCTGCGCTTCTATTCGCCGGCGCGCCTCTTCTCGGTCGAGGCGAGGCGAAGGTTCGTCGAACCCGATCTCGAGGCGCTACCCTAGGCTAGCGATCGCTGCGACTGGCGCGGGCTTCGTCGAGGTCGACCACTGCGGCCTCCCTTGGCGGTTCCGAGGCAAGCGCCGCTCGGATGCGTTCGGCAAGCTCGGACATGCGGAAGGGCTTGCGGACGACCCACGCAGCTTCGAGCTCTTCGCCGAATTCGTCGACATCGACATAGCCCGTGGCAAATAGGATCGGGGACATGCCGAGCTCTCTTGCCCGCTCGGCGACCTCGAAGCCGTTCATCCCGGGCATCACGATGTCGGTGATGAGAAGGTCGAAAGGTTCGTGCGCCAGGACTTCGAGCGCCTGCGCGCCGCGGCTGAACGATTTGACCGAATAGCCAAGTTCCTCGATCATTGCTGCAGCCGCGGCGCGAACGTCGTCATCGTCATCGACGAGAAGGATCTTCGCGCTGCGCTGATTGCGGCCGGCGTCTTCCTTCGCTCTGGAGGCTATCGGCTGCGCGATCGTCCTTGGCAGGTAGATGGTGACGGTCGTGCCGTTGCCCTCGCTGCTCTCGATGGTCGCCGTGCCGCCCGACTGACGGGCAAATCCGTAAAGCTGCGAAAGTCCAAGGCCAGTGCCCTTGCCCGGCTCCTTGGTCGTGAAAAAGGGTTCGAACGCTTTGGCAATGACGGATGGCGGCATGCCGACCCCAGTATCGTGCACCGAGATGCCGACATATTCACCGGCAGCCAGATCCGCGCCGAGCTCGGGGGGAGGGGCCGAAAGGTTGTTGGTGGTGATCCGAAGCGAGCCGCCTGACGGCATGGCGTCACGCGCGTTGATCGCGAGATTGAGGATCATCATCTCGAGCTGCGTGCGGTCCGCAAGCGCCGCCCACAGCTCGGGCTGGAGCTTGATCTGGAGATGGATCCGGGGTCCCAATGAGCGTGCGAGCAAGTCGCTCATCGTCGTGATGATCTCGTTGATGTCGAGCGGGGCGGGGGACAGCTGCTGGCGTCGTGAGAAGGCCAGCATCTGCGCCGTGAGATTGGCGCCGCGCTCCGCTGCCTGCAGCGCGTTGCGGGCAAGCCGCTTCTGCTTGTCGTCGGCGAGGCGCCGCTGGAGGAGGTCGATCGAGCCGATCACGGCAGTCAGGAGATTGTTGAAATCATGGGCGATGCCGCCGGTGAGCTGGCCGACGGCCTCCATCTTCTGCGCCTGAAGGAGCCGCGCCTCGGCGCGTTCGCGCTCGGCGATCTCGGCCGTCAGCCTGTCATTCGCGCTGGCAAGGTCGCGCGTCCGTTCGCGCACCTTGCCCTCGAGGGTCTGGGCAAGGCTCCTGAGTTCCGCCCGGGCTTCCTCGAGCTCCTTCAAGTGGCGAGCGGCAAGCCGCTGCCGGACCCGTCCGCGGATCGCGGACCTGACTGCGCTGACAAGCGAAGTGGGATGCAAGGGCCGTTCAAGAACGGTTGCGTTCAGCGCCTGCTCGACATGCTGGAGGTCGCCTCGCAGCACCTGGCCGCGGCGGGCAAGGACGACGAAGGGGAAATCGGACCAGGTCGGCTGCCTCTCGACGGCTTCGCGAAGGGCGGAAAGGCCGACTCTCGTCAACGCCTCTTCGGTGATCACTGCTCCGGCATGGCTGCCCTGCTCGAGCGCCCGGAGCAACTTCCCGCCGCCAGCGTCGATCTCGACTGATATCCCGCCTTCGGCAAGGAGCGCGCGGAGTACCGACGCGTCGCGCCCTTCGGGCGCCACGATCATTATTGCGGCGTCCTTGTCTCTTGGTTCAGCCACCCCGGCCCTCGAGAAGCTGCCCCCGCCCCTCGAAGATCGGGTTCCCCGTCAGGACCCCGCGGAAACCCTCGAGCTTTTCGCCGACGCGGATCCCGGCGCCCGCGTCGATGCGCATTTCGCG
>DATIQO010000025.1:0-7770 GCA_035470745.1 Sphingomicrobium sp. | reverse complement strand
ATTCGATCACCGAACCCGGTGTTCCAACGGCTACCACTTGACCGGTCGTCGGATTGACGTTGACGACGTTAAGAGCGTTGATCAGGCGAGCTGCCGAGAACTCGTTGCGGTAGACCTGCTGATATTCCGTCCGCCCGTACTGGTAGTAAGCATCGTAGGAGAAGACGCTGCTGAGATCGCCGCGCGCTCCGACGACACCGCGGAAGCTGGTGTGCGTCAGGTCGGCCTGGCGGTCGCCGCCTTCGACGTTGCGGCGGAGCAGCTGCATGTAGGCTTCATTGTAGGTGTTGCCGCGTGCATCGAAGAAGTTGAGCGGCGGTGCAGTCGGGTTCGGATTGTACCCGGCCCCAACTGCGAGCGGGAACGTACCAAGGAAACCATTGATGAGGTTCGCCGAGTTGCAGAGCGCGGTCCGCTGCTCAGCACTCATCAACGGGTTGTCGCAGTTGATGGTGAAGGTGTTACCAAAGTCGCCAGACGGGGCGATCTGCGCAACCGTGTGGTCGTCCATGAACATGAACTCGAGATACGGCTTGATGGCCGGATTGATCTCGTAGTTCGCAAAGACGCCGGCCGTATAGCGCTCGTCCGGACGCTGGAAGTAGTTCAGCGGACCATAGTTGAAGATGTTCTCGCCGCCCTGGGTAATCGTTCCCGGGCCAAGCGCGCCGATGGTCGACGTGCTCGTCTGCCCCGGCACCCAGTAGAGAACGTTGCCGGGGTCGGCCGTGGCCGAACCGCCGCAGCTGTTCTTCGTGTGCGAGCCATTTTCCCTGATCGTGCAGGCGCTGTAGTCGCGATTAGCGCCGAGCACCGGCTTGATTTTGCGATAGCCGAAATAGCCCACGACATGGCCGCGGCCGTCGTCGAAGCCGGCACCGATCGAGACGGTCCCGTCGATGGACCTGCCGTCGGTCGAGCTGCCCGTCGGGTAGGGGAAATGCTTCGCATCGAGAATGGACCTCATCGTTTGGCCGTTGATGAGATCGACATTGTTATTGTCATGCTGGTAGATCGACCAGGTGCCGTCGAACTTCACACCTTCGAAATCGGTGTCCATGATGAAGTTGACGACGCCCGCGACCGCGTCAGCGCCGTAAACCGACGATGCGCCGCCGGTCAGAACGTCAATGCGCTTGATGAGCGCAGACGGGATGACGTTGATGTCTGCGGCCTGCGAAGCCGAATTGGGGTCGCCCGGCATCAAGCGCCGGCCGTTGACCAGGGTCAGCGTGCGCCTCGAGCCGAGGTAACGCAGATCGACTTCGGCGGTACCCGTTGCGCCGTTGGAGAAGCCCGAGGACTGGGTCACAGCGGCCGAAGGAAGCTGCGAGAGGACGTCCTCAACGCGGCTCGTACCCGACAGCTTCACGTCCTGGTTGGTGACGACGGAAACCGGTGCGGCCGACTCAAGGTTCGGCTGCGGAATGCGCGAACCGGTGACGATGATTTCCTGCGGAGCATTGACCGGCGCGCCCTGCGCGTTGGTGCTCGGAGTCGGCTGGCCTTCGACCGGTCCGGTCGGCGGCGCTTGGGTTGCCGGGACCGTTGTCGAGTCCTGGCCGGTTGGCTGCGCGTTGTCCGCGAATGCCGGCGATGCAAGCATGCCTGCGCCGACCAGCAGGGTGGTCGCGAGCAAGCGCTGGCGGAAATCAAGTGTCATTCAATCTTCCCCTTCACCAAGCCGAGCGTGGGGGCACGGCTGCCGTGGAACGACGCATCGAATGCGCCGAACTGCGTCGCGTGATAGGTGAAGCCGAGAGTTGCTTGCAACGCTTGGCCGGTCGTTGCGGGCAAGTTGTCAAGCGATGTAGCAATTTTGCAACAGACCAATGTGCGCGCCCAACCGCGTGGCTGACGCGATAAACCCGCTCCTGGCTTTGCGGCAGCCCGGCGCGAAACCGGGCGAGGTCTAGCGGCCTCCCGCGGCCCGTTCTGCGTTCAGGCTCGCGGCCGCATCGATATAAGGCTCCTGCCGCTCAACGCTCCAATATCTAAGCTCGTGGAGCGGGATGCGCGCGCCGGTCACTGCGCAGACGACATGGTCGCCGTCGCTCAGCAATCGAAACGTCCCCGCAAGGTAATGGATGCGCGCGGCCCTGCCGCTCCCGCTCATCAGCATGCGTCTATTCCTCCGCCGGATCGAACAAGCCCGGCTGCGGCGGGATGTAGGAACGCCGGGCCTTGCGCTCAACCGCTGGAGCAGTCCCGTCGTCGACCGCGGCATCGAGCGTGCCGTCGCCAAACCGCAGCGTCAGCAACTTCGCGGCGCGGGCATCGGAGGCAGTAGTAAGGGTTCTTCCGTCCCTGCTGGTCACGCGAACGTAGCCCTTCGTGAGCGGCCGCTCGGGATGGGCAAGCTCGGCCATCTTCCAGGCGGCGCCGAGTCTTTCCGAAAGACGAGCAATGCGCTGGTCGATCAGCTCGCGCCGTAGCCGTCCAGCGACGAGATTGAGGTCGGCACGGGCAGTTCCGGCGCGCGCGCCGAGCGAGCGCGGGAGCCTCTCCCCGAGTTCGTCGAGGCGCTGCGCCATCGGGGCGAAGATCGCCTGCGGCTGCGGCCAGCGGCAAATTGTGAGATCGAACCGGTCCCGGCAATGGTGCACCCGGCGCGCAAGGCAGTTCTGGGAACGATGCTCGAGCTGGCTCAGCTGGGCGAGCAAATCTCCCCGGACCGGTACCGCCATCTCCGCTGCCGCCGTCGGCGTCGGAGCGCGGCGGTCGGCGGCATGGTCAATCAGCGTAGTATCCGTCTCATGCCCAACCGCGGAGATGAGCGGGATCGGCGATTCGGCGGCCGCTCGAACCACTTCTTCTTCGTTGAATGCCCAAAGGTCCTCGATCGAGCCGCCGCCACGCGCAACGATCAAAAGATCGGGCTTTGGTTCGATGCCTGGAAACGCGCGAATTGCTGCGGCGATCTTCGCTGCCGCGCCCTCGCCCTGCACCGGGACCGGCCAGAGGATGACGTGGGTTGGGCAGCGGTCCTCCAGTCGGTGGAGGATATCGCGGATAACCGCGCCCGTCGGTGAAGTCACAACCCCGATCACTTGGGGAAGGAAGGGCAGCTTGCGCTTCCGCTCGACTGCGAAAAGTCCTTCCGCCGCGAGCGCCTTGCGGCGTTTTTCAAGAAGAGCGAGCAGCGCTCCCTCGCCCGCGATCTCCATCCGATCGACGACGATCTGGTACTTGGAACGCCCGGGATAGGTCGTGAGCTTGCCCGTCGCGATGACTTCGGCACCGTCTTCGGGAAGGAAGGCAAGCGCCGCGGCATTGCCGCGCCAGATCACTGCATCGATGCAGGCATTCTCGTCCTTCAACGTGAAATAGCAGTGGCCGGATCCGTGGCGCTTGAACCCGCTGATCTCGCCTCGCACGCGCACGTAGCCAAACGCACTTTCGATCGTTTTCTTTAAGGCGCCCGAGAGTTCACTGACGCTAAGTGCTGGCGAATTGTCGCCGGCAGCGACCTTCGCTAACAGTCCGGCGCGTGCATCTTCGGGAAAGTTCATGAATATTCTGCTGTTGGGGTCTGGCGGCCGCGAGGATGCGCTAGCGTGGCGACTTAGGCAATCGCCGAGCTGCGACAAGCTCTTGGCTGCGCCGGGCAATCCCGGCATCGCCCGCTGGGCCGACTGCATTTCAGTGGACCCGTGCAACGGGGATGCCGTGGTGGAAGCTGCGCGCAGGAACGATATCGATCTTGTCGTGGTCGGTCCCGAGGCGCCGCTGGTGGCGGGCGTCGGCGATGCGCTCCGGGATGCCGGCATCGCGGTGTTCGGGCCTAGCGCCGCCGCGGCGCAGCTCGAGGGATCCAAAGGGTTCACCAAGGACCTCTGCCGGGCAAACGATATCCCGACTGCCGATTATGTGAGGGTCGACGGCGTTGCCGACGCCCGCCTCGCCCTCGATCGTTTCGCAATCCCCGTCGTCATCAAGGCGGACGGACTAGCCGCCGGCAAAGGCGTCACCGTCGCAACTTCGCGCGCCGAAGCCGAGGCGGCAATCGAGGCTGCTGGCGAGGGACCGTTGGTCATCGAGCAGTTCCTCGAAGGCGAAGAAGCGAGCCTCTTCGCGCTCGTTGACGGCGAGACCGCAGTTCCCCTCGCATCGGCGCAGGACCACAAGCGCGTCGGCGAGGGCGACACCGGCCCCAACACCGGAGGCATGGGGGCCTATGCCCCGGCGCCGGTGCTCACCGCCGAGCTCGAGCAGCGCGCGATGGACGAAATCGTTCGCCCGACCGCGCGCGCGCTCGCCGCCGCCGGAACGCCCTTCAACGGCGTGCTTTATGCCGGTCTGATGCTAACGAGCGAGGGTCCCAAGCTGATCGAATATAACGTTCGCTTCGGCGACCCCGAGTGCGAAGCAATCATGCCGCTCATCGACGGCGATTTTGCCGAACTGCTCTTCGCGGTCGCTACCGGCCGCCTTGCCGAGTGCGAGCCGCCCCGGCTTACCGGCAGGCATGCGATGACCGTCATCGTCGCTGCAAGGGGCTATCCCGGAACGCCTGCAAGCGGCGGCCTCATCCGCGAGATTGACGCAGCCGAGCAGGTCGAAGGCGTCACCGTCTTCCACGCCGGTACCGCTATTGGCGATCATGGGCTGATCGCCAAAGGCGGCCGCGTTCTTGCCGTTACGGCTGTTGCCGAAACGTTCGCGAACGCCCGTGCGCGCGCCTATCGGGCCGTCGACCAGATCGATTTCGCCGATGGCTTCCACCGCCGCGACATCGGCTGGAGGGAACTCGCAAGGGAGCAGGTTTGAGCACGCTCTGGACATATTTGTGGCCGCCGATCGGCGCCGCGATCGTCGTCGGCGTGGTTGCCGGACTGATCGCTTTTCGCAGCCGCCGGCGCCGTAATGCCGCCTTTGCGATCGGCGCGGTGACGTCGATCGCGCTCGCTGCATTCTGGCATGGTCCGCTTGGCGGCGCCGACCGTCTGGTTCGCGATGTCGAGCGGGATGTTCGGGCAACGATCGTCTATAACGAGATCCCGCAAGTGAGCGGGCACCTGCATCGCGGCCCTATAACGAGACGCATATTCCTTTCCGGTCCCGCCGACGATTTCCAGCGAAGCGAGCTCGTCCGCATCATCGGCGAAGTACCGGGCGTTTCGAGCGCGACCTGGTCTTCCGACGGCGGCGGCGTGCCGCTGATCGTGGAAGGCGCCGCCGCCGCGTTAGCGGGCTTTCTTTTCGGCTTGGTCGTCGCTTATCTGATCGAGCTTCGTCGTCGCTACAACGCTCAGTGGAACTGGTGAGAAAAGAATGGATCTGATCCGGGATTATTGGTGGGTAATCGTCATCGTGGTGGCGCTTGTGCTGGCGTTCATCCTCCTGCGCCCGAAACAGCGGGTGAACTTGACCGACAGCGCGCCGATCCGGCCGCACATGCAGCAACGGCGCCCACCCGAGGGACGTGGCATCGCCGGCGAAGCCGCAGCGGCGGCGACGGACGTCGCCGGCGATATCATCCAGGCGCCAGTCCATCGCGCACTCGATGGCGAAATCCCCCGCGACGATCTTTGCGCGCTGAAGGGCGTCGGCCCCAAGTTTGCAGAGGCACTCCATTCGGCCGGCTTCACCAGTTTCGAGCAGCTGGCGGGATTAACTCCGACCGAGATCGAGCGGCTCGACGGGCAGCTTGGCGCCTTCCGCGGCCGCATCCTGCGCGACCGGCTAGTCGAGCAGGCCGACTATCTCGCCCGGAACGACACTGACGGCTTCGAACAGAAGTTCGGAAAGCTCTAGCCGACGACTTCGGCCGGCGTCGCGGCCGGCCGTTTCTTCGGCCGCGATGCAATCAGCTTGTCGATCTTGCGTCCATCCATGTCGACGACCTCGAACGACCAGCCGTCGTGGCGGAATGTCTCGCCCGTCTCGGGCAGGTGCTTGAGAACCGACAAGGCGAAGCCGGCAACGGTCGAATAGTCGCGATCTTCGGGCATCGCGATCCCGAGCCGGTCGGAGAGCACGTCGGCATTTGCGGCCCCTGACACCAGCCAGCTGCCATCGTCGCGCTCGAGAAGCGGCGGCTCCTCGCCCAGTTCGATATCGTGCGCAAAGGTGCCTGCAAGTGCTGCAAGGATGCTGCCCGGCGTCACGATCCCGTCGAGATGCCCATATTCGTCATTGACGAGGGCGAGCGGCACTTCGGCTGCGCGAAGGACCGCAAGCGCGTCCATCGCGTCCATGAGATCCGGAATAACGGGCGCAGTACGGCATAGTCGCTTGAGGTCGAGCGGGCGGTTTTCCAATAAGGCCGCGACAACGTCGCGGATCTGGATCACGCCGACGATATTCTCCACCGAACCGTCGGCGACCGGGATGCGCGTGTGCGCCGTTTCGAGGAGTGCCTGCCGGATCTCCTCCTGCGTCGATTCGACATCGATCCAGTCGATCTCCGTCCGCGGCGTCATGACTTCGCGCACTGGCCGATCGGCGAGACGCACGATCCCCGAAATCATCGCCCGCTCATCTTCTTCGAGAACGCCGGCCGTCTGCGCTTCGGCGACGACAAGGTGGAGCTCCTCGGCCGTCACCTGGTTCTTGGATCCGCGGTCGAGGCCCAGCAGCTTGAAGATGAGCGCGCTCGAGCGGTCGAGCAGCCAGACGAACGGAGCGACGACCTTCGACATCACCCGCATTGGTCGGGCAACGACGACCGCGATCGGCTCGGGCGAGCGAAGCGCGATCTGCTTGGGCACGATTTCACCGATGACGAGCGAGAGAAAGGTGGTGATGACGATGAAGAAGGCAAATCCAGCGGTGTGGGCAGTCTTATCGTCAATGCCGAGGAGTTGCAGGCGCTCGGCTGCAGGTCCGCCAAGCGCTTCACCAGAAAATGCGCCGGCAAAGATCGCGATCAACGTGATCCCGCTCTGGACCGTCGAGAGGAAGCGCCCGGGTTCGGCTGCAAGATCGAGCGCACATTGAGCGCCGCTGCTGCCGCTGCGCGCGAGCGCCTTCAGCCGCGCTTCGCGCGACGAGACAATCGCAAGCTCGCTCATCGCCAGCGCGCCGTTAAGCGCGATCAGGGCGAGAAGCAGGACAACGTCGATCCAGGGTATGGGGGATAAGTGGTCGCTCATGGGCGTGGGATGGCAAGTGTAGACGTGCGAGGCAAAGGTTCACAAGCCGCGCTGCGATTCGCCATCGGAACCGGCCGTGCTACACGCCAGTTTCTTATGTTTCGTTTCGTCGGTGGGAGGCCGATCACATGTCAATTAGCCGCAGCCTCAAAGCGATCACCATCGGATGTTCGCTCGCTTTTCTCGCGGGCTGCGAGACCGCGCCGCCTCCGCCAATGGCCCGCCCGGCGGCATTTACGCCGCTTGGGCTCGGCGCCCCTTACCTTGCTTCAGACGTGATCGGCGGTCGCAAGGCACGCGTTGCCAAGATGCGTGCCGCCAAGATTCAGCCGCTCCCGATGGGCGCTGCTGCAGCCTATATGGCCGACCTTGACCGCGAGCTCCGAACGCAGACCGCTGGAATCGGCCTCGACGTGCTGCAGGTCGGCAGCGGGATCGTCATCCGGATCCCGGCGGAGCTCACTTTTCCCGCAGGGAGCGCTGCCGTCCGCCCGGAGTTCGACGCGACGCTTCTCGAAATCTCCCGGACCGTGAAGACGCGCAGCCGAACCTACGTCGACGTCTTTGCACATACCGACACTTCGGGAACGGCGCAGGTCAACCAGATACTGTCCGACAAGCGCGCCGCCGCCGTTGCAACCTATCTCGCCGGCCATGGCGTTGCAAAAGCGCG
>DATIQO010000024.1:0-8000 GCA_035470745.1 Sphingomicrobium sp. | reverse complement strand
ATGGGTCCGGACCGCCGACAGCGGACAAGCTGTCATCTACAGTTTCTGCCCCGATTGCGGCTCAACCGTCCATTACACCGGCGGAAACTTCCCCGACTTGATCGCCATCGCGCTCGGGGCATTCGACGATCCTTATTTCGCAGCGCCTCGTTTCTCGGTCTGGGAAGGCCGCAAGCATGACTGGGTCGATATCGTGGGTCCGGTTGAACATTCCGCCGCAGGTACGCGAACCTGATCGCTGGGCCCTTCACCGCTCCTTCTTGTCGGCGCAGCGCTGCTAGCTGCCCCACGCTTCTTCGTAGAGCCTCATCAGGTTGCCGCCGAGCAGCTTCTCCACCTGCGCTGCGCTCCAGCCGCGCTTGGTTAGAGCCGTGCCCAGGCGCTCGAGCTTGTCGATTGAATTATAATCGCGAACGATCGTGAAGACGTCCGGCGCCTCGCCGGGCGCAGCGATGCCAGCGGCCTTGCGCTGCTCATAATCCTTGCGCGCATCGTCGATGGCTTTCTGGTCGATCACGAGCGGGAGGACGCCTCCGTCCGTTCCGATCGACACATGGTCCTCGCCTGCGACCTTCGCGATATGGTCGATATGATCGAGCAGCATCGTTCCGGTCGGTCTCATGTCGCCCGATAGGTAAGGCATGAAGTAGACGCCCACGACACCGCCCTTGTCTGCAACCGCGCGAATGGCGGCGTCGGTCGAATTGCGCGGATGGTCGTAAAGAGCGCGCGCGCCCGTATGGCTGATGGTGAGCGGTCGTTGTGCGAACTGGGCGGCTTCCTCCATCGTCCGCGCTCCTCCGTGCGCGAGATCGAGTAGCAGCCTTTCCGCCTCGATCCGGCGAATCGTTTCACGGCCGAGGTTGGTGATCCCACCATCTCTTGGCTCGATCGAACCGTCACCGCTGAGGTTCGCCAGATTGTAAGTCAGCTGGACCGCGCGGATGCCGCGCTTTTTCATTTCAGCAAGCCGGTCGAGCGCAGGTCCGACCATTGCGGTGTCCTGCGTGCCAAGGATGATCCCGAGTTTCCCTTCGTGCTTCGCCGACGGAATGTCGGCGGCCTTCTCGACGAGCAGGAGGCGGTCCGGATTGGCACGGAAATTGTTATGGTAGTCGTCGAGATTCTTCTGGAACTGCTCCCACGCGTCGGCCTGGTTGCCGACCGGAAGGATCGTATCGCGGACAGCGGTCAGGCCCGTCATCCTCGTCTCGGCCCAGGCGCGCTCCGTGAGCCGCAGATCGCCGTCGGCGCCATAAGGGTCGGCGATGCCGCCGAGGCCATCGATGATGACCGCGTTTGCATACCAGGACGGCGTAATGTCCCTCCGCGCAAGACCTGGCGCTGCGATCGTCGCCGCGGCCAGCCCGCCGATCATCGTGCGCCGATCAACCTTCATTGCCGCTCCCCCCTTCGTAGAGCCGACGTTCAATTCCTCGCTCGCTCCTTGTCGTAAGACCATCCATCTGCGAATCAATGGTGGATGGCGACCGACCCTGCCCGCATCACGACGCCGGAGCGCACCAGCGAGGACGCGGACGCGGCGCTTCGCCCAAAGAGCCTCGACGAGTTTATCGGCCAGCAGGCCGCGCGCGAGAATCTGCGCATCTTCGTGCAGGCCGCGAAGAGTCGCGGCGAAGCACTCGACCATGTCCTGCTCCACGGTCCGCCCGGCCTTGGCAAGACGACACTCGCCGGCATTCTCGCTCGCGAAATGGGAGTCGGCTTTCGTGCAACTTCGGGCCCTGTGATCGCAAAGTCGGGGGATCTTGCGGCACTGCTCACGAATCTCGAGGACGGTGACGTCCTCTTCATCGATGAGATCCATCGCCTCAACCCGGCGGTCGAAGAGGTGCTCTACCCCGCAATGGAGGACCGCGCACTCGACCTCATGATCGGCGAAGGGCCGTCGGCCCGCTCGGTCCGCATCGAACTGCCGCGGTTCACCCTGGTCGGAGCAACCACCCGGCAGGGACTTCTCACAACGCCGCTGCGCGACCGGTTCGGAATCCCGGTCCGACTGAATTTCTATAGCCTCGAGGAACTTGAGCAGGTCGTCCGCCGCGCAGCAAGGTTGCTGCACGTCGATCTGACCGACGACGGAGCGCGCGAAATTGCGCGCCGCTCACGCGGTACGCCGCGGATCGCGGGACGCCTGCTGCGCCGCGTTCGCGACTTCGCCCATGCAGCGGGATCCGATACGATCACCGCCGAAGCGGCAGACCGGGCCTTGTCACGGCTTGAGATCGACAGCCTCGGGCTCGATGCGATGGATCGGCGGTACCTGACGATGATCGCTGACCTCTATGGCGGCGGCCCGGTCGGCGTCGAGACGCTGGCGGCGGGACTGTCCGAGCCCCGCGACACGATCGAGGACGTCATCGAGCCCTATCTCATTCAGCTTGGCCTCATCGCGCGGACGGCACGGGGACGTTGCCTCAATGGCCGCGGATACGCGCATCTTGGCCTGCCGGTGCCGCAGGTTAGCCAGGGCGGCTTGTTCGAGGGTGGAGCGAATTCGAAGTAGAATGCGAAGTCTCATGCTGATTGCCGGGCTGCTGCTTGCAGCGCCGGCTGACGCGCAGCCGAACGAACCGCTTGCAGCGCACCCCGATTATTCCAAGGATGCGAGCTGGCTTTGCCTGCCAGGCCGCGCCGACAGCTGCTCGGCGCCGCTGCCAACGACTGAACTTGGTCCGCAGGGCTATGGCGCTAGCGATCCGGTTGCGGCCGTCAAGGACCCGCCGCTCGACTGCTTCTACGTCTATCCGACGGTTTCGAGCGACCCGTCGCTGAACAGCGATATGAACGCGGGCCGCGAGGAGAAGCTCGCGGTGGAGACGCAGTTTGCCCGCTTTGCGTCGGTGTGCCGGCCGTTCGTGCCAGTCTATCGCCAGATGACGCTCGCTGCGGTCGCTGCCTATTCGGCGGGCGCTGACGTATCGGACGCCGCCAAGCTCGCTTATGGCGACGTGCTCGCCTCTTGGCGCGAATATATTGCAAACCGCAATGGCGGCCGCCCCTTCGTCCTCATCGGCCACAGCCAGGGAAGCCTGATCCTCGAGCAGCTCCTCGCGCAGGAGATTGAAACGAAGCCCGCGATCGCTGCGCGGATGAAGCTTGCCATCCTCCCCGGTTTCGACGTGCTGGTGCCGCAGGGAAAGCTAGTCGGCGGGACGTTCAAGAAGACGCCGCTGTGCAGCCGAGCGGGCGAGACCGGATGTGTGATCAGCTGGACGAGTTTTCGCGACAAGAACGTCCCGCCCGAGGGCGCGATGTTCGGCATTACCGACCAGCCGGGAATGACCGTGGGCTGTGTCAACCCAGCTTCGCCCGGTTCAAAAGACTGGGTGAAGCTCGACAGCTACTGGTTCGCCCGCTCGACCCTTCCGGTGCCGGGTGGGCCGATCCAATGGTCGGTCCAAGGACAGCCGGCGACCCCCTATGTCCGAACCGAGGGGCTGGTTTCGGCAAAATGCGTCAATGATGGTCAGCGCGGCTATCTCGCCGTTCGCACCAACCACTTGCCGGGGGAGAAATGGACCGACCATATCGGCGGCGAGGTCGCGGTATTCGGCATGTTCCTGCCGAGCTGGGGCATGCATCTTGCCGATATTGCCGAGGCGCAAGGCGACCTCGTTCGCGAAGTCGGCGAAGTCACTTCTCAATCCAGAACAGCTGCTCGACCGGCACGTTAAGGGATTGCGCCAGCTTTATCGCGAGCGTCGCCGAAGGCGTGAAGACGCCATTTTCAACCGTGTTCACGGTCTTGCGCGTGACGCCGACCTCCGCCGCCAGCTCGGCCTGCGTCAATCCGAGCTCGGCGCGTCGCTCCTTCAACCGGTTGGCGAGCCGCTCAGCCATCCTGATGCGCGCGCTTCTCGAGGACCCCCCAGGATATAAGCGCGACGGCGATACCGACCGACATGATGAAATGAACCGCTTCGCGCCCGCCCACCGTGTCAAACATGGTGTCGATATAAACGAGGATCGCCGCCGTCATCGATGCGAGGAAGCCCGCACGGGTTGCGATCAGGCGGTTTGCACGCGTGTTTTCATCGTCGAGCATGTCCCGGACCGCCTTGGGCTGGAACCAGAAGCCCTTGGTCGCAAGACCCGCAAGGAGAATGACCGAGAGCACGAGCCAGGCCGAAATCTTGAGCTTCTCGGCCGCATGGGGTCCCGGCGTGTTGAGGGTCGAAAAGTAGGTAATCTGCTGCGACAGGAAGACGATTGCGAGGATCGGCAGCATCCGCGCCCGCTTTCTGCTCAACCTGTCAACCTGTGCCTCTAAATCGCGATCAACCATTCCGGCCCCCTCTTAAATGTAACCTATCCGTTACATGTAACCTTTGCGTTACATTGGTCAAGGCCCCTTTGACCTGACGAGACGCAACTGGTTAGAGCGCGGCCGGTGAGCTTTGAATTGGACACGCCCTATCGCGGCGGCTTCATCGGCCGCCAGCACCGGTTCGCGCTCACCGTCTATTTCGAGGACACCGACACCGCAGGGGTCGTCTATTACGCCAATTATCTCAAGTTCATGGAGCGCGCGCGCTCGGACATGCTGCGCGCGGTCGGAATCGACCAGTCGGCAATGCTAAGGGGCGATGGCAGCGCCTATTTCGTCACGCATGTCGACATTCGCTACCGGCGCCCGGCGCGACTGGGCGAGGATGTTCAGATCGTCAGCACCGTCGAACAGGTCCGCGCATCCTCCGTGAATATTCATCAGCGAGTCATGCGGGGAACGGAACTGTTGGCGGACGCATCCGTCACTGCCGCCTTCCTCGACAGCGAGGGGCGGCCGCGGCGCCAGCCAAGAGAGTGGGTCGAAACATTTCGTCAGATCGGCACAAGAGAGTCATGAGCGCAAGTCGAGTTCTTCTATCTGCGCTGGTCGCGGCTTCGATCGCGGGGGCGGCCGGAGCGCAGCCCTCCCCTTCCGCGACGGTCATTGCTCTCCCGCCGATGACCTCGCCGGATTCGGGCACGAAAGGCAATGAATCACTCGCTTATGCCTGGCAGGCGACCCAGCTCATTGAAACGGATCTCAGGCAGACCGCCGAGCTGATGCCGCTCAGCCCTGACCGCAAGGATTATTATTCGTTCCCCGAAGTTACGGCACCAAGCTTCTCGAAGTGGCGTGAAAGGGGCGCAAAGGGGCTCATCACCGGGTTCGTCCAGCAGCGGCCCGATGGGCGACTTACGGTTGGTTGCTACGTCTATGACGTCGACAAGGGCCGCGAGCTCGGCCGGATCGGCTTCGTCGCAGCGCCTGGAGATCTAAGGCGCGCTGCGCATAAATGTTCGGGTCTCGCCTACAAGGCGATCACCGGCTCGCCGGGCATGTTCGATACGCGCATCGCCTATGTCGCAGAGACCGGCGCACCCGAGGCCCGGGTGAAGCGGATCGCGATCATGGACAGCGACGGCTTCGATCACAGCTATGTGACCGCCGGCGAGACGACCGTTTTGACGCCGCGACTGTCACCCAAGGGCGGTCGCCTTGCCTATGTCAGCTTCCAGGGCGGCGTTCCGCAGGTCAGGGTCGTGGATCTCGGGTCGAGTTCGCAGCGCCCGCTGCTGCCGGGCAATGCGATGACCTTCGCGCCGCGCTTTTCGCCAGACGGGTCAAAGATCATATTCTCGATGATGCTCGGCACCAACAGCGACATCTATGTCGTCGGAGCGAACGGGGGGATGCCGCAGCGACTGACGACTGCTCCTGGAATCGACACCGACGCCAGTTTCTCCCCCGATGGCAGCAAGATCGTGTTCGAGAGCGACCGCTCGGGGACCCAACAGCTCTACGTGATGAACGCCGACGGTTCGAACGAACGCCGGATCACGTTCGGCACGGCGGCCTATAGCTCGCCCGAATGGAGCCCCGACGGGAACCTCATCGCGTTCACCTGGAGGTTCGGCGACACCCGCCGGGTCGGCATCATCAATCCCGATGGGACAGGGGAAAAGATCCTGACCGGTGGTCCCACCGACGAAGGGCCAAGCTGGGCGGCATCGAGCCGCGAACTCGTTTTCCAGCGTACCGATCCGACCGGGCGTCCGGGCATCTATCGAGTGAGCCTCGACGGCAGCCAACCAAGAAAGATGACAATTCCGCAAGATGGGTCCGATCCGAACTGGTCGGGAGCGATGGACTAAAGCCGATGCGCAAGATTCTCCTCTTTGCCGCCATTCTTGCCTCACCGGCCTTGGCGCAACTTCCCGGCCTGAGGCAGCGCCAGGTGCCGGCAGTTCCAGTTGCAAACCCGATCGAGGTGCTGCGCGCCGATTTCGCTGCCCAGTCGGGTGGGACAATGGTCTATTTCATACCGGGAAGCGCCACGCTGACGCAGCAGGCACGTACGATCCTTGCCGCCCAGGCCATGTGGTTGAGACAGCACCCCGAAGTGGCGGTTCGGATCGAGGGACATGGCGATCCAACGGACACCCGCGATCACGCGCTTGCGCTCGGTGCCGAGCGGGCCGCCGAAGCGCGCGACTATCTGATCTTGCTCGCAGTTCCAGCAGCGCAGGTCAGCGCAATGACCTGGGGCAAGGAGCGCCCGGGCCCGCCGAGCGCAACAACGACCCTCGTCGAAATATCAGGCGGCGCGCCGCTGGTAGGAACAGCTGGCTAGCCACGCACGCGCCTGGCGCTGCGCTTCTGCAATCTCGCGCGCGGTCATTTCGAGCGCAATTTCAGCGCGACACTCCTGCCCCCGGGTCGAACCGGAAAGCGCCGCGAGATTGAACCATTTGTGGGCTTCGATGAGGTCCACGGCGATCCCGCCGCGACCGGTCGAATAGGAAACTCCAAGCTCGAACAGCGCATCGACATCGCCATTTTCTGCATCCGCGAGGCGGCTCCGCAGCAGGAACTCCGCGCTTTTCTGACTGATGGCACCCATTTGCATTCCCCTTCCCTGTTGGGGGGAGAATTCGGCGCCGAAGGCAAAGAAATGGTTAACGCGGCTCAACCATGATTGGAGACCTCGAGATTATCGATGAGGCGCGTGGCTCCGATGACCGCTGCTGCGATGAGGCGCATGGCGCCGGTTGGCGCCTCGACTGGCTCGAGCGTTGCCGCATCGACGAGCGACAAATAATCGATCCGCGAGAAGCCTGCCTCGATCAGCGATTTACGCGCAGTTTGAAGAGTCAGCTGAACCGGGGAGCCGTCGAGGATGGCCGTGCGCGCATATTGGAGGGCGCGGGGGAGCGCCGCCGCCCGCTGGCGTTCGTCATTGGAAAGGTAGGCATTACGAGAGGAGAGGGCGAGGCCATCCTCTTCGCGCACCGTCGGCACGCCGATGATCCTGACGCAGATGCTCAGGTCCTCGACCATGCGGCGGATCACCACGAGCTGCTGAAAATCCTTCTCGCCGAACAGAGCCAGATCGGGCCTGAAGCAAAGCAGGAGCTTGGCGACGATCGTCGCGACACCGTCGAAGTGGCCTGGGCGCGCCTCGCCTTCCCAGCGCTTCGAGAGCCCGGCGACGTGGACGGACGTTGCAAAGCCGCGCGGATAAATTTGGTCGACCGACGGCAGCCAGAGCAGATCGCATCCCGCCTCTTCGAGCATCTGCGCGTCCTCGGCTTCGCGTCGCGGATAGCGGCCGAAATCCTCGTTCGCGCCAAATTGGGTCGGGTTGACGAATATCGAGGCAGCGACCTTGTCGGCCGAGCGCCTCGCCTCGGCGATGAGCTTCATATGGCCAGCGTGAAGCGCCCCCATCGTCGGGACCAACGCGAGGCTGCCCTCGAGCATCGATCGCGCTTTCGCCAATTCTTCACTGCTACGAACGATTTGCACGCGGTGATCGCCTCAGTTAATCTTCGCGACGGGCGGCGCTTGCACATGCGCCGGGGGAAAGATCAAGCATGAGCCAGCCGCATTTCATCGTCTTCGCCAATGAAAAGGGCGGGACCGGCAAGTCAACGACAGCCGTTCACACCGCAATTGCGCTCGCCGCCTCGGGCCACCGCGTCGGCGC
>DATIQO010000023.1:0-23862 GCA_035470745.1 Sphingomicrobium sp. | reverse complement strand
CGCGCAGCATGGCATGGCCAACCCGGACGACGCCGGCGCAGGTGCTTACGCCTATATGGATCTCATGGGCCTCGTGACCCTAGGCTGGATGTGGCTGAAGATGGCCCGGGCCGCGAGCCAAGCGCTTGCCGCAGGTGGCGGAAAGGAGGGCAGGGAATTCTACGAGGCCAAGCTCACTATCGCGCGCTTCTACGCTCAGCGCGAGCTCCCTTTGACTGTTGCCTTGCGGCGCAAGGTCGAGGCCGGCGCCGAGACGCTGATGGCAATGCCGGCAGAAGCGTTTTGATTCCCTGATCCATTAGCGGCCGCGGTTCGACGCCGCCTCCGCCTCCTCTTGTCGGCTTCCACCTGGCGTGCCGGTGCGTGCACCCTAGGGGCTCTTCGTTCGTTGTTCATCCCTGGCCTCCTCGAGGAGAAGAACAATGACGCAGAACGCCTGGATCGTAGTTGGGATCGTTGTCCTTGCGATACTTGTCGTCGGCGCAATCCTTTGGTCGCGAAGGGTCCGCTCGGCGCATCTGCGGGATCAGTTCGGCCCGGAATATGATCGCACCGTCGACGTGAAGGGCGATCGCGCCAAGGCTGAAGCCGAACTCGCCGAGCGCGAGAAACGCGTGAAGAAGCTAGATATTCGCCCCCTTGAGGCCGCCGAGCGCCGCGAGTTCGCGGAGCGCTGGGACGATGTACAGGCACGATTTGTCGATGACCCCGCGCGCGCTGTATCCTTTGCCGACGCTCTCATCGGCGAGGTCATGAAGACGCGGGGCTATCCGGTGACGGACTTTGACCAGCGTGCCGGTGACATCTCTGTCGACCATCCGCAGGTTGTCGAGCATTACCATGAGGCGCATGAAATCGCGCTCCGGCACGAGGGGGGCGATGCGAGCACGGAGGATCTGCGGCAGGCGATGATCCATTACCGCGCGCTATTCGATAATCTCGTCGGTGCTGGAGCGCCTTCTGCTCGAGAAACCGAGCCGGCGCACTAGGCGCCGATCCAATTCAATTTGCCCCGACAATCACATGTCGGGCCCGCGGCTTGAATGCGCTCCGTCCCGTGCAGTCGCGCTTACCAGAAGGCGAGCGCCAAGCCTCCGCCGACGATCACCACCGTTAGGCCCAGCCCGACCATCGCGCTGCGCCAGCTTCCGAACGTGCCTTCCATGAGCACACCTCCCTCTGACCCCGCCGCGGTTCATAGCACATAATCGTTAGAATCGGACGTGAAATCCTGACGACTCAGCAGCTTAGGCTTTCGCCGAACAATCCGCGCACTCGAGCGGGTTAAACCAATGTTCATTTTCGCGCGACGGCGCGACCCGCTGGCGCGACGAATGCCGCCCCGCAAGGCCTTGCCAAGCGTTCTTACTGCAAACGGCTCCAACCGTGTGGAAGGAGGAAAAGAGCCATGCGTACGATGATTAAGATGCTTGCCGGCGCGGCTGGACTAGCGACTGTCGTCGCGGCCCCTGCGGCCGCCCAATATTACCCCCGCGCCTATGGCGGCTATGGCTATGGCTATGGCTATGGCTATGGCGGAATGAACGTGAACGCTGCAGCGCAGCAATGCACCGCGGCAGTGCAGAACCGGCTTTATAATCGAACCAGCCTCGGTTCGATCCTTGGGTCGCTCGTCGGTATCCCGACCAATAACTACGGCCGCGTCACCGGCGTGACCTCGAGCACGCCAACCCGCTACGGCATGCGGATCCGTGGTCTCGCGAGCAGCGGCCGCTACGCCTACAACAATTATGGTGCCTACGGTTACGGCGCCTATGGCGCGCTCGGCTACGGCTACAACCAAGCCGCCGATCTTTCGTGGCGCTGTGACGTTGACGTGAACGGCTATGTCCGCAACGTTGACATCAACCGTCGCTATTAAACAGTTCGCGTTTCGCGAGCGGAAGCGCCGGTGATCGCCGGCGCTTCTTTTATGCAGTCAATGTAAGTCGTTCCACGGCAAAGATTTATCGGACATTGCAGGTTCATGCCCGACCCGGATAAACAGTTTGCCGAGTTATGCGTTAAGGTCGTCAGCGGGCGCCTGGCGCATTCAACAGCAGCGAAGTGGATTGATGGGAAAGCTACTGCGCGGCGCTACGCCGCTTAAGGGATTTGCGGCACTGGGCTTTGCAGCACTGTTGGCGGTGCCTCTGGGCGGAGCTGGCAACGCAGCGCTGGCGCGCCCAGCGGCGGCGGCGCCGCAAAGCGCCGAGGTCGCAAGCTTCTATCGCGCCCGCAACGGCGCGCCGCTGTGGCTGTCGCCATCGTCCGGAGCGGCGGCCCAACAATTGATTGCTTTGCTTGCATCGGCTGGGGCCGATCATCTCAATCCGAGGCGCTACAATGTAAGGGCGCTGAGCCGAGCCGTGGACGACGCACGCGGCGGAAATCCGGCGGCGGTCCAGCGCGCTGACGTCATGCTTAGCGAGGCCTTCGTCGCTTACGCGCGCGATCAGAAGCATGACCCCGGCGGGATCATCTACGTCGATCCGCAGCTCAGGCCCGCGCCTCAATCGGCTGCCGAGCTGCTCAGCGGAGCATCGCGCGCTCCCTCATTGTCGGACTATGTCCAGAACATGGGCTGGATGAACCCGATCTACGCCAAGCTGCGCGCCGCGATTGCCAGTCAGATGTACCGGAGCGATTCGGAGCGACGCCTGCTGGAGCTCAACTTGGAGCGCGCGCGCGCCCTTCCATCGGGCAGCGGCCGCTACGTCATCGTCAACCCTCCGGCGGCGCGACTTTACATGTATGAGAACGGGCAGGTCGTCGACTCCATGCGCGTGGTTGCAGGAAGGCCCGATGCAGTTGCGCAAACACCGATGATGAATGCGTTCATCCGCTACGTCGCGCTCAATCCGTACTGGAATTCGCCGCCAGATCTCACCTCGAAGCTGCTTGCGCCGCGGGTGATCAAGGGTGGCCGCACCTACCTCAATTCCCATGGCTATGAAGTGCTGTCGGACTGGTCCGATCATGCCCATGTGATCGATGCGATGTCAGTCGACTGGCATGCTGTGGCCGCCGGTAAGCCAATCCGAATGCGCCAGAAGCCCGGGCCCGCGAACTCGATGGGCCGAATGAAATTCATGTTCCCCAACGCACAGGGGATTTGGCTACACGACACGCCGGAAAAGGAAAAGATCGAGGATGCGGCCCGGTTGCAGAGCAACGGCTGCGTGCGTTTGGAGGACGCCCCGCGTCTCGAGCGCTGGTTGTTCAACGGTCGCGCGCCGAGCTGGAAGTCCGCGAAGCCGGAGCAGAAGGTCGATCTTCCTAACCTCGTCCCGCTCTACATCACCTACCTGACCGCAGTGCCGAGCGGCACCTCGATCGTCTATTTCGACGACTTCTACGGCAAGGATCGATCCGAGACGAGGCGCTTTGCCGGGCTCCTTTAGGTCCTAGCCCGTTTTCCCCCGGCTGAGATATGCCGGGGTTAACATCCGGACCTCCCTGCGCGCCTCCTTCTTCGGCGCAAGGCGCCCGAGGTCGAACTGCTGTTCGAACTGGACCCCGAACTTTCCAGGCTGGGACCACCTCACGCGGCCGCGCATGGGCCCGACACCGACGATGTCGATTGCAAGTTCGGTTCCGGGCGGGACAGGTACCTGGCATTCGACAAGCGCGCCCATCGACGACAGGTTGCGCAGCTTCAACTCAACCATATTGCCATCGATGCAGGCGATTGCCCTGCGCATCAAACGGTGACGCGGCTCTCGGCTGCAGGCGAAACCCTCGGCCTCCATCCGTACATTGTTGGCAAGTTCCCGCGCGACGGAAGACTCGCCGGGTTTCCCGAAGATGAAGCCCTGGACCATGCTGACGCCAAGCTCGCGGATCAGTTGCAGGTCATCATGCGTCTCGACGCCCTCGGCGCAAGTGTCCATGCCGAGCGTTTCGGCAAGCGTGACGATAGCGCGGATAATGGCGGCGTTGCGGTTCGTAGCCGACGCCGCGCCGCGAACGAAACTCTGGTCGATCTTGATCTTATCGAACGGGGCTTTCTTGAGATAGCCCAGCGAACTGTAGCCGGTGCCGAAATCGTCGAGCGCCAGGCGAACCCCGAGCTTCTTCAGCTTGGCGAACGTTTCATCCGTCGTGTCACCCTCTGCCAGGAATACGCCTTCGGTAATTTCAAGTTCGAGGCGCTCGGGTTTTACGCCGGTCTCCTGCAGATGGTTCGTGACCATCGACACAACGCCGGGGTCGTTGAACTGGAGCGGCGAAAGGTTGACGGCGACCCTGACATGGTCAGGCCAATGGGCGGCCTCCTCAAGCGCCGTGCGCAGAACCCATTCGCCGATCTTCCCGATAAGACCGGCTTCCTCTGCCAGTGGAACAAACCTTGCAGGCGGCACTGCGCCCCGCGCCGGGTGGTGCCAGCGGACGAGCGCTTCGAACCCGGATATTTCCTCCCCGGCGGCACGGACGATCGGCTGGTAATGGACCGCGAGCTCGCCGCGCTCGATTGCCTGGCGCAGATCGTTCTCGAGCAGCTGACGTTCGGCAGCCTCGCTGTGCATCGAAGGTTCGTAGAAGCGATGCTTGCCGCGGCCCGCGGCTTTGGCCGCATAGAGCGCAAGGTCGGCATTGCGTACGAGCGCGTCGGCGCTCGCCCTCCCGGGATCACCGATGGCAATTCCAAGCGAGGCGCCGATCGTGACCTTGTGACCTTCGATCTGATACGGGCGAGACACCTGTTCGATGAGTGTCCGGGCCAGAGATTCGAGAAGGCCGATATCGACGGTTCCCGGCAGAACGGCCTGGAATTCGTCGCCGCCGAGGCGTCCGACCTGCCCGTGGTTTCCCATGACGGATTTCAGCCGCTCCGAAACCTGGCGCAGCAGCGCATCGCCGATCGGGTGGCCAAGCGTGTCGTTCACATTCTTGAATCGGTCGAGATCGATCATGAAGAGCGCGCAGCCCTTCTGCCGATGCGCGGAATTGCGCAGCGCCTCATCGAGCGTCTGGCGCATCATTGCCCGGTTCGGCAGTGCGGTCAGCGAATCGAAGCGGGCCAGCCGCGAGATCTCTCGCTCTGATTTGCGCTGTTCGGTGAGGTCTGTCCCAATCCCCCGGAATCCGAGGAACCGACCGCGCTCGTCGAAGATGGGATTGCCAGAGAGCGACCAATGAACATCTTCTTCGCTCGCCGGCCGGACGACAACGTCGGAGAAGGGGAAACGCGCCGACAGGTGAAAACCCAGCGTCTTTCGCTCCTCCATCGAATCGGACGCATGGTCGACGGAAAGAAGGTCGGTAAACTGCCGCCCGAGCAGCGCTTCCGGCTCGCGTTGGAAATCGTCGGCTAGCTGCTGCGAGACGTAAGACAGGGTCCCGAGTGAATCTGTTTCCCAGAACCAGCCGCGGCCACTGTTTTCAAATTCGTCGACAAAATTGAGCGCCTTCTTGGCTTGCCATTCGAGCGCCAGCCGCCGCCGTCCGCGGGCGAGCGTCTCGCGCGTATTGGCGATGCTGTACGCGACCACGACGATGGCAAGCGCGTCAACTGCAAGGATGACCGGAGGACGCGCCGGAAATGCCAAGGTGGCCCCGATCGCCACCACTGCATTGACGATTGCAAGCGGCGGAGCGGCGACAGCGACTATTGAACGAACGAAGAAACCGATTGCCATTGCGAGCGCGATGAAGGGCGCGTCGTGCGGTGCAAGTCCGCGCGCGGCGACACTCGATATGGTCCAAAACGCCCCGGTCAAGGCGAGGTAACCGCACATCATTCGGCCGACAGTGTGAGGCGCCATCTGCATTCGGCGCCATGCGTGAAGGACAATGCCCGCGACGATATCGATGGCGACCGACCCGGCGAGCGGCACATAGGGTGCTGCAAGAACGCCTCGCGAAATCGGCTGCCAGTCTTGCAGGAGCAAGGTTACGCCGCCGATGAGGTGGCCTGCCAGAAGCAGCCACGGCGCGAAGGTCCAACTGTCGACGCGGCGTTCGGCAAGCGTGAGATCGGCGCTTGCTTCCTGGTCCCTCACGTCGAACAGCAATGCGTCGGCGATCGAGGCCCGGGGGGGCGCAAGACGCTCCAGCTCCGGCGACTTGCCGAACATCGTTCGACGCATGGACCCCCACCTGCACAATCGGGCATCCAAATGCCCGCCGCCAATCCTTAACTCAGACGACTTAAAGCTAAGGAGAAGAAAAGCGGTTAGCGGCTGATTAAGCTCTATTCGGGCAGGAAATCGGGGACCGAGAGATATCTCTCGCCGGTGTCGTAGTTGAAGGCGAGGATACGCGGTTTCTCGCCCAGTTCCGGCAACTTCTGAGCAACGCCGGCTAGCGCCGCACCGGAGGAGATGCCGATCAGCAGGCCTTCCTCGCGCGCCGCCCGCCTTGCCATCTCCTTTGCGTCATTGGCATCGACGTCGATGATCCCATCGAGGATCTTCGTGTTGAGGATGCTCGGCACGAAGTTCGCGCCCAGACCCTGGATTGGATGCGGGCCCGGCTTTCCTCCGCTCAGGATCGGTGAGAGCGCGGGCTCGACCGCGAAGACCTTGAGGTTCGGCCAAACAGGTTTCAGAACTTCTGCGCAGCCAGTGATGTGACCGCCGGTTCCGACCCCGGTAATGATCGCGTCGAGCGGCGTATCTGCAAAATCGCGCAGGATTTCCTGCGCCGTCGTGCGGCGATGCACTTCGACATTGGCAGGATTGTCGAACTGCTGGGGCATCCAGCTGCCAGGAGTCTGGTCCACCAGCTCTTGCGCGCGCTCGACCGCGCCCGACATGCCCTTTTCCTTGGGGGTAAGGTCGAACGTTGCACCATAGGCAAGCATCAGACGTCGCCGCTCGATGCTCATGCTCTCGGGCATCACGAGGATCAGCTTGTAACCCTTGACCGCCGCCACCATCGCAAGGCCGATGCCGGTATTGCCCGAGGTTGGCTCGATGATGGTGCCGCCGGGTTTGAGCTTCCCTGACCGTTCAGCGTCTTCGATCATTGCGAGGGCAATTCGATCCTTGATCGAGCCGCCGGGATTAGCCCTTTCCGACTTCATCCAAACTTCGGGCCCTTCGCCAAAGATTCGGTTGATCCGAATGGATGGCGTATTGCCAATCGTCTCGAGAATGTTCGCGGCCTTCATGCCCTAGCTCTCCTGTGCTGGTGCCCGGCGCAAATCGGGTTGCTCGAAGCTTTTTGCAAGGCGCAGCTCGGGAAACCACCAGGACCATAGCAGGACCACCAGGATTGCGCCGATGCCTCCAGCGATCACCGCCGGAACGGGGCCGATCACGGCGCCAAGAAACCCGGATTCGGTTTCGCCCAGTTCATTCGAGGCCGAGATGAAGAGTGATGAAACCGCGCCGACCCGACCGCGCATTTCGTCAGGCGTGTAAAGCTGGATAAGCGATTGGCGGACATAGACCGAAAACATGTCGGCAGCGCCAAGGAGTGCAAGGCAGGCCAGCGATAGCGGCATCGAGCGAGAGAAACCGAACGCGATCGTTGCTGCCCCGAATATCCCGACGGCAGTCAGCATCTTGATGCCGACATTGTGCTTGAGCGGCCGCGCCGAGAAAAAGGCTGCAGTCAGCGTCGCACCCACCGCGGGCGCGGCACGCAGGTGCCCCAGTCCCTCCGGGCCGGCATGAAGCACGTCCCGGGCAAAGACCGGGAGCATTGCGGTCGCGCCGCCGAGCAGGACCGCGAACAGGTCGAGACTGATTGCGCCTAGAACGAGGCGATTATGACGAACGTAGCTCAGGCCATCGACCATCTGCGCCCACGGGTTGGGTCCGCGCTCAAGTTGCGTGCGGGGCACGGGGCCGATTGCCAGCAGGCCTGCAAAGGCAACCGCAAACAGCGCTCCGCTCGCCGCATAGGGCGCAAAAGGTGCAAATGCGTAGAGATAGCCGCCGGCCGCGGGACCAAGAATTGCGCCTGTCTGCCAGGCGATCGAGGACATGGCGATTGCTCGCGGCAGGATCTTCCGCGGGACGAGATTGGGGGCGAGTGCGCCAAGCGCCGGCCCGGCGAAGGCCCTCCCGACGCCGAGCAGGGCAGCGACGGTATAGAGCGCGACGAGCGTGGTGGTTTGTGTCCACGCCAGCCAGCCAAGCGTCAGTGCGCAACCGAATTCCAGCGCAACGGCAGCGCGCGCAATCCACCGCCGGTCAAGCCTGTCCGCCGTCCATCCGGTGACAAGCGTAAGCAGGAACAGAGGGACGAACTGGACAAGGCCAATGATGCCGAGGCGCAAGGCCGCTTCCTTCAGGCCCATGGTGTGCCGTGCGATATCGTACACTTGCCAGCCAATGACGATGACCATGGCGAGACTGCCGATCGTCCAGCTCAGCCTAGCGAGCCAGAAGTAACGGAACTGGGGAATTCGAAGCGGTTCGGGAAGGAAGCTCACGCCGCGCGACTAGCCAGACGCGGCTGGGGCGGCAACCGGCTGCCCCTGCTCTTTCGTCCCGAGATCGAAGCGCCGGATAAGCCAAGGCATCGTCAGTCCCTGGACGAGGATAGAGAAAGCCACGACGGCGAAGGCAGCAAGGACGATCATGTTTCGCTCAGGGACGTTGGGAGGTACTGCGAGTGCCAGTGCAAGCGCGAGCGCTCCACGAAGGCCGCCCCAGAAGAGCGTGTGCTGGATGGAAGCCTCAAGCCGCCAGCGCGTTCGGCTGAACAGCGCTGCTAGTGGATAGACCGACAGTCCCCGACCCGCGAGAACGAGGACGATCGCAGCCGCAGCGGATTCCGAACCTAGTCGCTGAAGCGGCTGACTGGCGACGTTCATTCCGATCAGTATGAAGACGAAGCTGTTGGCGAGGAACGCAAAATATTCCCAAGCCGAAGCGACGCGCCCCATGCCCGAGCTGGACAATGGCGCGGCGGGGCCGATGCTCCCGATCAGAAGACCCGCGCAAAGCGTGCTGATGATGCCCGAAGCATGGAAATGTTCTGCAAGCAGGAAGGAGCCGTAAGCGGCAATCGTCGTAAGGGTTATCTCAACCAGCGGGTCGTCGGTGCGCCCAACGATCAGCAGGATCGCTGCGCTGGTTGCAAGACCGATGGCGATGCCGCCACCGAGCGTCCAGGCAAATGCCGGGATAACCGTCACGGCGCTCGGCGCGGAACCGGCGGCGATCGCCGAGACCACCGCGAAACCGACGGCCGCGACGCCGTCATTGAGCAAGCTTTCCGCTTCGACGACCATCGAGACGCGCGGGAGGCAGCCCATCTCGCGGAATGAGGCAATGACCGACACAGGGTCGGTTGCCGCGATAAGGACGCCGAACAAGAGCGCGCCGATCCAGCCCCAGCCGATGACGAAGTGCATGCCGGCCGCAACCACTGCGGAGGCGATCGTCACTCCGAGAAATGCGAGCGTAAGCGTCAGCGGAAGCTCATCGCGGAAGCGCCGCCAGTCGAGCTGAAGCGCGGCTTCGAACACCAGGGGCGGGAGGAGGATGTTGAAGATCAGGCCGCGGGACAATGGCAGGTCGGGGCTGATGGGCAGGAACGCGATCAGGAATCCCGCAACGAGAAGGCCGACGATATAGGGCAATCCGAGCTTTCGCGTCAGCATCGCGATCAGGCAAGCGACAAGGAGTAGGGCTCCGATCGGGGCAAGCGAAAGGTCGTCCATTCAGCGGGCCATATCAGGCGAAGTCGGCAAGGTCTGCACTGGTTCTCCTGTCCATCAATAATGATGCTTTCGGCCGAGCGATGTTCGTGTATTGTTCCAACAATGGCGAAGGCGAAATCCCGTTATGTTTGCCAAGGCTGCGGATCGGTCAGCAGTCGCTGGCAGGGGCAGTGCCCCGATTGCCTCGAATGGAACATGCTGATCCAGGAATCGGCGGACGTCTCGAGCATCTTTTCGGCCAGGCACAATCTTCAAGGGGGCGGGCGAGTGATCCCGCTGGTGGGTCTCGAAACGCCGACCGCCCTCCCTAAGAGGCTTGCGAGCGGACTTGCCGAGTTCGACCGTGCGATCGGTGGTGGAATAGTCGCCGGATCCGCGATGCTGGTCGGCGGCGATCCCGGGATCGGCAAGTCGACGCTGCTCCTGCAGGTGGCAGCCCGCCTCGCCGGCGAAGGCCGGGAAGTCGTCTACGTCTCGGGAGAGGAGTCTGCCGAACAGGTGCGGCTGCGGGCAGTTCGCCTCGGGCTTGGAGGAGCCTCGGTGCGTCTCGCCGCAGCGACCTCCGTGCGTGACATCCTGACGACCATCGGCGGGAGCGAGCCGCCTTCGCTTCTGATCATCGATTCGATCCAGACGATGCACTCGGATCTCATGGAGGGTGCGCCCGGCACCGTCAGCCAGGTGCGGGCATCGGCGCAGGAGCTGGTTCGTTTCGCCAAGGAGAGCGGGACCGCGCTGGTGCTCGTCGGCCATGTGACGAAAGACGGCACGATCGCCGGGCCGCGCGTGCTCGAACATATGGTCGATACCGTGCTGAGCTTCGAAGGCGAGCGCAGCCACCAGTATCGGATCCTGAGGGCAATGAAGAACCGCTTCGGCGGCACCGACGAAATCGGCGTTTTTGCGATGGAGGGGCAGGGGCTTGCCGAAGTGCCCAATCCATCCGCGCTGTTCTTGACGCACCGGGGCGAGCCGGTGAGCGGGACCAGCGTGTTCCCCGCGATCGAGGGGTCGCGGCCGGTGCTGGTCGAAATCCAGGCGTTGACCGTTCGCCTTGCGACCGGTGCGACACCGCGACGCGCCGCCGTCGGATGGGATAATGGGCGCCTCGCGATGATCCTTGCCGTGCTGGAAGCGCGCTGCGGGCTGAGCTTTGCGACAGCCGAAGTCTACCTCAACGTTGCAGGCGGCTATCGCCTTACCGATCCGGCGGCGGACCTTGCCGTTGCCGCGGCGCTCGTTTCGGCGCTGTCGGAGCGGCCTATACCGAATGAAGCCGTCATTCTTGGCGAGATCGCGCTTTCGGGAGAGATCCGTCCGGTCGCCCATGTCTCATCGAGACTTAAGGAAGCAGCCAAGCTCGGCTTCGAAGCCGCCTGGACTCCCCGCGGGGTCAAAGGCGGTGAGGGCCTCCGCCTCGTTGAAGTCGCAAATCTCCGCCAGCTCGTCGAGCAGATTCTGGAACGCTGATCCTCATCGCGTTGTTGGCGCGGGTCAGGGTTGGCATCCGCATGGGTTGCCGTTCGTTGGGCATCCGACCATGGGCTTCTTGCAGTGAACGTTGAGAGCAGGACCGATTATACGCAGCATGAAGACGGCTTGCCCGTTCCGCGCCGTTATTGGTCAGCGGCGGGCATCTGGCTTGCGCTTGCAATGGCGGTCCTCGACGGGGCAATCGCCAATGTCGCCCTTCCCGTCATTGCGCGGGAGCTTGGCGCTTCCCCGGCCGCGTCCATCTGGGTCATCAACGCCTACCAGCTGACGATCACCATCCTCCTCCTGCCCCTTGCCGCGCTGGGCGATCGGATCGGCTACAAGTGCATCTACATTCCAGGCCTTGCGCTGTTCACGCTGGGGTCGGTCGGATGCGCCGCCGGCGGAACGCTCTCCCTGCTGATCGCTGCGCGAGTTTTCCAGGGCGTCGGTGCGGCCTGCATCATGAGCATGAATGCCGCTCTCGTACGCGCGACCTATCCGGCGAAGATGCTCGGGCGGGGCATCGGCTACAATGCAATGGTCTTGTCGGTATCGGCTGCGGTCGGTCCGACGCTCGCTTCGCTTATCCTCAGCGTCGCCTCATGGCAGTGGCTGTTCCTTATCAATCTGCCGATCGGGATCGCGGCGCTGGTCGTTGGGCGGAAAGCGCTTCCTCATCCGCAAGGGCATGGCAGGCCGTTCGATTGGCCATCCGCTTTGCTTAGCGCAGCGATGATGGGACTTGCCGTCTCCGGCGCCGAGACCTTCGCCCGCGAGAATGCTGCAACCGGTGTCGCGATGATCGCTGCGGGCCTTGGCGCAGGAGCAGCGCTTGTTTGGCGCGAACGAGGTCAGCCGACGCCGCTCATGCCGCTCGACCTCTTGCGGATCCCGATCTTCACGCTCTCGATTGCAACCTCGGTGGTCTCGTTCGCAGCGCAGATGCTCGCTTATGTCGCAATCCCGTTCCTGTTTCAGTCGGTGCTCGGTCGCAGTGTCTTCGCGACAGGGCTGCTGATGACGCCATGGCCGCTCGCAGTCGGCGTCGCTGCTCCATTCGCTGGGCGCCTGGCGGACCGGGTCAACGCCGGACTGCTCGGCGGCATTGGCCTTGCCATCTTCGCGGCCGGATTGTTCTTCCTCTCGCGACTCGGAACCTCGCCGGGCAACTTCGACATCGTCTGGCGAATGGCGGTATGCGGCCTCGGCTTCGGTCTGTTCCAGTCACCCAACAACCGGACCATCGTCAGCGCCGCGCCCAAGGCGCGCTCCGGGGCCGCCGGCGGGATGCTCGCGACAGCGCGGCTGCTCGGACAGACGACGGGCGCAGTCGCCGTGGGCGCGGCGTTCCATCTTTCAGGCGTGCATGCGGCACCCGGTCTTCTCCTCGCCGCGTCGATCGCGGCGCTGGCCTCCGCGGGAATCAGCCTGCTTCGCCTGAACGTTGCACCCCCCGGCCGCGTGGCAGTTTACCGTCCGATACTTGATTAGCCGCTAGCCTCGGCTGTTGCCCTAAGCTAGCGCCGGCGCATGACCGCGCTCGACGTCTTCGTTTTCCTCCTCCTCATCGGCGGCGCCGCCGTGGGCTTCGTGCGGGGGTTCGTTCACGAGGTGATTTCGATTCTTGCCTGGATCGTTGCGATCGCCATGCTCAAGCTGTTCCACGGCCAACTCTGGTCCGGTCTTGAGAATATGTTCCATACCAGTCCGGCTGCGGGTGCGGTTCTCGCCTTCGCGCTGCTCTTTGTTCCAAGCTTCCTCCTCGTGAAGCTTCTTGCTCGCTCGCTCGGCGGAAAAGCCAGGCGCCATGCCGTACTTGGGCCCGTCGACAGGACATTGGGCGGCGGCTTCGGTCTCCTCAAGGGTCTTCTCGGAGCGACCTTGTTCTTCCTCCTCGCGAACCTTGCAACCGACATGGTCTATGGGCCGCAGGCCGATCGACCGCAGTGGATGACCAAATCGCGCACCTATCCGCTCTTGAACGCCAGCGGCCGCGCCATCGTCGACTGGGTGGAGGCGCGCCGGCATAAGCCGATTGCGGGCGCGCAATGATCCGGCTTTACGACACGATGGCGCGCGAGAAGCGGCCGTTCGCGCCGCTCAATCCCCAGCGCATCACCATGTATGTGTGCGGGCCCACCGTCTACGGCCGCGCGCATATCGGCAATGCGAGGCCGCCTGTCATATTCGACACGCTTGCCCGGCTGATCCGCCACGAGTTCGGTGACGCGAGCCTCGTCTACGCGCGAAACGTGACCGACATCGACGACAAGATCATTGCCGCCGCCGGTGCGGAGGGCGTCGAGCCGTCGGTAATTACCGAGCGCTACGAGCGCCTTTACCTCGAGGACATGGGTGCGCTCGGAGTGGCGCCGCCTTCGGTCGCACCCCATGCGACGCAAGAAATTCCATCGATGATCGAAATGATCGAGCGCCTGGTAAGGCTCGGCCATGCCTATGAGGCCGAGGGGCATGTCCTCTTTTCGGTGCCGAGCGACCAGGATTATGGCGCCCTCAGCCGCCGCGATCGTGACCAGATGATTGCTGGCGCCCGTGTCGAGGTTGCTCCCTACAAACGTGACCCGGCCGACTTCGTGCTATGGAAACCGAGCGCCGACGATACCATCGGCTGGGATTCGCCCTGGGGGCGCGGGCGGCCGGGCTGGCACGTCGAATGCTCGGCGATGATCAGCGCGCACCTTGGAGAAACGATCGACATCCACGGCGGCGGGCTCGATCTCATCTTCCCGCACCACGAGAACGAAATCGCGCAAAGCCGCTGCGCTCATTCCGGCGCTCCGCTCGCGCGCTTCTGGGTGCACAACGGATTCGTCGACATGGGCACCGAGAAGATGTCGAAATCGCTCGGCAACATCATCACGCCGGCCGAGCTCCTAGCGGCTGGCCATCGCGGCGAAACGCTTCGGCTTGCCTTGCTTTCGGCCCATTATCGCTCGCCGCTGCCCTGGACCGAGGCGCTGATCGAACAGTCAAAGACGATCCTCGATCGCCTTTACCGTACGGCGGGCAATGCCAAGCCGGGTGAAATCGACAGCGAAGTAGTCGAGGCACTTGCCGACGATCTCAACACTCCGGCGGCGCTCGCGCGACTTCAGGCGATCGAAGACCCTTCGGCCCTGAAAGCGAGCGCAGCGTTGCTTGGCCTTCTTTCGATCGAAGCGGACGAGTGGTTCCGCGGCGGCGCGGACGAGACGGCCATCGAAGCGCGCATCGCCGAGCGAGCCGCCGCCAAGGGCGCGCGCGATTTCGCAACAGCCGATCGCATTCGTGACGAGCTCAAGGCAGCCGGCATCATCTTGGAGGACGGGCCGGGCGGCACTACTTGGCGCCGTGAATGAGCGAGCAGCTCTACACGACTGAAATCCTCAGGCTTGCGGCCTCGCTTCACGGACCGCGGCAACTCGAGCGCATTGACGGAGAAGCCGAGCTCCGCTCGCCGACCTGCGGCAGCAGGATCAGGATGGCGGTCCATCTCGACGACGAACGACGGGTTCGAATGATTTCCCAGCACGTTCATGCCTGTGCCTTCGGGCAGGCGGCGGCGGCCCTGCTCGAGTGGCATGCGATCGGGCGCGCGCATGACGAGGTGAGCGAGACACTCCTGCTCTTGAGCCGCTGGCTTGCCGGGGACGAGGACGAAGCGGGCGATTGGCCAGGTCTTGCCGCACTTGAGCCCGCCCGGCGCCGCAAGGCGCGTCACGGGGCGATTCTGCTGCCCTTCCGGACGCTTCTCGCGGCAATCGAGGCGGCGCGGTGACGACCCCAGCCGAGACGGCGCAGGCAACAACCGCGATCCTTGAAAGCGGCGCGATCATGCTCGGCGCCGCACTCATGTTCGTCACTCTGTTCCGACGCCTGAAGCTCGGGGCAACCCTTGGCTATATTGTCGCCGGGGCGCTGATCGGTCCGGGGCTGCTTGGTCTAATCCGCGATCCCGAGCAGCTCTCGAGCGTGACGGAGCTCGGCATTGCCCTTCTCCTCTTCATCGTCGGCCTGGAACTCCAGCCAAGCAGGCTGTGGCGGCTGCGCAAGGACATCTTCGGTCTTGGTCTCGCCCAGGTCGTCGTCTGCGGTCTTGCGATCACGGGACTGCTCTATGCGACGCTGGGCTTGTCGATCGAAGCCGCCCTCGCCATCGGATTGCCGCTTGGTCTCTCATCGACCGCGCAGGTGCTGCCAATGCTGCGCGCAGACAATGAGCTGAACACGCCGCAGGGCGAGCGCGCCTTCTCGATTCTCCTCCTGCAAGACCTCGCCATCGTCCCGATGATCACCATCATCGCGGCGATGGCCCGGACCCCGCCGGACCCTGTAGCTCCGGCGGGTTGGAAGCTGGCACTCGATACGGTTCTCGCGGTACTCGCGCTGGTGATCGTCGGACGGCTCGTTCTCAATCCCTTGTTCCGGTTGGTCGGCCGCCTTGGCGAGCGTGAGCTGTTCGTCGTCGCTGGGCTCTTCACGGTCATCGGATCAGCCGCGGTGATGCACTCGCTCCATCTCTCGGTTCCCCTCGGTGCCTTTGTCGCGGGCGTGATGCTTGCTGAGTCTCCCTACCGGCACGAACTCGAAAGCGACGTCGAACCGTTCCGTTCAATCCTTCTTGGCCTTTTCTTCCTGTCCGTCGGCATGATGCTCGATCTTCGGCTCGTCGCTGCAAAACCCTTGCTGGTGATCGCGCTTGCCGGAGGCGTGGTCGCGATCAAGACGGGCCTCATCACCATCTTGAGCAGGGGGTTCAGCTGCAGTTGGACGCAAAGCTTCCGCCTCGGATTGCTCCTCAGCCAGGCAGGCGAGTTTGGCTTCGTGCTTTTCGGCCAGGCGACGGCTGCGCTGCTTGTCACGTCCGAGGCGGCCTCGCTGTTCGGGGCCGTGGTCACGGTTTCGATGGTCACGACACCATTCCTCATGCGGCTGACCGATTGGCTCGATCTGCGCCGGGAGCGAGGAGGTGAGCGACCCGAGGGGCCCGAGCTGTCGCCCGAAACGAGCGCCATCGTGGTAGGTTATGGACGCTTCGGCCAGACCGTCACACAGATGCTTCAGGCCAAAGGCGTCGGCGTTACCATCATCGACAAGAAGCCCGCGCAGATCGAGCGCTCAGAGAAGTTCGGTACGAAGGTCTATTACGGCGATGGCTTGCGCCTCGACCTGCTGCGCTCGGCGGGCGCCGAGAGCGCGAGGGTCATTGCCTTTTGCAACGACAATGAAGCGGGGGAACTCTCGCGAGGCGCGCTCGAGGCTGTGCTCGAGGCCTTTCCGCAGGCATCGGTGATGGTGCGAGCCTTCGACCGGCAGCATCTTATCGAGCTGCGCGGCCTGGACCTCGTACTGGCCGAGCGCGAGCTATTTGAAAGTGCCGTGGTGATGGGGCGAGCTGCGCTGCGCGCGAGCGGCATCGGGTCACGCGAGATTGAGCGCGTCGAGCGCGAATATCGGATGCGTGATTGCGAGCGGCTCGAACGACAGCAGGAAACGGGTGACATACGAGCTGGCTGGGAGACGTCGTTCGCGCAAGATCGCCCGTTGCCCGATGAAGAGACGAGGCCCGCCTAGTTTCCGGTCGCGAGATAGTCGCTTAGCGCGCTAATGATCGCATCCACCACGTCCTTGTGAGCACCGTCGCCGCTTTTCACATGGATATGCGCCTGCTCGTAGGACGGCCGCCGTTCGTTCGCGAGCCGCTCGAGCGTCGCTTTGGGATCCCCGTTCCTCAGCTGGGCACGCGTGTCGCGGCGTGAGGTGCGCTCGGCAAGGACATCGACCGGAGCATCAAGCCAGACGGTTATGGCGCGTTCGTTGAGAAGCTTGCGCGTTCGCGGGTCCACATAGGCGCCGCCGCCGGTGGCGATGACCCGCACCTCGGCCTCGACTAGCCGCGCGACAAGGCGCCGCTCGCCGTCGCGAAAATCATGTTCCCCGTACCGCTCGAAGACTTCGGCTGGAGAAAGGCCGGCTGCATCCTCGATCGCTGCGTCACTATCGACAAACGACAGTCCGAGCCGCCGGGCGAGCCGCCGCCCGACGGTAGATTTTCCGACCCCCATCAGCCCGACCAGCACAATTGGGCGGTCGAGGCGCTTGCCTAATTCTGTCACTCGGGGGGCTATACAGCGGCGCGCCCGCTCGGCAAAAGCGCGCGCATGTCCCGCTTATTGGTGCTCATCATTCTTCTCGTCGTGATCATCGGCGGCCTTGTCTATCTCTCGAAGGTGCCCAAGGCGCAGCCGACGCACACCATCGAGGTCGCCGTGCCTCAGGGGGGCAATGCGCATTAAGGTCATATTGATTGCCTCGGCTGCCTTCGCGGTCGCTTTGCCGGCGATTGCGCAGCAGTTGGCGCAGACTCAGCCGCCGGCGGCGAATCAATATCCGAACGGGGGTATCGGGGCCACTCAGCCGCAAGCGCAAACCTCCGGCGGCAACCCGGCGGCGGAGGCTTCATCGGGAACCGATGAAACGGCAGTCGAGGAGGTCAGTCCGGCCAACCTCCAACCCCAGCAGCCAGTCCAACCGCCGGTTGAATATCCCGGTTGGGCGCGCCGCGATCCATGGGTCGTCGGCAGTCTCGATCCCGTGGCGCACGGGCTCGGCGACGCCCCCTGGGGGGACACGAGCGGTGCATTCCTGACGACGCTGATGCGCCGAATGGACACGCCGATCGCGTCCCGCTGGGCTCATATCGCACTTCGTGACGCGTTGCTGGCGAAGGCGCGCGCGCCCCGCGACGTCAATCCGATCGACTGGGTTGCGGAGCGTTCCTGGCTGCTGCTGCGGATGGGCGAAGCGGACGGTGCGAGAATGCTCACCGATGGTGTCGACACCGACCGGTTCACGCCGAAGATGGTGCAGGTTGCAGTGCAGACCGCGCTTGCGAACGCCGATGCGGCGGCACTTTGTCCACTCGAGGGCGGCATCCGCAAATACGATCCATCGATCCGCCAGTTCGTCCAGGCGATCTGCGCCTCCCTTGCTGGCGATCCCGACACCGCATCTGCGCAGATCGATAGCGCGCGGCGCTTTGGCCGAATCGGGGGAATCGACCTTGCTCTTGCCCAGAAAGTCGTTGGCGCCGGGGGAAGTGGCCGCGCTGCAACGATCGATTGGGGCCCGGTCGATAACCTGACGGCCTGGCGCTTTGGGCTTTCGGTGGCCACTGGCATGGTCCCGCCCGATCGCCTGATCAACGCAGCCTCACCACAGCTGCGGGCATTTGAGGCAAGAGCACCGCTACTCTCTCCTCAGCAACGTCTCGATTCGGCGCTGATTGCGGCGGGCATGGGTGTCTTCTCCTCGCAAAGCCTGGTCGATCTTTATTCCGCGATTTACGATGCGACGGATCCCAGTGATCTCCCGTCGACTGATGCGTGGCAGCTGCGCCAGGCATTTGTCGCAAAGGACGAGCCGACTCGGCTTGACGCGATCCGTCACCTAGTCGCAGCAGGCAAGCAAGGCTTCCAGAAGGAAGCAGCGCGGGCACTCGTTGCTCGGGCCGCAACGCTGGTCACCCCGGATGCGAAGCTCGCCAAGGATGCGCCCGATCTGATTTCGGCGATGCTCGCCGCCGGATATGACCGCGCCGCGTCGCGCTGGATTGCCGCCGTCAACCGAATGGACAACGAGGATGGCGATCGCTGCTGGGCCATGTTGGCGCTTTCGGGTCGTGATATTGCCGACGTCGGCACCTCGCGAGTCAACTCCTTCATTCGGCGCGACAATAGCCCGAACAAGGTGCGGAGCGCGTTCCTGGTTGCCGGACTTGCGGGCCTCGGCCGGATCAGCATCGACAACGCCAATTCCCTCAATCGGCGGTATGGCCTCGGGCTCGGCGCAAGCACGAGCTGGACCAGGATCATCGACGCATCCGCAGCGCGGGGGCAAGCCGGGACAGTCCTGGTACTGACCGGCACTGGTTTCCAGACGCCCAATTGGGACAGGGTCCCGGCTGCGCACCTCTACCACGCGATCGCAGCGCTCAAGCGGACCGGCCAAGACTTCACCGCCCGGATGATCGCTGCAGAGGCGCTGTCGCGGACGTGATTTTCGACGACCGAGCGCTTGTCGACCGGTTCCTCGACATGATGGCTGCCGAAGCAGGGGCTTCGATACACACGCTTAGCGCGTATCGGAACGATCTTGGTCGCGCCGCCGAGACGATGGGCGCGCTCGCCTCCGCGTCGGCGGCGGACGTCTCGCTCCTCGGCACGGCTTGGGCGGATCTTGCACCTTCCACGGTGGCGCGTCGTTCAGCCGCGCTGAGACGCTTCTTCGGCTTCCTCGTCGACGAAGGCGTCAGGGGCGACGATCCTTCGTCGGCCTTGCCGCGCCCCCGGTTCGAGCGACCACTTCCGCGCATCCTTGAAGAGGAGGAAGTGCAGCACATGTTCGAGGCCGCAGAGGACCGGGCATCGAGCGGCGAGAAGGTCGCGGTCCGCAATCTCGCGCTCTTGGAGCTGCTATATGGCTCGGGGCTGCGGGCGAGCGAGCTGGTTAGCCTTCCACGAACAGCAATCAGGCCCGGGCAACCGTTCCTGATGGTGCTTGGCAAGGGCGCAAAGGAAAGACTTGTGCCGATCTCGACCCGCGCGCAGGCGGCCGTCGCCAAATGGTCGGACTATGTCCCTTCGGGAGTCCCGTTCCTCTTTCCAAGCGGCAAGTCGCACATCAGCAGGGTCCGGCTTTTCCAGATCGTCAGAGCGATGGCCGCCGATGCCGGTATTTCGCCGGCTCGCGTGAGCCCGCATGTGCTAAGGCATGCGTTTGCAACACATCTACTTTCCGGCGGAGCGGACTTGCGGGTTCTCCAATCGCTGCTTGGCCATGCCGACATTGCGACCACCCAGATCTACACGCACGTGGATAGTGCTCGCCTCGTCGAACTGGTCAACGCGCGCCACCCGCTTGCGACCCGCAGTCGTTGACCTTGGCAGCAGCTTCGGCCTAGGCGGCGGCGGGCATGTTGACGTACCTTGATTTCGAAAAGCCGATCGCCGAGCTCGAGACCAAAGTGGCCGAGTTGCGCGAGACGGCAAATGGAACGGACATCGATATCGACGCGGAGGTCGGTCGCCTCGAAGCCAAGGCGAACAAGCTTCTGCGCGACACCTACGCCAAGCTGACGCCGTGGCAGAAGACGCAGGTCGCTCGTCATCCGGAGCGGCCCCATTTCAGGGATTATGTCGCAGGACTGGCGGATGATTTCCTGCCGCTTGCCGGCGATCGGTCATTCGCCGACGATCCGGCCATCATTGGCGGCCTTGCTCGAATCGACGGTCAGCGGGTGATGCTGATCGGGCACGAGAAGGGCGACGACACCGCCTCGCGCCTGAGGCACAATTTCGGAATGGCGAAGCCGGAAGGATACCGCAAGGCGATCCGGCTCATGAGGCTCGCTGACCAGTTCGGAATTCCCGTCGTGACCTTGGTCGATACGCCAGGGGCCTTTCCCGGCGTCCAGGCCGAGGAACGAGGCCAGGCGGAAGCAATCGCACGCTCCACCGAGGAATGTCTGACGTTGACGGTCCCCATGATTGCTGCGGTTGTTGGCGAGGGCGGGTCAGGCGGCGCTGTAGCGATTGCAACAGCGAACCGCGTGCTGATGTTCGAACATGCCGTCTACTCGGTCATTTCACCGGAAGGCTGTGCTTCGATCCTCTGGCGGACGTCTGACAAGGCCGCCGACGCAGCCGAGGCAATGAAGATCACTGCAGCTGACCTCCAGGCCCTCGGGGTCATCGATCGCATCGTCGAGGAGCCGCTCGGCGGCGCTCACCGGGATCCAGCGGCCGCAATCGGTGCACTGAAAGGCGCGTTGAAGGAAGAGCTCGACGGCTGCGGCAAGCTCGGACCAAAGGAGCTGCGCGCTCAGCGCCGCGCGAAGTATCTCGCCATCGGTTAGGCACCAGGAACCCGCTCAGTCATTCTCCGTTCAAATTGCAGGGGCTTTGTTCTCCGGCCGAAACAGAGGCTAGGGCAGAAATGCGAAAAGGCGTCGTATTGCTCTTCGCTGCAGCGCTTGCGCTTACCCCGGCGGCTGCGCAGCAAGTTCACTATCTTGATCCCCAGGACGTCGCACAGGCACAGCGCGAAAATTCTCAGGTCATCGCTGAGCTTGGCGGTGCCGAAAGCGGTTCACGCGCTGCTTACGTCGAGTCCGTTGGACGACGGGTCGCCGCGTTCTCGGGCGTCGCGAACCCGGGCCAGGAGCTCCATTTCACGACCCTGAATTCTGCGGTCGAGAATGCTTTCTCGGTGCCCGGAGGATATGTGTACGTGACGCGTCAGCTGATGACGATCATGGACGATGAGTCAGAGCTCGCCTTCGCGTTGGGGCACGAGGTCGGGCATATCGCCGCCAATCATGCCCATGAACGCGAAGCAGTCGAGCGCGAGCTCACCTGGCGCGCGCTCCCCGAAATTCTCCTTGGTCAGATGATGGGCGGCTTCGGCAGCCAGATGGCGCTTGAGCGCGCCTTGGCGGTGAAGCTGCAGACGCTGAGTTTCTCGCGCGAGCAGGAGTATGAGGCAGACACGCTTGGGCTCAAATATATGGTCGCTGCCGGCTACGACCCGGCTGGTGCGGCGCAGTTGCTGGGAGCGCTAAGCCGTGAGACCGCTCTTCAGGCTCGCGTGCAGGGACGCAAGAACCGGAGCATCCCCGAATGGGCGCTTACCCACCCGCTCAGCGAAAACCGGATGCAGCGCGCGCTCGCCGAAGCGAAGGCGAGCGGGCGGCTCGGGAGCGGCATTCACAACCGCGATGCATTTCTCCAGCAACTCGAGGGGACGTACGTGGATGATGACCCGGCCCAAGGCGTCATCGACGGGCCGGTCTTCACCCATCCGGATCTTCGAATAAAGTTCCAGGTGCCGACAGGTTACCGGATGTCGAACGGTACCTTTGCCGTGACCATCTCGGGATCGGCCGGCAAGGCGCAGTTCAGCGGCGGCCGCTCCGACGGCTCACTCGACAATTACGTTCTAAGCGTCCTCCAGCAGGTGATCCGCGGACAGGGTGAGATCGAAGTTCCCCGGCCGCAGCGGACAACGATCAATGGGATGCCGGCCGAATTCACGAGCGCACATGTGAACACCAATTCGGGGATCGTTGATGTCAGCGTCGTCGCCTACCGTTGGGATCCGCAGCACATCTATCATTTCGTCATGCTGACGCAGGGCGGGAGCGGCATTGGTCCGTTCGCGCCGATGGTCAATTCATTGCGCAAGATTTCGCCCGAGGAGGCCGCCGAGATCCGTCCGCGGATCATCCACGTCGTAACTGTAGGACCAGGCGACACGCTCCAGTCGCTTGCGGGGCGCATGGCTTATCGAAATTTCCAGCTCGACCGCTTCCTGACCTTGAACAACCTCTCGGCCAACAGCAGGCTCGTACCCGGCCAGAAAGTGAAGCTCATCGTTTATGGAAGCCGTCGCAATCTGTCGCGGCAACTCACATAATCGAGTTCACGTTACTGAGTATCCTGCCCCACATTCCGCTGGAGCCTCCGCCGAGCGACTGCATTCCGCCAATCGCCGCGACGGCGATAAGCGCAACGATCAGGCCATACTCGATGGCTGTCGCTCCGCGATTGCTCTTTTCGAGCATACGAAGAAGTCTTCGGATAGCGATCACGCCACCCTCCTCTGATCCACGTCCACACGGCGGGTGTAATGCAGGCTCGGTTAACAACTCTTACCGCGTATAAAGTTAACGCGTCGTCAGCCGCGTTTCGCCGTCCATGCTGCGAAGTGCAGAATTTCGAAGGTTTCTTTTGTCCGCCCGCCGCTTCCAGCGGCGGCGAAGGCCCGCGCTGCTTCATCATATTGTGCGCGCGCAAGCGATGGGGGCCTGGCGCCGAGGACATTGGTCGTGCCCATGGCCCGGAGGTCACTGACAAGGCGGCTCAAGGATGAATAGGCGACGGGAACGCGCTCAAGATCAACGACAGGACGTTGAAATCCCGCCTCGGCAAGCAGCGGAGCAAGGGCCGATGCTTCGATCCGGGGGTGAACGTGGGGGGCCGCCACACCGGCGATGGCGTCGGCGGCACGCATAGCGGTCCGCAGCTGAGGCAGGGTCTCGCCTCCAGAGAGCGCGCCCATGAAAAGGCCGTCAGCAACCATGGCGTGGCCGGCCAGGCGGAAGGCGAGCGGCAGATCGTTGACGGTGTCGAGGGTTCCGATCGAGAGGACGAGATCGTAGCTCTGTGCCCGTGGTTCCCAGGCGTCCTCAACCATTGTCATGCCTCGTGCGGCTGCAGCAAAGAGAGGCCCAGGATCGGCGACCTCGACCGACTGTACCATCGTCAGGAGGCGTTCGGGCCATCCGGGATCGGGACAGCCGATCATCAGCGCCTTTCCGAATTCGCGTCTCATCAGCGCCAGCCGCTCAACGCAGTCCTCGAAAACCCTCTCATAAAGGAAAAGTTCGGTGCCGATGCGGGAGGCGCGATCACGCCGCATCGAGCGCAGCCTCATGTCGAACAGCGTTGCCACGCGGCGCTTGTGCGTTGCACGAGAGCGGCCGGCAAGGACGAATGGACCGTCGAGGACAAATCCCCCGCCTCGCGCCTAGTCCAGCCGGGGCGGCCGCCCGGCAGGGAGGGGTGAAACCTTCGCAATTGATGCGTTGGCGCACATGCCTACATAATCAGGCTCGAAGGAGCCGTTAGTGTCGATCGAAATCTATACGAAGACCTTTTGTCCTTATTGCTGGCGGGCCAAGGCGCTCCTCGAGGCCAAGG
>DATIQO010000022.1:0-1942 GCA_035470745.1 Sphingomicrobium sp. | reverse complement strand
CACGGTCATTGGCCTGCGCAATTTCAGGATCCGCTCCGACAGCTCCTATGCCTCGAAGATCGGCTTCGTCATGGATTCGCTCGTCGCCGAGGTGGACCGCCCGGGGCTCCGCTATTCCGGCGGCCTGTTCTGGGCGCCGGGACTCGATCTCATCGGCGAGCGCAGGATCGCGGGCGTTGGCGTCGCCAGCCAGTTCGACACGAGGAGCGACCGCGACAACCTCGAGGGAACGCCGCTCATCCTGTTCCTGTCGCAGCCGGCGAGGGTCGACATTCTCATCGACGGCCGTCTCGTAACCTCGGCGGCCTATGAGGCTGGAAACAACCTACTTGAGACATCCGCGCTTCCCGATGGCTCCTACGACCTCATGCTGAGGATCCACGAGGCCAATGGATCGGTCCACGAAGAGCATCGGTTCTTCGCCAAGAACCCGCAGATCGCTCCTCGCGGCCAGCCAATCTATTTCGCCTATGCCGGAATGCTCGCGAACACCCGCGAGGGACGGCCGGTCAGCCTTTCGAGCAACCTCTTCTACGAGTTCGGGACCGCTCGGCGGCTGAGTGACAATCTCGCGCTCGATCTTTCGGTGATCGGCACGAAGAAGAAGCCGATGATGGAAGCCGGGGGCTGGCTGATCACCGCCGTTGCAAGGGTGCGCGCGGCAGCGCTGGCATCGGTCGAGGGAGACAGCGGCGCCCTCCTCGAGGTCGCCTCGGGCCAGATCGGCAACCTCTCGATGAACTTCGACCTGCGCCGGATCCACAGCCACGACGGCAAGCCGCTCATTCCCATTTCGAACTATGTCGACACGTTCGACCAGGGTTCCCTGGACGAGCGGCAGATCGGCGCCGGCTCCTATACGCAGGCAAGCGGAAGCATCGGCTATCAACTGGGCGCGGCCTATCTCGCCGTGATCGGCTCCATCCGCAAGGACAAGGGCCTGGCAGCCGACTATAGCATTGGGCCAAGCCTCAACTGGGCGCTCGTCAATCGAGGGGGCCTGCAGGTCGTGCTTCGCGCCGATGCCCAAGTGACGCGAACCACCACTGCTGCGTACGTCGGGTTCAACATGCTGTTCACGAGGGGGCGATATTCGGTGACGAGCAGCCTTGGCCGGCGGAGCCTTGCCAGCAAGGGCGCTTCATCGACGTCAGACCAGCGCCAGGTCGGGGACACGACGGCGCACTTCTCTTACTCCGCCGAGGACGGCACCGACCTCTCCGTTGCCGGCGGTCTCACCCGCGAGATCGCCTCGACGACGGCCCATGCCGAAGGCGTCGTCTACTCCCGCTATGGAACTGCCCGGGGCGAAATCCTCCGCGACTTCGAAGGCGCCAACCGCACCCAATATGGGCTCAATCTGCAGACGGGCGCGGTGCTCAACCATGACGATGCCGTGATCGGCGGCCGTAATCTCAGCGAGAGCGCACTCGTCATCAGGGTCGACGGGGCGCCCCAGAATTCACAGTTCGACGTCCTCATCAACGAGCAGCCGCGTGGGAGGATCAGCGCCGGTCAGCGGCTACCGATCTTCCTTCAGCCCTATCGTGCCTATTCGGTGCGGTTGCGCCCCGTCAAAGCAGGCTCGCTCTGGTATGATTCGGCCGCTCGCAACTTCACGCTCTATCCAGGCAACGTCCAGCATGTTCGCTGGCAGGTGGAGCATCTGCTGACCCTCTTTGGTCGCGCAGTCCGGCCCGATGGACGCCCGGTTGCGGATGCAACGATCGCTTCACGTCGCGGGGTCGGCCAGTCAGATACCAATGGCTACTTCCAGATCGAAGCTGCAGACAAGGATGCACTGTCCTTCGCCACTCCGGACGGCGGACAGTGCAGCGTGCGCCTGGAGCACGTCGATCAGCAGCAGGACTATGCATCGCTTGGAAAGGTCTTGTGCCAATGAAGCTCGTTACCGTGACCGCCGGCGTGGCTCTGTTCGCCG
>DATIQO010000021.1:0-19049 GCA_035470745.1 Sphingomicrobium sp. | reverse complement strand
ATCCGGCTTGCCCCGGGCGAGCCGAACAAGGTCGGTGAAGTGCGCGTCGGCCAGCTCGTTCTCGACGGCGACGTCATCCTGCCGGCGGACGGCGCAACCGTGACCGAACGACGCAGGATGGGCTACGGCGGGCTGGTCACGGTCGCGGTCCCGGTGCGAGACGACGGCCAGCTCGCCGGCAAGCCGTTGATCCGCTCGTTCGGCGTGCCGGTCGAAGAAGATCGCGACGACTTCATTGCCGACGCGACCGATGCCGCGACCCGGGCCTTCAGCCCGGGCGGTCCTGAGGAACGCGTTCGCGAAGCGGTTCGCCTCGCCGTCCGGCGCTGCGCGACCCTGTGGACAGGCAAGAAGCCCCTTGTCGAGGTGATGCTCCTGCAAGTCGCGGCATGAATTTCACCTCGATCATTGCAATCTACTTCCTCTTCTTCGCCGGAAGCGCGTTCGTGCTCCTTCCGTTCGGAGTGCGAACGACGGACGAGGCTGGCGGGCAAAAGGTCCCCGGCCAGGCGGAGAGCGCGCCCCACAAGTTCGACGTCAGGCGGCACTTCCTGCGCGCAGCCGTCCTCGGTGCCCTGCTCTTTGCGATCTATTATGCCAATTGGACGTTCGGCTGGATCACCGCCGACGACCTCGACTTTTACAGCAGGCTCTAGCGGCGCTTGTCGATCGCCTGCGCAAGCGCGGCGTAAAGCTTGCCCATGTCCGAGGACATCAGTGTCACGGCGATCATTCCGCCGTCGCGCTCCGCAAGGACGCGGCGCAGCATTGCCTCGAAATCGTGAACGTAGCGATTGACCGAGCGCTGGAACTCGAGATCGCTCTCGTAATGGGCGCGAAGGGGCCGCGTCTCGGAGCCTTCGATGAGGCGTACGGCGCGGCTGGTGAAGACCCCTCGATTGCCTTTGAGATAGGCGCCCCAGGCCTTGTCGTCGATCTCGTCGGCAAGGATCTTGCCGACATCGATCGCCGCCGAGTGCATCGAATCGATGAGCAGTGACACGCGGCGGGCAAATGCCTCGCTGTCCTTCTCCTGCTGCTCTTCCTTGGTCTGCTCGATATGCTGCTCAAGCGCCGCAGCGCTCTGGCCAAGGGTGAGCATCTGCTGGGTCAATCGGTCGGATGCTGCGCGCGCCGACTCGACCGCGCGCTCGGCTACCGTCTCGACTTCGCGCAGGCGGTCCTCGATGCTCTCGCGGATGACGCGCTCGAGCGCTGCGCGGGTTTCGCTCGAAAGCTTGCCGGCGCTTGCCGGAATGACGCTTTCGATGGCTTCTCGTGCCCGCTCGGCTGCATGCGCGGCAGCTTCCTTGACCTGGACCAGCGAGGCCACCAGCGCCGGGGCCGTCTGGGCACTGAGCTCCGCTGCTTCGCGCTCGACTTGAGCAAGCGTCGAGGCAAGTTCCGAAAGCTTCGATTGCGCATCTCCGACCCCGTCGTCGACGCGGGCAAGGAGTGCCGCGAGGCTGTCTTGCTGCTCGCCGATGCTGGCTCCCGTCGCCGAGACCCGTTCGCCGGCCTCGATTGCCGCATCGCGGATCCAGGCGACTTCGGGACGCAGCCCGGCGGCTGCCTCGCGCAGCCGATCGGTGCTGCCGTGGGCTTGGCCGATCGCTTCTCCAAGATTGTCGCGAATGTCGCTTGCGAGGCGATCGAGGCTCTCGTGAAGCGCGGCCGTACGCTCACAGATCGAGCCCAGGGCATCATCCTGCGAACCTGCCTGGGCGGCAATCGTGTCGAGCTCGGCGCGCGCTTGCGTCAGCGACTGGAGGAAGCGGTTCGCACGTTCGTCGCCATGCGTTGCAAGCTCGCTGAACCGTTCATCGATGAGGGACAGTCCGCGATCGATCTCGCTGATCATCCGCTGCGAAGCGCGCTCCTGTTCCGCGACGCGCTGCGAGAGCGAATCGAGCGATGAATTGGCGTGATCGACATTTGCCGCAAGCGATTCGGACGCCTCGGCTCCGGCTTTGCCAATCCCCGCCGACGCATGCTCGACAAGCGCTGCAACCGCCGCGGACTGGACGTCGATACCCGAGCGGATCTCGTCGAGCGTCGTGGAGGTGCGTTCAAGCAAGGCGTCGAGGACCGCAGAAAATCCTGCGTGCGCCTCGCCAACGCGCGCGTTGGCGGATGCGCCGGCAGCCTCAATTTCCGCAAGGCGCGCCGCCAGCCGGTCGGTCGCTTCCGCGATCAATTGGTCGGCTTCGCGCGTGCGCTGCGCAAGCTCGGTGACGCTTTGCCCGAACTCGGCCGACTTATGGGCCGATTCGCTTCCAACCGAACGCAATTGCTCGGCAAGCTGGCGGGTGGTCTCTTCGGCACGCGGCAGGTCATCGAGCAGGACCGCGACATCGTTCCTTGCCGATTCGGCAGCGCGGTCGAGCGCCTCGCCATGCCGCTTCAGTTTCTCGCTGCTGCTGTCGAACTGCTGGGTAATGCCGCCGAGCTTGCCCGTTGCCTCGTCTCCCAGCTGCATCAGGTTCTGCGCCATCATCACCAGCTCGGCGCGGCTGTCGTTGATTCGCTGGGAAAGGACTTCGAGCAGGGCTTCAAGGGATTGCGCTTCACCGCGCATTGCGATGACCGAGCGCGTGAACGCCTCGGCTTCCTTGCGCCTCGTGCGACCAAAGATGAGCCAGGCAAGGCCAAGCAGGGCCAATGGCCCAGCGGCGATCGCCAGCCACTGCGCCAAGAGGGGCGACGACAGCGATTGTCCGGCTAGCGTCCGGCCCGCGGACCAGGCCGAATAGCCGATCCATAGCACTGCAAGGGCGAGGAGCGCACCGCCGAGCACCCGCCTGCCGCCCGCGCCGGGGCTGCGATCCACGACATCCGCCGGCTCGGTCGCCTGGAGCCACTGCTCGTCGATGAAGGATCCCTCAGGCGCTGCGGACACCGCGTCCGTCAGTTCGAGAGGCTCGGCCGCCTCGGAGGGCGGTAATGGCTGGGCGCGCTGTGGTGTGGGTGTCATCGCAAGCAGCAGTTTACCATCTTTGAACAACGGTGAAAGCGATTAGAGAGATGGTGCGAAGCGAGGGGGAGGGACGAGCAAGAGCATGGCGGTTGGCGCCCTAATCGGAGCCTATCAGGAAGACGACAGCGGCGGCCTGCGAGCGCTCCTGCCGCTTGCCGGGCGAACATTGATCGAGTTCCAGGTACGCTGCGCCTCGGCGGCGGGAGCAGCGCCGATCGTGGTCGTCGTCGAGCGCGTGCCGCAGGCAATGCAGGACGCCTTCGAGCGGCTCCGCCTCGACGGGATCGGAGTATTCCCGGCAAGCGACGTGGGCGAGGCGCTCAGCCGTTTCGAAGCAGGCTCGATGATCCTCGTCATCGGCGACGGGATCGCCCCGCCGGCCGCGCTTGTCGCAATGATGGCGCAAGAGCCCGAGCCTGCCATCGCGACCGTTCCCGATGACGAGGGCCACGCGAAATTCGAGCGCATCGACGCCCAGTCGCGATGGGCCGGCGTCGCCCTGGTCGACGCGCACCTCCTCGGGTCGACGGCAGCAATGCTCGGCGACTGGGATCTTCAGTCGACGCTGCTTCGCCGCGCGCTCCAGGAAGGTGCCCTTCGCCTCCCCGTCAGCAATAGCGGCGGCGATCCGCTGCTGGTGGAGCGCGCTCAAGACCTCGAAGATTTCCAGCGCAAGCTCTTCATTGCCTCGCGCGGGATCGGCCCCGACTGGGTCAGCCGTTACCTCCTGCCGCCGGTCGAGGAGTTCGCAACCGAGCACCTCATGGAGACCGCGGTTCGTCCGGTCTGGCTTTTGTGGTCGGCACTTGGCCTGACGCTTGGCGCGGCATTCTCTTTCAGTTGCGGCTGGCTTGCCGCGGGGCTCGTTCTCCTCATCCTCTCGTTGCCGCTCGACCTCCTTGCGGACCGCCTGGCGGCGCTTCGACTGAAACCATTGTCGGTTCGGTTGTGGACCCGCCTTGCCTTGTGGCCCGCAGCGGGCCTTGCGCTCCTCGCGCTTGGCTGGTGGGAGATGCAGCACAGGAGCGGGTGGGGAGCGTTGATGACGGCAGTAGCAGCTGCCGGCTTCGCCGAAGCCGCGCGGATCGAACGCACCGCGATGCCCGATGCGGAACTATGGCTGATATCGCGTCGCAGCGCGATCGTCCTTGCGCTTCCTTTCGCGCTCGCCGGAGCATGGACGCTCTATCTCGCGGGGCTCCTCGCCTATGCGGCGATTTCCTTTTTCATTATCCAGCATGTCAGGCATCAGCAGCCCAGTTGACCCGAAGTTAACCCAAATCGGATAACGCTGGCGGGTAATGATGCCTGAAGAATGGCCCATTGCCGTCACCTCGGCGGACCGAAACGCGCCTGCGCGAGCAGCCGGGCGTGGACGGCTGTCGACTGTCCGGACCGATTTCTTCCTCAACCCTTCCGAACGTCTCACCGAGCAGGAACGGGCGCTGATGACGGCGATGCTCTATTGCCTCATCGGCGATATAGCGGGCGAAATCCGCGCCGCACTGCCGGCCGGCTGGACCGGCGCGAATGATGATGATTCGGCGCTCGTCGGGGCACTCACTCGGGCAGGGCTGCTCGATGATCCTGATTTGATGGCGCTCCTTTTGCGCCGCGCCGACGAAGAACGGATCGGGATTGCGGCGCGCGCTCGCAGCGGACGACGGGAAGCAAGGGCCATCCAGGGGCTCGTCAGTCACCAGCACGGGGCCGTATCGGCCGCGGCGATGGCGCTGATCCTTGCCCGCGGGCGCCGCCGCGACCGCTTCGGCCAGTGCCTCGCGGGCTTCGATGACCTCCCGCGCGGCACCGCCGAGCGGCTGGTCCACGCGGTCGCTGCCGCCTTGCGGCACGATGCTGTCGCCGCGGCAGGCAGCGCTGCGGCAGACACCGAGCTGTCGAGCGCGGCCGCGGCATTGCTTGACAGGCATGACCCGGCCCGCAGCATCGAAGCTCTTTCGAGCGTCGTCGTCGGATTGCTCGACGAATGCGCCGGGCTGACGGACGAATTGCTTCTTGCCTGCGCGCAGGAGGGCGAGGTCGGGTTCCTGGCCGAGGTTGTTGGCCGCCGTGCCGGCGTTGCCGGGACGGTCGCACTCGACGAGCTGCTCGCCGCGAGGGAGCGGCAGCTGATGGCGCTGCTGCGCGTTGCCGGATTCTCGCGCGAGCTTAGCGCCGGGTTGCTCGCCAGCCTCGGCGACCTGCTTGGCATCGATGATCCTGGCTCTGCGATCGGCATTTTTGACGGCATGAGCGCCGAGGAAGTCAAAGCCGCGGCAAGCTGGATCTCGGCACCGGCGCGCTACCGCGCAGCGATAGAATTGCTTGGAAACGGCAATGGCTAGTGCTCCTTCCGAACCCAGGCCGGTGCTTGGCCGCCTCGATGCGGCTGGTCGGCTCGTTGCGGCCGATCCCGAGCTCGAAGCGCTGCAGCGCGAGGCCGGGTCCGAACTCGGCCAGAAGCTTGCCCTGCCGCAAGTTGCAGCTGTCGCTTATCTGGCGCGAAAGCTTGGAACACAGGTCGGCCGCCCGGCGATCGCCGCGTCGGCCGACAACGACATCGAGCTGTGGGTCAATGCGCGGCCCGACGGGGATGAAATCGCACTGTCGCTGGAAGGCTGGGCGGTTCGGCCCGCCGCTGCTCCGCGCCTCGCCTCGATCCTGGGCGGCGGAAGCGAAGCCGCGACCGCGAGCGCACAGAACGAATGGGCGACGGACGAAGAGCTTCGGATCATCTCCTTGTCGTCGGAGCTTGCCGAACTCTTGAGCGTCGATGTCGGCGAGGCCGGCGGTGCGCCGCTGACGCGAATGGTGCGCCTCGAAGAAGATGAAAATGGCGAAATGCCGCTCATCAGCGCGCTTGCCGCGCGCCGTGCCTTTTCCGGCCAGCGCGCGCGCAGCCGCTCGGACGAGAAGCGCATCGTCATTCTCAGCGGCGAAGTCGTGACGGCCGCCGACGGCAGCTTCGCCGGATTTCGCGGGACTGCCGAAAGCGAAAAAGCGTCGGCTGCTCCGCTTGCCGCGCGTTCGGCCGGCTTCGACACCGCGCTCGACGAGCTGCTCCGCTCGCCGATCGACCGCATTATCGAGACCGCCGAGCAGATCGTCGCTCGAGCCGACGGACCGCTGCGCAGCGACTATGCAAGCTACGGCAACGACATAGCTTCCGCCGCGAGGCACCTCTTGTCCGTGCTTCGCGCCATGAGCGAGGACCCGGCGCAGGTCCCTGGCATCGTCGACCTTGCCGCTCTCGCCGCCGAGGCCGTCATCATGCTCGAATCATCGGCTGAGGAGCGCGGTGTCCATATCGAGATCGGCCGCCCCGAGCCCCTGCGTGCCCGCGGCCAGGAACGGCCCGTCATCCAGATCCTTGTCAATCTGATCGTGAACGCGATCCGCTACTCGCCCGACGGCGGTACGGTAACCTTAAGCTTCGCAAAGACGGCAGGGACCGCGTCGGTCACCGTTTCCGACGTTGGCCCCGGCGTCGCCGCCGGCGACGAGGAGCGCATCTTCGAGCGGTTCGAGCGGGCCCACAGCAAGCAGGATGGCACCGGGCTTGGCCTTGCAATCTCGCGGCGGCTCGCCCGCTCGATGGGAGGCGACGTGACGCTCGACAGCGCGCCTGGCGCAGGCGCGCGGTTCACGGTCACGCTTCCGGCGGCTTAGCCGCGCTTGTCCACCGGCACGTAATCGCGCTGCGTCGCGCCGACGTATAGCTGGCGCGGACGGCCGATCTTCTGGTCGGGATCGGCAATCATCTCGTTCCATTGCGCGACCCAGCCGACCGTGCGCGCAACCGCGAACAGGGCGGTGAACATGTCGGTTGGAAAGCCGATCGCGTTGAGGATCACGCCCGAATAGAAATCGACGTTCGGATACAGCTTCTTCTCGATGAAATATTGGTCGTGGAGAGCGATCTGCTCGAGCTCCTTGGCGACGTCGAGCACCGGGTCGGAGATGTTGAGCTCCTTCAGGACCTCGTCGGCAGTCGCCTTCATCACCTTCGCGCGCGGATCGAAATTCTTGTAGACGCGGTGGCCAAAGCCCATCAGCCGGAACGGATCGTTCTTGTCCTTGGCGCGGGCGATATATTCAGGGATGCGCTTCACGTCGCCGATCTCGCGCAGCATGTTGAGTGCAGCCTCGTTCGCACCGCCATGGGCTGGGCCCCACAGGCAAGCGATGCCGGCGGCGATGCAGGCAAAGGGGTTGGCGCCAGACGAGCCCGCGAGGCGCACCGTCGAGGTCGAGGCGTTCTGCTCATGGTCGGCGTGGAGAATGAAGATACGCCGCATCGCCCGCTCGATCACCGGATTGACCTCGTAGGGCTCGGCCGGCACGCCGAAGGTCATCCTCAGGAAATTGCCGGTATAGCTGAGGCTGTTCTGGGGATACATGAAGGGCTGGCCGATGCTGTACTTGTAGGCCATGGCCGCGATCGTCGGCATCTTGGCGATCAGCCGATGCGAGGCGATCATCCTTTGCTCGGGATCGGTGATGTCGGTGCTGTCGTGATAGAAGGACGAAAGCGCGCCGACCACGCCGCACATGATCGCCATCGGATGGGCGTCGCGGCGAAATCCGCGGAAGAAGGTCGCGAGCTGCTCGTGGACCATCGTGTGGCGGCTGATCGTATAGACGAACTCGTCGAGCTCCTTCTGGCTCGGAAGCTCGCCGTGGAGGAGAAGATAGGCGACCTCCATGAAGGTCGACCGCTCGGCGAGCTGGTCGATCGGGTAACCGCGGTGAAGGAGGATGCCCTGTTCACCGTCGATATAGGTGATCTTGCTCTCGCAGCTGGCGGTCGAGGTGAAGCCGGGATCATAGGTGAACATCCCGGTCTGGCCGTAGAGCTTCCGGATGTCGACGACTTCGGGACCGACCGTGCCGTCAAGGACCGGGTAATCGAAATTGCCACCCGGCGTGGACATCGAGACGGTGTTATCGGTCATTCGTTCGGCTCCATCTGGTCGGCGATGCGGGCGAGGCTTTCATCGCGCCCAAGCAACGCAAGAACATCAAAAATCCCCGGTGAGGTCGTGCGCCCGGTGAGGGCGGCCCGGAGGGGCTGCGCAAGCTTGCCGAGCTTGACGCCGCTCGCCTCGGCGACTTCGCGGATGGCGGCCTCTAACGATGCTCCGTCCCAATCCGCAAGGGCGGCCAGGCCGTGGTGAGCCTGGGCGAGAAGTAAACGCGCGTCGGCAGTGAGGAGCGCGGCGGCGCCGTCGTCGAGCGAAAGCGGGCGAGACACGAAAAGAAACGACGCCCCTTCAGCAAGTTGATTGATGGTGTTCGCACGCGGCTTGAGCTCCGGCATGGCTCGTACCAGAAGCTTCCTTTGCTCTCCGGAAAGTCCGATTTTCGGTGCGACGAGATCCGCCAGGCGTTCATCGTCAGCCTCCCGGATATAATGTCCATTGAGATTCTCGAGCTTCTTGAAGTCGAAGCGCGAGGGCGACTTGCCGACGTGATCGAGATCGAACCACTCGATCGCTTCATTGCGGCTGATGATTTCGGCATCGCCATGGCCCCAGCCGAGCCGCAGGAGATAATTGCCGACTGCCTCGGGCAGGAAGCCGAGTTCGTCGCGATAGGCATCGACGCCAAGCGCCCCGTGCCGCTTGCTGAGCTTGGCGCCGTCAGGACCGTGGATCAGCGGCACATGGGCGTAGATTGGTTCGGGCCAACCCATTGCGCGAATGATCGCCAGCTGGCGAAAGGCATTGTTGAGATGGTCGTCGCCGCGGATCACGTGCGTGACGCCCATGTCGTGATCGTCGACCACGACCGCAAGCATGTAGGTGGGAGTACCATCCGATCGGAGCAGGACGAAGTCGTCGATCTCGGCATTCTGGACGACCACCCGGCCCTGAACGCGGTCCTCGATGGCAGTCTCCCCGTCGTGCGGCGCCTTGAGACGAATGACGAACGGCTTGTCGCCTTGCTCCTCCGTGACGTCGCGCCACGGGCTATGGATGCGAAACGGCCGGCGCTCCTGCCTTGCAGCTTCGCGCTGCTCGGCAAGTTCCTCCTGCGTCATGTAGCAGCGATAGGCGTGGCCGCGGTCGAGCATCTTGCGCGCGACCTCGGCGTGGCGTGCCCAGAATTGCGACTGGTAATATTCATGCCCGTCCCAATCGAGACCGAGCCAGCGCATGCCGTCGAGAATCGCGTCGATCGCTTCCTTGGTCGAGCGAACCTTGTCGGTATCCTCGATCCTCAGCAGGAATTTGCCGCCGTGGTGGCGTGCGTAGAGCCAGTTGAAGAGCGCTGTGCGCGCGCCTCCGATATGAAGGAAACCGGTAGGCGAAGGGGCGAAACGGGTGACGACCGGACGCGGCTGCGACGAACTGCTTGCGCTCAAGCGCGCTTTCCTCTTCTTTTCATGCTGCACTGCAATGGACGAGCGCCCCTAACATAGGGGACGCGCCTCTTCCACATAGCGCTCGGGGATCGATCCAGGATCCTTATTTTCGCAAAATGGCGAGCCGGTCTCGAAGGCGCGCGGCGCAGCTTTTTCCAACAATCTTCGGCGAGCTCCGCGCCCCGATCGGGCAAGGGCTCGCTCCGGCTACAAGTCCCCGCCGCCGATGTCGCTCGTCAGTAGCGGCGGATCAGGCCGGCGAGGCGCCCCTGGATTTGCACGCGGCGCGGATCGTAGCGTTGCGGCTCATATTGGCGGTTCGCCGGGTCGAGGCGGACCATGCTTCCCTCGCGCCGGAAGGTCTTGAGCGTCGCCTCCTCATTATCGATCAGCGCGACGACAATTTCTCCGTCGCGAGCAGTGTCGACCTTCCGGATCAGCGCAAAATCTCCGTCGAGGATACCCTCTTCGACCATCGAATCGCCCGACACTTCGAGCGCGTAATGCTCGCCGGGTCCAAGCAGCGCAGCGGGCACCGCGAAGGATTCGGTTCCCTGCAGCGCCTCGATGGGTGTTCCTGCTGCGATCTTGCCATGCAGCGGGATTTCCATCGTGTCGTTCGCTGCCGCGGGGGCGGCGGGACGGATCGGCGTGACGCTGGCAACCTTGGTCTCGGGGAGCTTCACTACCTCGAGCGCGCGCGCCCGATTCGGCAGGCGCCGGATGAACCCTCGTTCCTCGAGCGCGGAAATGAGCCGGTGGACGCCGGACTTGGACTTGAGATCCAGCGCTTCGCGCATTTCATCGAAGCTGGGGCTGACCCCGTCCTGCTTCAAACGGCCGTCGATGAAGAGCAGAAGTTCGCGCTGCTTGGCGGTGAGCATCGTCAATCCCCCGTCATTCCGAAATAGAACGAACGGAGAACGTGTAGGCAACAAAGCGTCTCGGGTCAAGACGCTCCGGACCGGCGTCAGCCGCCGGTGCTCATCCGCGTCTTCATCGCCGCGACGGCGCTCTCGTTGCGCTTGGCGCCGATGTCCTGGCGCATCGCCGCAAGGAACTCGCGCGCATAATCGTCCGAGACGCCCTGTTGCAGCTCGGTCTGCATGCGGCCGATGAGCGAGGGGTTAAGGAGCGCGTTGCCCGGCTCGATCTTGTTCAACTTGACGATGTAATAGCCGCGACCCTGCGGGTCCGGGAACATCCGGCTTTTGCCGTTGCCGAGCGAGAACAGCATCTTGATGGGTGCCGGGACCGGACTTTGTGCCATCGCGATCTGGATTCGGCGCGCCCCGAGCGGCTGTGTCGGTGGAAGCGCAACCCCGCTTTCCTTCATTGCCTGGGCGAGCGGCGTTCCGTGTTCGACCTTGCTTTCGACCTGCGCTGCTACCTGGCGTGCCCGGTCCAACGCCTTGCTGTCGATCCAGTCGCTTGCGACCTGGTCGTGAACGCTCGCAAGCGGTGCAGGCGCGGCGGCGACGATCTGGCCCGGAGCAATCATTGCATAGCCCTTGCCGTTGGCGAGGGTCACAACCTCCGGCGGATCGTTCGACTCAAGATCGAAACCGCTCTTGAGAACCGGCGCGAACTCCGGCGGCAGCTTGAAGCCCGGATCCGACCGCGAGGTGCCGTTCGCGGCGATCAACGGGGTCGTCGTCACCTGGAGCTTCGCCTTCGCGGCGGCCTCCGCGAAGTTGCTGCCATTGTCGAGCGCGTCCTGGACGTTTGCGACGAGGTCCTCGAGCGCGGTCTTGCGCTTGTCAGCGGTAATCTTGGCCGCGATCTCAGCGCGTGCCTGGTCGAGGGATTTGCCCCCGATCGTCTTGACCGAATCGACCTTTGCGACCGCCCAACCGAAATCGGTCTGGACCGGGCCGACGACAGCGCCCGAAGGGGCGGCAAAAACGGCTTGGGCCGCCTTGTCGCCGGCAACGGAGGAATAGGCTTCGCGGCTCTGGTCCTTGAGCGCGGTGACGGCGGCATTCGACCCTGCAGGCGCCGCGGCGGCGGCAATCGTTGCGCCGCTCTTGGCCTTGGCGGCTATTGCATTGGCGGTCGCCTGATCGGGAACGACCGCTTGGCTGATGCTGCGCGTTTCCTTCGCGGCGTAATCAGCCTTGTGCGCATTATAATATCCGGCGATTTCCTGGTCGGATGCAGTGATGTTCGCGACCTGGTCGGGCCCGATGGTCGCAATTCGAAGCGCGCGTTGCTCCGGCACCATGTAGCGATTGCGATTGGCCGAATAGAATTGCTGGAGGTCCGCGTCGGTCGGCTTGAACGCTCCGCGGAAGACCCCGAGCGGAACCACTGCAGCTTCGCCCTCGCGAGCTTCGAGCAGCATAGATGCGTAAGGCGTCGCCATGCCGACCGATATCCGGGCATTGGCAGCAATCGGCGTCAGCATGTAGCGCTCGAGCAGGCCCCCGGCGAGGATTTGCCGGACCTGCGCATCGGTGAGGCGCTGCTGCGCGAGGAACGCCTGGTAGGCCTGCTCGCTGAACTGGCCATTGAGGCCCTTGGTCTGCGGGATCTGGGCGATCTCCGCATCGACGAGCCGCTTCGACAAGGGGAAATGGAATTTTTCGGCGAAGGCGAGGAGGGTCTTTTCATCAATGAGCTCGTCGAGCATCGAATCGAAGCTGCCGATGATCGTCGAATAATCGGCGTCGGGCTTTTCCTGCCGAACCTGCTGCAGCCGCCGCTGCATCGCCTGGCTCATCTCTTCGTCGGTGACCTGCTCGGCGCCGACCGTCGCCAGCGTCGAGGCGCCCATTCCAAAGCCATATTTGCCCGATCCGAAGTTCGAGACGCCGGTCGAGGCGAAGCCGATGAGGATGAGGACGAAGAAGGCCGCGACGATCGCAGTGCCGATTTTCGTCTTCTGCAAGCGGCGTAAAGAGCTGAGCATGAGGTTCCTGAAGGCATGAAAGGCCAGTTGGATCGCCGCTTTAGGGGCGAGGCTTGCAGGCATCAAGGCAGCGCCGCTACTGCCGCCGCGAACCAAGGGGGAAGCTGAAGTGCCGTTAAGGAAGCTCGTCGCCGGCAACTGGAAGATGCACGGATTGTCGGCCGACATTGCCGAAATCGAGGCGATTGCTAGTGCCGTGCGGCAATATCCGCAGGTCGATGCCGCACTTTGCGTCCCGGCGATCCTGATTGAGCGTGCGGCGCGGGCCGTGCCTGGCTTTCCGATCGGCGGACAAGATGTTCACCATGCTCCAAGGGGCGCCCATACCGGCTGCACCTCGGCGCAAATGCTGCTCGATGCCGGCGCCGCGCTGACGATCGTTGGCCATTCCGAGCGTCGCGATGCGCAGCGCGAGAGCGACAGCGAGGTCAAGGCGAAGGCTGAAGGCGCGCTTTCCGTGGGCCTTAATGTCATCTTGTGCATCGGCGAGACATTGGAGGTGAGGGAGCAGGGCGCGGCCCTCTCGACGGTTCTTGCGCAGCTCAAAGGCTCGCTTCCCGACCGCGCCAGCGCCGAGGCCGAGCTTGCAATCGCTTATGAGCCCGTGTGGGCGATCGGAACGGGCAAGATCCCAACGACCAGCGAGATCGGCGATATGCATGCCGCCATCCGGAAGGAGCTTGTCGAGCGCTACGGCGATGAAGGCCGGGCCGTGCGCGTCCTTTACGGCGGCTCGGTCAAGCCAGCGAACGCGGCCGAAATCTTCGCCGTCGCCGACGTCGACGGCGCGCTGGTCGGCGGCGCAAGCCTCAAATTGGCTGACTTCCTCCCGATCGTGGCTGCCGCCGCGGGCGCATCCGCGGCCGCCTAGGCCGGGGACCGGCTCGCGCTCCGGTGGAGTGCAAGATCGCGTCCAACCCGAATTGCGAATCGGCAAGCTTGGTTGAAAGGTGCGCCGTCGCCGACTAAGTGCCGCTCCGCCCGTTCTTTTTCGAGAAAGTCCGTCATGTTCGCATTCCTGCTCATCGTTCAAACGGTCATCGCGGTGTCGCTGATCGGCGTGATCCTGATGCAGCGCTCCGAAGGCGGGGGACTTGGAGTTGGCGGCAGCTCGTCGGGTTTCATGACCGCGCGCGGAGCGGCCGACTTCCTGACGCGCTCGACGGCCGTCCTCGGCGGCCTCTTCATCGTCTTGTCGATCGTCATGGCAGCGATCGCCGGTGCAACGCGCCAGCCGACCAAGATCGACACGTCGCTTGCGAACACCGCGGCGCCGCTCGTCCAGAAGGAGGCGCCAAAGCAGCCCTCGGCACCGGCCGCGAACCCGCAGCAGAATCAGCAGGCTCCGGCAGTTCCGCTCGCTCAATAAGCGTCAAGCCTGAAAATTTTTCATCGCGCCGCTTGCATGTGCGGCGCCTGTCCCCCTAAGCCTCGAATCCCATGGCGCGGTTCATATTTGTCACCGGCGGCGTGGTATCATCGCTTGGAAAAGGTCTCCTCTCCGCCTCGTTGGGGGCGCTTCTCCAGGCGCGCGGCTACAAGGTTCGCATCCGGAAGTTCGACCCCTATCTCAACGTGGATCCGGGGACGATGTCCCCGTACCAGCACGGTGAAGTCTACGTCACCGACGATGGCGCGGAGACCGATCTCGACCTAGGCCATTACGAACGGTTCACCGGGGTGTCGTCGCGCCAGACCGACAATGTGACGACGGGGCGCATCTACCGCGACATCATCGCCAAGGAGCGCCGCGGGGATTATCTCGGGGCAACCGTCCAGGTCATCCCGCACGTCACCAATGCCATCAAGGAATTCGCGCTTGCGGACACCGAGAGCTGCGATTTCGTGATTTGCGAGATCGGGGGAACCGTCGGCGACATTGAAAGCCTGCCCTTCATCGAATCGATCCGGCAGTTGAGGAACGATCTTGGCCGCAATCAGACCGTCAGCGTTCACACCACGCTGGTTCCCTGGATCAAGGCGGCAGGAGAGCTGAAGACAAAGCCGACTCAGCACAGCGTTCGGGAGCTTTCGAGCCTTGGCGTTCAGCCGGACGTGCTCCTATGCCGGACCGAGAAGGAGATTCCGGAAGCCGAGCGGGAAAAGATCGCGCTCTTCTGCAACGTTGCCAAATCGGCGGTCATCCAGGCGCTCGACGCGCGGAACATCTACGACGTCCCGCTGCAATATCATGCCGGCGGCCTCGACGACGAGGTCCTTAGCGCATTCGGGATCACCGACGCCCCCGCACCCGATCTCACCCGCTGGCACGAGATCATGGACCGGATCGACCATTACGACAGCGAGGTGACGATTGGCGTAGTCGGCAAATATGTCGGCCTTCCGGATGCCTACAAGAGCTTGCGCGAGGCCCTCGTCCACGGCGGCATTGCCAATCGCGCCAAGGTCAACATCCAGTGGATCGATGCGGAACTCTTCGAACATCCCGATGCGGACATCGTCGCCGAACTCGAGCCGCTGCACGGGATTCTCGTTCCGGGCGGTTTTGGCGAACGCGGGAGCGAGGGAAAGATCGCCAGCGTGACGTTCGCGCGCGAACGCGAGATCCCGTTCTTCGGCATCTGCCTCGGCATGCAGATGGCATGCATCGAGGCGGCGCGGAACCTTGCCGGGATCGAGCAGGCCTCAACGACCGAGTTCGGCGAAACTCCCGAGCCCGTTGTCGGCATGATCACCGAATGGATGAGCGAGGAGGGGCTGCAGCAGCGCGCCGCCGGCGGCGACCTTGGCGGAACGATGCGGCTTGGCGCCTATCCGGCACAGCTCAATGGCAACAGCGTTGTCCACGCGATCTACAAGAGCGACACGATCAGCGAACGCCATCGCCATCGCTACGAGGTCAACATCCATTATCGCGAGCCGCTCGAGAGCACGGGACTGATCTTTTCCGGCATGTCCCCGGACGGCCAGTTGCCCGAGATCGTCGAACGTCCCGACCATCCCTGGTTCATCGGCGTCCAGTTCCACCCGGAACTCAAGAGCAGGCCCTTCGAGCCGCATCCGCTGTTCGCGGGCTTCATCGAGGCAGCGGTCAAGCAGTCGCGTCTGGTCTGAGGGCATTTAGTTCACGGAACCGGCCGGGCCGTTGGGGGTTCGTTTCGCGACACTAACGAGGAAGGCTGCACATGCTTCTCACCATCGCCATTATCCTGCTCATCTTGTGGGCGCTTGGATTCTTCGCATTTCACGTGGCGGGCTCGCTCATCCACCTCCTGCTGATCATCGGCATCATCGTGCTGATCTGGAATTTCGTCGCCGGCCGCAGAGCGGTCTAAACACGATCTTCTCGCCGTTGCGGGGCGCCAAAAGCGCCCCTAAATGCGGCCAATGACCAACAGTATCTCGACGCGCGTAGCCGTGCTCGGCTCCGGGCCGGCCGGACTTACCGCAGCTATCTATGCGGCCCGTGCCGGCCTGTCGCCGATCGTCATTCAGGGAATCCAGCCCGGTGGGCAGCTGACGACCACGACCGACGTCGAAAATTACCCCGGATTTCGCGAGGTCATCCAAGGCCCGTGGCTGATGGAAGAGATGCAGGCGCAGGCCGAGCATGTCGGCACAAAGATCGTCTGGGATCATATCAGCAGCGTCGATCTCTCCCGCCGGCCGTTTCGGCTGACGGGCGACAGCGGTACGCAATATTTCGCCGATGCACTGGTGATTGCGACCGGGGCGCAGGCAAAATGGCTCGGGCTCCCGTCAGAAGAGCATATGAAGGGCAGGGGCGCCTCCGCTTGCGCGACGTGCGACGGCTTCTTCTACCGCGGCAAGAAGGTCGCGGTCATCGGCGGCGGCAATACTGCCGTCGAGGAAGCGCTCTATCTCACCAACCACAGCCATGACGTCACCCTCGTCCATCGCCGCGATTCGCTTCGTGCCGAGAAGATCCTCCAGGACCGGCTGTTCGCCAATCCGCACGTCAACATCGTGTGGGACAGCGAAGTCGTGGAGTTCGTCGGCGGCGGCGATCCCGAGGCGCTTGTGGGCCTCGACATCCGCAACAGGCGGACCGGCGAAATCAGCCGGCTCGAGGTCGAAGGCGCATTCGTTGCCATCGGCCACCATCCGGCGACCGACTTGTTCAAGGGGCAGCTGGACCTTGACGATGACGGTTACATCCTTGTCGAGGCCGGCACCACGAGGACCAACGTGCCGGGCGTTTTTGCGTGCGGCGACGTGATGGACAAGATCTACCGCCAGGCCGTGACCGCCGCGGGCACCGGATGCATGGCTGCGCTCGATGCCGAGAAATATCTTGCCGCCGAGGAGTTCGAGGCGCTCGCCGCCGAATAGCGGTCGGTCGATGCCGGAGCCCCAGACCCGCCAGTTGGACGTCCGGCTCGATCAGCCCTTGGCCGCCGTTTCGGGATAGATCGCCTCGACGAAATAGAGCCCGTGCGGCGGCGCATTGAAGCCGAGCGCCGCGCGGTCTCGCGCCTCCAGCGCCTTGCGGATGTCGACAGGCTGCCATTGACCCCGTCCGACGAGGGCAAGGCAGCCGACCATTGAGCGTACCTGGTGATGAAGGAAGCTTCGTGCGGCAGCTGAGACGTGGATCTCGTCGCCGACCCTCGCCACTTCGAGGCCATCGAGCGTCTTCACCGGGCTTTCGGACTGGCAGTGCGCCGAGCGAAAGGTCGTGAAGTCATGACGTCCAACGAGATGTGCTGCGCCTTCGCGCATCGCCGCCACGTCGAGCTCGACGGGGATGTGCCAGACGCGGCCGAGCTCGAGCGCCGGCGGGGCGCGCCGGCTGAGGATGCGATAGCGATAGCGCCGGCCAAGACAGGAGAAGCGCGCGTGCCAGTCGCCTGCGACCTCATCCACTTCAAGGACCGAGATCGGGTGAGGTCGCACCAGTGCGTTGAGGCCTTCGCGCAGGCGATGGGCCGTGAGCGCGCGCGCAATATCGACATGCGCGCTCATCGCGAGGGCATGCACTCCCGCGTCGGTGCGGCCGGCTGCCGTGAACACCGCCTTCTCGCCCGTCATCCGTCCCAGCGAATCCTCGAGCGCCTGCTGGACCGATGGCCCATGCTCCTGTCGCTGCCAGCCCATGAAGGGGCCGCCATCATATTCGATCGTGAGCCGCCAGCGCGTCACTGAAGGACCGTGCCTCTTGGAACCGGAAAGCCGCGCAGCAGCTCGCCGGGCGCCATCGCTCCGCGTCCGGCGCGCTGAACCCTTGTCGGCCGGATCGATCCCGAGCCGCAGGCAATGGTCAGGCAATCGTCGAGTACTTCCCCCGGCCGACCCGAGCCATCATCGGCCGCCGCGGCTTCGAGCAGCTTTAAACGCTCGCCGCCGACCTCGAACCAGGCGCCGGGCACCGGGTTGAAGGCAAGGACCTGCCGCTCGACTTCCTCGGCCGTCGCCTTCCAGTCGATCCGCGCCTCGGCCTTGTCCACCTTCGACGCATAGGTTGCGCCGTGCTCGGGCTGCGGCTCGGGCTTGCTTTGCTGCTCGAGCCACTGAACGAGCGCCCGTGCGCCAAGTTCTGCAAGCTCCTTCGTGACTTGCCCTGCATTCTTTCCACGAATTTCGAGCTCTTTCTTGAGCAATATCGGACCGGTGTCGAGGCCCTCGTCCATCCGCATGATGGTCACTCCGCTGATCTCGTCGCCAGCGAGGATCGCCCGCTGGATGGGCGCTGCGCCGCGCCAGCGCGGGAGAAGCGATGCGTGGACGTTGACGCAGCCGCCCTTCGGCGCATCGAGGATCGGTTTCGGGAGAATGAGGCCGTAGGCGGCAACGACGGCAAGGTCCGTATCCAGCGCACGAAATTCGCTTTGCATCTCGGCATCGCGCAATGTCCGGGGGGTCCGCACCCTTATGCCCAGCTCCTCGGCCCGTTCGTGCACTGCCGTCCGGCGCGGCGCCTTGCCGCGACCCGCCGGTCGCGGAGGCTGGGCATAGACTGCGACGACCTCGTGGCCGGCCTCGACCAGCGCGTTGAGGCTGGGTACGGCAAATTCGGGCGATCCCATGAAAACGATGCGCATCGCTCCCGCACTTGCGGGGCAGTGCAAGCGCGGTCAAGGAGTGCGCAATCATGGCGTCACAGGAGATCGAAGCGCTGAGCCAGGCTCTGGCTCGACTGCCGGGCCTCGGGCCGCGGTCGGCCCGGCGCGCCGTGCTGCACCTCATGAAGAAGCGCGAAACCGCGCTCCAGCCGCTCCTCGCCGCGCTCCAGAATGTCGCGAACAATCTCTCGACCTGCTCGATTTGCGGCAATGTCGATACGTCCGACCCGTGCTCGATCTGCAGGGACCCGCGCCGGGACGAGAAGATGTTGTGCGTCGTCGAGGAGGTCGCGGACCTGTGGGCATTGGACCGGGCCCGTCTCTTTCCCGGGCGTTACCATGTTCTCGGCGGCCGCTTGTCGGCGCTCGAAGGCGTCGGACCGCAGGACCTCAGCATCGACCAGCTCGTCCGGCGGATCTCGCAAGGCGGGATCGACGAGGTCGTGCTGGCAATGAACGCGACGCTCGAAGGACAGACGACCGCGCATTATCTCGCCGAGCGCCTCGAGGGATTTCCGATCCGTCTCAGCCAGTTGGCGCACGGACTTCCAGTCGGCGGCGAGCTCGACTATCTTGACGAAGGCACGCTTGCCCAGGCGCTTCGCGCCCGCCGGCCGATTGCTTGAACCCACTGCAAACAGGACCTAAATCCCAACTCATGGCCATTCGCCGCATCTATGAGACCCCCGAACCTGTCCTCCGGCAGATATCCAAGCCCGTGGAGACGTTCGACGAGGAGCTGAAGACGCT
>DATIQO010000020.1:0-4483 GCA_035470745.1 Sphingomicrobium sp. | reverse complement strand
GGCGCGTCGGCGGCAACCGGCACGATCTCTCCAGCCTCGAGCGAACGCGCCATGTCGTCCCAGCCCATTGGCTCGACGATCACGATTTGCGCCTCCGGCACCGCAAGGGCGATCCCCGATGCAAGTCCTCCCCCGCCGCATGGCACGATGACCCGCGCAGGCTGCTTTCCAAGTTGTTCGACGATCTCGAGGCCCGCCGTGCCCTGCCCGGCAACGATGGCAGGATCATCGAAGCTTGGAACGACCGTTGCGCCGGTCTCCTCCGATATCTTGGCGGCGATTTCTTCGCGACTGTCGCGGCGCCGGTCGTAGAAGATGATTTCCGCGCCTTCGCCCCTCGTTCCGTCCACTTTCACCTGCGGCGCATCAGAAGGCATCACGATGAGCGCGCGCATGCCGAGGCGCCGGGCGGCAATCGCCACGCCGCGCGCATGATTGCCCGAGGAAAAGGCAACGACGCCTCGTTCGCGCTGCTCGGGCGTCAGCTGGAGGAGACGGTTCGTCGCGCCCCGCAGCTTGAAGGCGCCGCCGGTCTGCAGGCATTCGCATTTGAGCCAGATTCGGGAGCCTGAGACCTCGCTCTCGATCAAGGGCGTCCTTTGAACAAGATCGCCAATTCGCTCCGCGGCCTCGATGACATCACTGGGCGCGACTTCAGAGCTATGAGCTAACTGGTTGATAATTCACCCTTTCGATTAGACGTTGCAGAACAGCGACATACGACGGTCAAATCCCGAGTCTTTGGCCAAATAATCTTTACAGCCATCAACCCCGCCCATATATCGCGCCCCCGCTGCCCCATGGGACTTCCAACCGCAAGGCAGCTCTTTGTCGAACGTACCCGTTGGAGGTCCCTTGAGTTGCACAAGCATCATCGCGCGCTGGGGCTAGCCGCCGCCCCAACCGGCAGCCGGGGGGCTGCCGCTATCGCCAAGAGCCGTCCGGTCCAGCCGGTTACTCTTCTGCGTCCGCACGCTGCGCGGCGCGCTGCCCGATTCTTCGTCGAGAAGTTCCCGGGCCGCTCGCTCTATGCAGTCAAGGCAAACCCGTCGCCCGACCTGCTCCGGCTCCTCTGGGATGCCGGCGTGACGCATTATGACGTCGCCTCGATCGCCGAAGTCCGGCTCGTCCACGACACGCTGCCGGGCGCCACGCTCTGCTTCATGCACCCGGTGAAGGCCGAGGAGGCCATCGCCGAGGCTTATTTCGAGCACGAGGTGAAGACCTTCAGCCTCGATACGGTCGAGGAACTCGACAAGATCGTTCGCGCCACGTCGAGCGATGGCGTCCCCGCGAGCGACCTCAACCTCCTCGTCAGGATCCGGGTCAGCTCGGATCACGCAAAGCTCAGCCTCGCCTCCAAGTTCGGCGCCGATCCAGCTGAAGTGAGCAGCCTTCTCATCGCTGCCCGCCAGGCCGCCGATGCGCTTGGCATCTGCTTCCACGTCGGCAGCCAGGCGATGACCGCGGCAGCATTCGCCGAAGCCATGGCGCGCGTGCGCACCGCGATCGTCGATGCCGCCGTCACGGTCGATATCGTCGATGTCGGCGGGGGTTTTCCCTCGTCCTATCCGGGCATGGAGCCGCCGCCGCTCGAAACCTATTTCTCGGTCATCCACCAGGCGTTCGAAGCACTGCCGATCAGCTATTCGGCCGAGCTCTGGTGCGAGCCCGGGCGCGCCCTTTGCGCAGAATATGCAAGCGTCCTCGTGCGCGTCGAGAAACGCCGCGGCGACGAGCTCTACATCAACGACGGCGCCTATGGCGCCCTGTTCGATGCAGCGCATATCGGCTGGCGCTACCCGGTCCGCCTGGTGCGCGACGAGCAGTCGTGCGTGCGGCCGATGGAGTTCAGCTTCTACGGCCCCACCTGCGATGATCTCGACCGCATGGCTGGACCGTTCGAGCTTCCCGCCGACGTTGGTCCAGGCGACTATATCGAGGTCGGCATGCTCGGTGCCTACGGGTGCGCGATGCGGACCCATTTCAACGGCTTTGGTGCGGTCGATTCGGCGATCGTCGACGACGAACCCATGGCGAGCCTCTACGGCGCAAGCGCTCCGGCGCTCACCAACGTCGTGAAGCTTTAAGCTCTTCTCCCCTTCCGCCGCGGCGGGAGGGGAGTTAAGCGCACAAGCGCTTTTCGGGGTGAGGCTGTCCCCCACGCGAAACGACATGCCCTTGTGAACAAGCCGATTCTCCCGAGGGGAGAGGCACCTATTGGAGCATGAAATGGAAGCTGACACGCTCAACAAGGTTCAGGACACGGACCGCATCAACGACACCCGCAAGGCCGAGCTGCTGTCGACCCCGATCGAGCATATCGACATCACCAAGTTCGACGCCAGGCCGATCGTCGATGCGATGGGCCACATGAGCTTCACGAGCCGCGATCTTGCCCGCGCGACCATGATCTACAACACGATGCTCGAGGACCCGGACTGCTCGATCATCCTGGTCGTTGCCGGATCGACCTCCGCCGGCGGTTGCATGGATCTTTATTCCGAGCTCGTCCGCTCCAACATGGTCGATGCCATCGTTGCGACCGGCGCTACCATCGTCGACATGGATTTCTTCGAAGCGCTTGGTCACAAACATTACCAAGCCAATGAAATCCCTGATGATGATACCCTGCGCTCGCTCTACATCGACCGCATCTACGACACCTATATCGACGAGCAGCAGCTGCAGGACTGCGACCACACGATCGGCGAGATCGCCGACAGCCTCGAGCCGCGGGCGTACAGCAGCCGCGCCTTCATCCGCGAGATGGGCAAATGGCTGAGCATGGGCAATGCCAAGAAGCAGGGAAGCCTGGTCCAGCTCGCCTACGAGCATGACGTGCCGATCTTCTGCCCGGCGTTCACCGACAGCTCGGCCGGCTTCGGGCTCGTCAAGCACCAGGTCGACGCGATGAAGCGCGGCGGACATTATATGACGCTCGACAGCATCGCCGACTTTCGCGAGCTTACCGACATCAAGATCAAGGCCGGCACCACCGGCCTCCTGATGATCGGCGGCGGCGTTCCGAAGAACTTCACGCAGGACACCGTCGTTTGCGCAGAGATCCTCGGGCACGAGGATGTCGAAGTGCACAAATATGCCGTGCAGATCACCGTTGCCGACGTGCGCGACGGCGCCTGTTCCTCCTCGACGCTCCAGGAGGCGGCGAGTTGGGGCAAGGTCTCGACCGCGATGGAGCAGATGGTCTTCGCCGAGGCGACCAGCGTCCTTCCGCTGCTTGCCAGCGACGCCTGGCACCGCGGCGCCTGGCGCAATCGCGAGAAGCGCCGCTTCGCCAAGCTCTTCGACTAAGGAGCTTTCCTCGTCTGCAAGCGAGGGAGCCCGGCTTGCCGGGGCGGACGAACGACCTAAGAACGGCGCATCACATCTCATGGGGCTATGATGCGCCGTTTTCTTACGTCAATTTCCCTCGCCGCCGCTTTCCTGCTTGGTTCAACGCCGGCCCTTGCCGAGGATGCTTCGGCCAAGCATGAGCCAAAGATCGAGCTTCCGCCGATGTCTCCCGACAAGTCGGTGCCGCAATCGATCAACCTAGACGGGCACGAGCTTCGCTACACCGCGACGGTCGGACATATCGACGTCAGGGACGACAAGGGCACAACCATCGGCCAGGTCGTCTATACCGCCTATACGGTTCCATCGCGCGGCTATGCGCGACCGGTGACCTTCGCCTTCAACGGTGGACCCGGCGCCTCGTCGGTCTTTCTCAACATGGGCGCGATCGGGCCGAAGAAGGTGAATTTCGGGGTCCAGGGCGACAGCCCCTCCGACCCCGCAGTCCTCCACGACAATCCCAACAGCTGGCTCGGCTTCACCGATCTCGTCTTCATCGATCCGATCGGGACCGGATTCTCGCGCAGCCTCGAGGATGCAGATGCGGCCAAGAAGGATTTCTACGATTCCAAGTCGGACATCGATTATCTCAGCCGGGTCGTTTACGACTGGCTGGTCAAGAACGGCCGCCTCACCAGCCGCAAATATCTGATCGGTGAAAGCTATGGCGGCTTTCGCGTGCCGAAGCTTGCCTACAACCTACAGGCCCGCATGGGTGTCGGCGTTTCGGGCATCGTCATGGTTTCGCCCTATCTCGATCCCGCAGCGACGGGCGAGGAAACCGCCCTTTCCCCACTGCCCTGGATGATCGACCTGCCGGCGATGGCAGCCGGCCACCTGGAACGCGAAGGCCAGCTGTCGCCCGCGCGCATGGCCGACGTCGAGAATTACACCCGCACGCAGTTCGTGACCGACTTCATTGCCGGAACGTCGGACCAGGCCGCGACGGATCGCCTCTCCGCCCGCGTCGCCGAGCTCACGGGTCTCGATCCCGTCCTCGTCCGCCGGCTCAACGGCCGCGTCGACATCGGCACGTACCTGCGCGAGATCCGTCGCAGCACGGGCCAGGTCGGGAGCGTCTATGATTCGAACGTGACCGCCTGGGACCCCTTCCCGGGCTCGGCCG
>DATIQO010000019.1:0-19019 GCA_035470745.1 Sphingomicrobium sp. | reverse complement strand
TCGAGTGCCATTGTCCTCCCATGCCGTAACACTTCCCTGCTGACCAGATGGGTTGCCGTTGCGCCAAGGCCAAGCCTAAGGCCAACGCGAGATGAGCACCGATCCGTTTCAGCTATTCGACGAGTGGTTTGCTTTTGCGCGCGAAAGCGAGCCGAACGATCCCAATGCAATGGCGCTCGCGACCGCTGGCAAGGATGGCCAGCCCCACGTTCGCATGGTTCTGCTGAAGGACCACGGCACGCAAGGGTTCATCTTCTATACGAACGAAGAGAGCGCAAAGGGCGAGCAGCTCAGCGAGAACGGGCGCGCCGCCTTGCTCTTCCACTGGAAATCCCTGCGGCGCCAAGTGCGCGTCGAAGGCGCCGTCGAGCGCGTTTCCTCGGCCGAGGCCGACGCTTATTTTGCAAGCCGTTCGCGCGATTCGAAGCTCGGCGCGTGGGCATCGGACCAGTCTCGCCCGCTCGATCAGCGGGCGACGTTTGAGCGACGGTTCAGCGAGGCGGAGGACCGATTTGAAGGAATGGACGTGCCGCGACCGCCGCACTGGGGCGGCTATCGCTTGATCCCTGAGCGGATCGAGTTCTGGACCGACCGTCCGCACCGGCTCCACGAGCGGCGGCTGTTCACGCGGCAGAACGGCGGCTGGTCCGAGGGACTGCTTTACCCGTGACGACGGCCAAGGTCGCTGCCGAGCATTCGGTGCACTCGACCCGGGCAGCCCTGGCGAGCGTCAGTCTTGCACTCGTCCTTCTCGTCGCGAAATCCTGGGCCGCCTACACAACCAATTCGACCGCCATGCTCGGATCGCTCGCCGATACCGCGCTTGACGTGATCGCCAGCCTGACGACGCTCGTCGGCGTTCGCATTGCGGCCCAGCCCGCCGATCACGAGCATCGCTTCGGTCACGGGAAGGCGGAAGCACTTGTCGCGCTTGCCCAGGTCTCGCTCATCGGCATTTCCGCGGTCGGCATCTGCTGGCGCGCCACGGACAGGTTGGTCAATGGCGCTCAAACGCAAGCCATGGACACCGGCCTTGCCGTGTCATTCGTCGCGATCGTCTTCACTTTTGCTTTGCTTTGGTATCAGCGCAAGGTCATCGAACGGACAGGCTCGGTCGCGATCAAGACCGACAATGTCCATTATAAGTCAGACCTTTTCCTCAACGGGTCGGTCATCGTCGCTCTGCTGCTCGACCAGGCGCTGCACCTGTCGGGCTCGGACGCCATTTTCGGAATCGGCATTGCCCTATGGCTGCTGTGGGGCGCGTGGCGTGCCTCTGGCGAAGCCGTCCACCAGCTGATGGACCGGGAGTGGCCCGAAGACGAACGGCGTCGGTTCATCGCCGCTGCTGCTGATTTTCCGGAGCTTAAGGGTCTCCACGACCTCAGGACGCGCAAGAGCGGTACGATGCGCTTCGTCCAGTTCCACGTCTGGGTCCCAGGCAATTGGACGGTCCAGCAGGCGCATGACCGCCTCGATGCCGTCGAGGAAGAGCTTCAGCGCCGCTTTCCGGGAACCGAAATCCTCATCCACGTGGATCCAGAGGGGCAGACCGACCGCGAGACCCTCCTCTCGCAGGAGATAACGGAGTGCACGCCTTGACGACCATTCCATTCTTCCAAGTCGACGCCTTTGCCGAGCGGCCGCTGATCGGTAATCCCGCCGCAGTCCTGCCGCTCGATCGCTGGCTGGACGACGAACTCATGCAGGCGATCGCCGCCGAAAATAATCTCAGTGAAACCGCCTTCACCGTGCGGAGCGAGCGCGACGACGCGGATTACGACTTGCGCTGGTTCACGCCGACAAGCGAGGTCGAATTGTGCGGCCATGCGACGCTTGCCGCTGGTCATGTCCTCATCCACCGCGATCCAGTCCGTTTCGCGACGCGCAAGGCTGGCATACTCACGGTCAGCCGCCGCGACGATCTCCTCGAACTCGACATGCGCGCTGCCAAGCTCGGCCAGGTCAGCGACCAGCAACTGTGCGAGGCTCTCGGCTTGCCGGACAGTCCCGTGTGGCTCGCCGACGGCTATAATGACGCGGCAATCATCGAGGTCGCGAACGAAAATGCAGTACGTGCGCTCGCGCCCGACTTTGCAGCGCTCAGGAACATCAGTCGCATGGCCGTGGTGACCGCGCGAGGGAAGGATTACGACATCGTAAGCCGCGTCTTCGTGCCCTATCTTGGAATCGACGAGGACCCGGTCACGGGTTCGGCCCATGCGGCACTGGCGCCCTATTGGGCGGAGCGCCTCGGGCGCAATCAATTCGTCGCGCTCCAGGCCAGCACGCGAACCGGAGTTCTGCATTGCAAGCTTGAAGCTGGCCGTGTGCTCATCGGCGGCCGATGTCACACGGTCATCGTCGGCCAATTTCAGCCATGAAGCTTCTCGCCCTCGCTTTTCTCCTGGTGGCGGGCGCCGCTCACGCAAGCCCAACGTCGGACCGAAGGGCAATCCTGTCGGTGGTCGAGCGGATGGAGCATGCCTGGAACCGCGGCGATTTCCGGGGATATATGGCCGGGTTCAAGAATCCCGACGTCGTGTTCATCTCAGACGGCGCTTTCAAGGACGGCTGGCAAGGAACGCTCGACCATTATATCCGCGACTATGGCGGCTCACCTGAGCGGCGCGGGCGGCTGCACTTCTATAACATGAAGATCGATCTGCTCGCGCCCGATGCGGCAATGCTGGTGGGTCAATACCGTCTGGAGCGAGGCTCACGCGTGACGGAAGGGGTGAACACCCGCCTGTTCCGCAAGGTTCAGGGTCGGTGGCTGATCACGATGAACCACGTTTCTGCGCACGACCTGGTGCCGAGCGCGCAAGAAGCTCGATAAGATCCGCCTTCCAGAACGAGGCCCAGCTATGAGTGCCGTGACCGTGCGTCGCGGCCGTTTCAGGAATGAGACGGAAGCGGGCGTTCTTCATCCGCCTGATCGCCTGCCGCGGGATTGGAAGATTGCGCGGATTGATGAAGTCGTCGGCAGAGTTCACCCATGTCAGGGGAGCAGTGATCTTCTCAAGGGCGGGCCAGGGATCATAGGTTCGCGATGAATCGAACTGATAGATGGTGTCGTTCGCGTCCATGTCGGCGAGTTCGCGCGCGACGCCCTCCTCGGCAAAAGCGCTGGCGAGGTCCCTGCGCGGATATTTGTTCTGAAGATAGAGCGGCGCCCCTCCGGCGATGACGAGGATCGACGCGGCGGTTCGCAGTCCCTGCTCCGGCTCTTTCGTGTAATTGCCGCCGGCCCATGCCGGATCCTTCTCGATCCCGTCGATCAGCAGCTGGCGCCAGCCGCGATTGAGACCCGCAATCTCGATCGGCTCGCAGGCAAGAGGCATGAGCGCGCTCGCGAACCGCGGGTAGGTCTCGCCCCAGATGAAGCTGTGCATGCAGCCCATGGACGTCCCCATGATCAGCCGCAGGTGGCGGATCCCGAGCCCCTCGACGAGCAAGCGATGCTGGGCCTCGACCATGTCGTCATAATCATATCTTGGAAACTTCATCCGAAGGCCGTCGGACGGCTTCGATGATTTGCCGTGACCGATGTTGTCGGGGAGGATGATCCAATATTTCCGAATATCGAGCGGCTGGCCGGGACCGTAGAGTTCGCCGGCGAACTGCGGCCGCAGGAACTGCTTGCCGTCGCCGCCAGTGCCGTGGAGCACCATGACTGCATTATCGATCTCGCCGGACGCATTGCGGTGCGGCTGGCCAAGCGTCGTGTAGTGCATGCGAAGCTGCCCGAGGCTCTCGCCATCGCGGAAATGAAAGTCCTTGAGGATGACCTCGGCCTCGCGGGTCGGCCAAGCCTGCGCCGGCAGACCGGCGGCCTGGGCGGCAAGGGCAGCAAGCAACACGAACATCAGTTCATCCCTTGAGCTTTTCTTCGAGTGCATCGAGCAGCGCGAGCTGGCTTTGAAGCATCATCGCTCGCGCCTGCGCAAATGTCATCCAGCGCGCTTCCACAGCTTCGGGGAAGCGCGCGCGACGTCCGCTTCGCGGCGGCCACTCCAGCTCAAATTCATTGGATACGAGAGTCTTGGGATCAAGATCGCCCTCGAGCGCGAACGCCTCAACATGCTTTCCGCCGGCCTGGCGGATGTTTGCCAGACGGAAGGGCGCTTCCGACAGGCGGGTGCCGGTCTCTTCCTCAAATTCGCGCAGCGCCGCTTCTGCCGCTGTCTCACCCGGTTCCACTGCCCCCTTCGGGATCATCCAGGCGCCGACGTCCCGGTTGCGCCAGAAAGGGCCACCGGGCTTGATCAGCAGGACTTCGGTTTCGCCGGCCCGCTTGCGGAAGAGGAGGATGCCCGCGCTATGCGGCAGCGGCATCCACTAAGCTCTGCATGGCCGCGACCGTTTCGGCGATCCATCCGCCACCGAGCAGGCGAGTGCCGTCATAAACAACCGCTGCCTGTCCCGGCGCGACCCCATATTCCGCATCGCGAAAGCGAATCCATTCGCCGCTAAGTTCGGCTGCGACGGGCGGCGCCAGCGAACGAACCTTGACGCTGATGTCGCGCTGCTCTTCGCCGAGCCAGTTCCAGTCCGCGACGCGCATCGCCTCTACGGCCAGCGCGCGGCGGGGACCAACCACGATCCGCGCGGCTTCAGGCTCGATTCGGAGCACGTACAGGGGCTCCTTTTGCCCGCCGACTTCGATCCCGCGGCGCTGGCCGACGGTGAAATGAACGACGCCGCGATGACGGCCAAGGACTCGCCCTTCGAGATCGACGATCTCGCCGGGCGCTTCCGTCTCTGGCCTCAGGCGCTTCACAAGTCCGGCATAATCGCCGTCCGGAACGAAGCAGATGTCCTGGCTGTCGGGCTTGGCTGCGACCTCAAGTCCAACTTCCGCCGCGATGCGCCGGACTTCGTCCTTCGGAAGATCGCCCAGCGGGAAGCGCAGGAAGTCGAGCTGTTCGCGAGTCGTGCCGTAGAGGAAATAGCTCTGGTCCCGGCGGGTATCGGCGCCCTTGTGGAGCTCGACGCGTCCGCCATTGACGAGGCGGCGCACATAATGGCCGGTCGCGAGGCAATCGGCTCCAAGCTCCCGCGCAAATGCAACCAGATCGACGAACTTCACGCCCTGGTTGCAACTGGCGCAGGGCACCGGCGTCCGACCGCGCGCATATTCGTCGATGAAGCGATCGATGACCCCTTCGCGAAAGCGACTTTCATAATCGAGGACGTAATGCGCGATCCCGAGGCGGTCGGCGACCTGCTTGGCATCGTAAATATCCTGGCCTGCGCAGCAGGCGCCCGAGCGCCGGACGGCTTCGCCATGATCGTAGAGCTGGAGGGTGACACCGATCACCTCGGCGCCCGTTTGCGCGGCGAGCGCTGCCGTGACCGAGCTGTCGACGCCGCCCGACATGGCGACGACGATCCTTGCCTCACCCGAACGGCGGCCGAGCTGAAAATCGATGGACATCGGAAATCTCTTGGCCCGCTCTTTACCCGAATTTCACTCCTCCCGACTAGACGGGTCAAAGGAATGGCGAACGAGAGGGGTCAGGATTGGCGCGCTACGAGAGGGACTTTCGCGCGGATGCGGAAGCACCGCTCAGTCTCGACGACCTGCTCGCCCTGCTCTCCTCGAGCGCCGATTCCGAGCGATCGAGGCAGGACGCGATTGCCTGTTACCTCTCCGGAAGTGACGGGTGGAAGGACGCATTGAAGCTGCTCGGCGGAACGTTCGCCGAGGATGAGTCAGGGTTAAAGGAGCGTAAAGCGGACTAACCGTCGAGTTAACCAGCGCGTTTCAGAATCTTTTTAAGCGCACGGAATAAACCAGGACGCAGTGGCAATGATTAAGCAGGTGTAACGGAAGATGCTCGAGAACCAGAAGATTCGTCCGGCCCAGGTCATCGGACCGCTCGGCGAGCCGCTGACGCTCGATTCATTGCCGCCGGTCAACACCACGCGGTGGGTCGTTCGGCGCAAGGCCGAAGTGGTAGCGGCCGTCGCCGGCGGGCTCCTCAGTGTCGACGAAGCCTGCAAGCGTTACACGCTGAGCCTCGAAGAATTTACGAGCTGGCAGCGCGCGGTGGATCGCAGCGGCATGCCGGGCCTGCGTGTCACGCGCATCAAGCAATATCGCGACCAATACGAAAAGCAGCAGCGCTATTGACGCGCCGCGGCGTCGTTACGCCGCAATATCGATCAAGTTTTCCCGCGCCTGTCTGGCTGAAAAACTGGACAGATTGATCCGATTCCGGAACAACTGGCGCGCATCACGCGTCTGTGGTGCCGGAACGGGCGCCGCATGCCCTGCGGCGACCCGACAACAGGAGGGAAAGCTCATGGGTATTATCATCTGGCTGATCGTCGGTGGTATCTGCGGCTGGCTAGCGAGCCTGATTATGCGCACGGATGCTCAGCAGGGCATTATCCTCAACATCGTTGTGGGCATCGTCGGCGCGGTCATCTCAGGCCTTTTGTTCGGCGGAAGCATCAACAGCGGGATCACGATCGAGACCTTTCTCTATTCGTTGATCGGCGCCATCATCCTGCTCGCGATCGTGAATCTGATCCGGCGCTGGACGGTTCGGTAAACAGACGTCAAATATGCTCAATGGGCCGCGCGGCATCCGCCGCGCGGCCTTCTTTTTACTGAAGCTCGAAGGTCATCGCGACGTTGACCTGCAGCTTCTGCTCGCCAGGCTCGATCCTCGTTGAAGCAGCTTCCATCCGCGCCATAACAGGCATTGGCGGTGAGGGCGGCGGCGGCGCGTAGCCCCCGCTTTCAGATACGGCGACCACCCGGACCACGCGCAGCCCAAGGGACCTTGCATAGAGATCCGCACGCGAACGCCCGATCGCGATGGCGTTGGCGCGCGCCTCATCGAGAGCAGCCTCGGGCTTGTCGATCGTCAACGAGGGTCCGTTGATCTGGTTTGCCCCCTCGGCGACGAGCGCATCGAGGATCTTGCCCGAGTTGCGAATGTCGCGAAATTTGATCGTCAGCGAGTTGGACGCATTGTAGCCCGTGAGCTGCGGCGCCTGATTGTCGGGATAGCGATATTCAGGATTGAGGCTGATCGAGCCCGTCTGGATGTCGCGCTCCTGGACGCCGGCGCGCTTGAGCGCCGCGAGCACCCGTTGCATCCGGTCGGCCGCTTCCTGGATCGCCGCCGTTGCAGTCGGCGAACGCGTGACGACCCCAGCGGAAATGACCGCAACGTCTGGGACCCTCGTCACTTCGCCGGTGGCCGTCACGTCGAGCCGAGTTCCGCCGATCGACTGGCTGATCGTCGCCTGCTGCGCCGCAGCCGGCACGGTCCAGCCGAGGGATCCCAACACCAGCACTCCAACAAGCGCTTTTCGCATGCTTTGACTTCCTTGCTGTCCAATCACGGGCGCAAGGCTCGCCCGCGGCCCATGGCTGTTTCCTGAACAGCGTCGGGAAGTCCACACCTGAGGCTAAACTCGGCGGCCAGCGACCAGGCGGTAGATGAGAAGGAGGATGAAGGCCCCAACGATCGCGGCGACGAATCCCGCGCCCTCGCCCGTCTTGTACCAGCCGATCGCATGGCCGAGCCAACCGGCAAGAACGGCGCCGGCAATGCCGAGCAAAATGGTGATGATGCAGCCGCCCGGGTCCCGGCCGGGCATGAGGAACTTCGCTATCGCACCGGCAATGCCGCCAATCACGATCCAGCCGATGATTCCGTAATGTTCCATCCCGCTTCCCCTTGTAATTTTACGTCGTCCGAGCAACCTTCAGCTAGGGCGAAGCAACGCGCGCTCGCCAAACAAGTGCCACTCTTCGTCGAAAAGCAGTGGCGGTCGGGGGATTGGCGCGGTCTGTTGCACACGGTGACTTATTAAGGTAATACAGTTGCCTTATCAGCGCCGCGGATTCGCGCGAATGGGGCACATTGGGCAGGATAGCATGAACCGGGAAACTTCGATCCATTCCTCCGACACGCTCGTGGTCGTGGACCGCTCACGCCAGCGGCGGCGGATGGTCATCATAGGCGCGATCGCGGCGCTTGCTCTTCTCGTGATTGGTCTTGCCGTGCTCACCGGACGCATCGGCAGCCACAAATCGCAGCAGGCCGCCTCCGGCGCTGCCGGGCAAATCCCGACGGTGACGGTGGTGGTCCCCGGCCGAAGCGAGGTTGGACGCGTCGTCGCCGTCAGCGGGCCGCTTGGCGCCCGGCGCGATCAGCCGGTCGGCATTGCCGGCCAGGGCGGGCGCGTCGTGCGCGTCCTTGTCGATGCCGGAAGCTGGGTAAGGGCGGGCCAGGTGCTCGCGGTTATCGACCGCTCCGTCCAGGCGCAGCAGGCGGCGCAGCTCGCCGCGCAGGTCGAGGCCGCCAAGGCCGATGCCGCGCTTGCCCAGTCCAATTATGACCGCGCCGTCGCCCTGCAGGGCCGTGGTTTCGTGTCGAAGGCCGAGATCGATTCCAAGAGAGCCGCGCGCGATGCGGCATTCGCGCAGGTTCGCGTTGCGCAGGCGCAGCTCGGCGCAACCCGTGCGCAGATCGGCCAGCTCAATGTTGTCGCTCCGACCGCCGGGCTCGTTCTCGCCCGCAATGTCGAGCTGGGCCAGATCGTAAGCCCCGGCTCGGGCGCGCTCTTCCGGCTTGCCGAGGGCGGCGAGATGGAGATGCGGGCCCAGCTGGCGCAGCAGGACCTTGCCTACGTTCACGTCGGGATGCCCGCGCAGGTGACCCCTGTCGGAGCCGATCACAGCATCACCGGCAACGTCTGGCAGGTTGCTCCGGTGATCGATCCGCAATCGCGCCTGGGCGAGGTTCGAATTGCAATCCCCTACGACATGTCGACCCGCCCGGGCGGCTTCGCCGAAGCGAAGATCACTGCCGGGCAAACCTCCGCGCCGATGCTTCCGCAAAGCGCGGTGCTGAGCGACGAGCAGGGCAATTATGTCTACATCGTCAACGGTCGCCACGAGATCGAGCGTCGCAACATCAAGATCGGCAACGTCGACGAGAATGGCGTGACCATCGCTTCGGGCCTCTCGGGCAACGAGGCGGTCGTCCTGTCGGCAGGTCCCTTCCTGAACCCCGGGCAGAAGGTGAAGCCGGCCCGCGAGGCGGCTGGTCAGTAACGCTCCAGGAAAGCAGTCAAGTTCATGAATTTCCGCAATATCTCGTCCTGGTGCATCCGCAACCCGGTGCCACCGATCGTGCTGTTCGTCGGGCTGATGCTCGCGGGCGTCATCGCGTTCGCCGGAATGCAGGTGAACAACAACCCTGACATCGACTTCCCGGCGGCGATTGTTTCCGTAGCGCAGCCGGGTGCTGCACCGAACGAGATGGAGACGCAGGTCACGCAGCGCGTCGAATCGGCGATTCGCGGCGTCAACGGGATCGACGAGATCGACAGCACCGTGAACGAGGGCAACAGCACCACGTTCGTCCAGTTCCAGATCGGCACGCCGACCGACCGCGCCGTCAACGATGTTCGCAACGCCATCGCGCAGATCCGCGGCAACCTTCCCGAAGGTATCCTCGAGCCGCAGGTGACCCGTGTCGATATCGTCAGCGATCCGATCCTCTATGTCGGCGCCGAGACGACCGACATGAGCCTCGAGGAGCTCAGCTGGTACATCGACAACACGATCACCAAGCGGCTTCTCGCGGTGCCCGGCGTTGCCGCCGTGACCCGCACCGGCGGCGTCGACCGCACGATCCGCGTCATCCTCGATCCGGCAGCGCTGCAGGCGCAGGGGATCACGGCTTCGCAGGTCAACCAGCAGCTGAGGCAGAGCAACCTCAACGCTGCCGGCGGCCGCGCCGAGATCGCAGGTTCGGAGCAGTCCGTTCGCGTGCTCGGCAATGCGCATAACGCGTACGATCTTTCGCAAACGCAAATCGCGCTGCCGGGCGGCCGCTTCGTCAGGCTCGCCGACCTCGGCGAGGTGAAGGACAGCTATTCCGAGCAGCGCACGCTTGCCAAGGAGGATGGCCGCCAGGTCGTCAGCTTCGAAGTCCAAAGGGCAAAGGGAGCCTCCGAAGTCACCACGTACGACAAGTCGTGGGCGGAGTTGAGGAAGATCGAGGCGGAGAACCCCAAGGTCCACTTCTCCGAGATCTTCAACCAGGTCGACTACACCAAGGCGCAGTACAAGTCGGCGATGGAGGGCCTGATCGAGGGCGCGATCCTCGCCGTCCTCGTCGTCCTGCTCTTCCTGCGCGACATTCGCGCCACGGCGATTTCGGCGCTTGCAATCCCGCTTTCGGCGATCCCGGCTTTCTTCTTCATGGATCGCCTCGGCATCACGCTCAACGGTCTTTCCATGCTCGCGATGAGCCTCGTCGCCGGCGTTCTCGTCGATGACGCGATCGTCGAAATCGAGAACATCGTCAGACATATGCGAATGGGCAAGTCCGCCTATCAGGCAGCGCTCGATGCCGCCGATGAAATCGGCCTTGCGGTGCTCGCAACGACAATGGCAATCGTCGCGGTGTTCCTGCCGGTCGCGCTGATGCCGGGCATTTCGGGCCAGTTCTTCAAGGCCTTCGGCTTTACCGTCGTCATCTCGGTGCTGATGAGTTTGCTCGTTGCCCGCATGATCACGCCGCTGGTTGCCGCTTATTTCCTCCGCTCGCACGGCAAGCAGCCGCACGCGGCCTGGAAATGGATGGATCTCTATCTCAAGACGTTGAACTGGAGCCTCGACACCTCGAAGGCCCATGCCTATCGCGAGGCCCATCTCGGCGCCTGGGGCTGGATCAAGTCGCTGTTTCGCGACCACCGTATCTACATGGTCGGTGCCGGGTTCGGCGCCCTGGCGCTTAGCGGCGTCCTGTTCGCGACGCTGCCGATGACGTTCCAGCCGCCGCTCAACCTCGACTTTTCGCGCGTCAACGTGACGCTCCCGCCCGGCTCGACGCTTGAGCAGACGAGCGCTGTCGAAGACCGCGTCGCGGCAATCTTAAAGCGCGATCGCGATGTCGAGCATGTGTTCGAACGCGTCAACGTTGGCAACGGGCACCTCAACGTCGTGCTCAACAAGAAGCGCTCGAAGACAAGCACCGAATTTGAGCGCTCGCATGCTCCCGAGCTTGCCGCGATCCCCGATGCCCGTGTCAGCTTCCAGAGCCAGAATGGCGGCGGACCCGGCGGCGATTCCCGCGATATCATGCTCTATTTGGGCGGAGACGATCCGGACAAGCTGAACGCGGTCGCCAATCAGATCGCCAAGGAAATGGAGACGATCCCTGGCATCCGCGCACCGCGGGTCGGCGGAAGCATGCCGCAACCCGAGATCACGATTAAGCCGCGCTTCGACCTTGCCGCCGACCTTGGCGTCACGACGTCTGCGCTCAGCCAGACGATCCGGATCGCGACGCTTGGCGACATCGAGCAGAACAGCGCGAAATTCTCGCTGTCCGACCGCCAGATCCCGATCACGGTGTCGCTATCGGAATATGCGCGCCGCGATCTCTCGACGATCGAGAACCTGCCGGTCCCGACCACGAACGGCGGCTCGGTACCGCTGAAGGCCGTGGCTGAAATTGGCTTCGGTTCAGGTCCAACCACGATCGAGCGGACCAACCAGATCCGCCGCACCGCGGTCGGAGCAGATCTTGCTCCGGGCGTGGTCAGCGGCGACGTCTGGCCCAAGATCAACGAGCTTCCGACGCTCAAGCACCTCCCGCTCGGGGTCCAGAAGCTCAATTTGGGCGACCAGAAGTGGCAGGGCGAGCTGGTCTATTATTTCGTTCTGGCGCTGATGTCCGGTGTGCTGCTGGTCTTTGCGGTGCTGGTCCTGCTCTACCGGCGGTTCCTCGCGCCATTCGTCAACATGGGCTCGCTGATCCTCGCCCCGCTGGGTGCCGCAATCGCCCTTCATATTGCCGGCCAGCCGGTATCGCTGCCCGTGCTGATCGGTATCCTGATGCTGTTCGGCATTGTCGCGAAGAACTCGATCCTGCTCGTCGACTTCGCGGTCGAGATGATGAACCACGGGATGCCCAAGGACGAGGCGATCCATGAAGCCGGCCACAAGCGCGCCCAGCCGATCGTGATGACCACGGTTGCAATGGTCGCCGGCATGCTTCCAATCGCGCTGTCCATCACGGGGGACTCAAGCTGGCGCGCGCCGATGGGCATGACCGTCATTGGCGGACTTATCTTCTCCACGCTGCTGACGCTGGTTCTCGTGCCCGCTTATTTCTCGATCGCAATCTCGATCGAGTCGCGGATCGGGCGCCTGTTCCACCGCCTCGTCGGCAGCGACGCGCACCAGACGGGCCGTCCCGTTCCCGCGGAATAATGGACCTCGCGGCCGGCTCAGCTATTGAGCCGGCATGAGGACGATGACGAACGGCGCACTGTCCCGCTTCAACCCGGCGCAACCTGGAGCGCAGGGGATGAAGATGGTCGCGACTGGACTTCTCGTCGTCATGGCCGTCGTGTTCGCGGCCTCGAGGACACTCGACCAGCGCTATCCAGCATTGATCTACGTGAAGGCCTTCGCGGAAGCCGCGATGGTCGGCGGGCTTGCCGACTGGTTCGCGGTGACGGCGCTCTTCCGACACCCGCTCGGCCTTCCCATCCCGCACACGGCAATCATTCCGCGCAACAAGGATCGGATCGGCGAGGCGCTTGCCAGTTTCATCCGCGAGAACTTCCTTATCCCGAGCGTCGTCGCGCGGCGCATGCAGCGGCTCGATGTCGCGGCCGCCGCGGGCCGCTTCCTCCAGACTCCCGCGGGCGAAGGAACGCGGATCCGCGCCGGCGCTTCGCGCCTCATCGCGGATATTTTTGAAAGTCTCGACGACGAACGCCTCGGTGGCATCGTCAAGGGCGCCATTTCGGCGCGCCTGCGCAAAACGGAGATATCTCCCCTCCTCGGTCACGCCCTGGCCTCTGCAATCAACGAAGAGCGACATGTCCCCATGCTCGAAGCGGCGATCCGGTGGACGGCGCGGGCGCTCGACGCCAATGAGCCGCTCATCCGCGAGATGGTGCACAAGAAGGCGAATTGGGTGCTGAAGCTAGCGGGCCTCGATGCCAAGCTTGCCGACGCGATCGTCGACGGGTTGCGAAAGCTGACTGTCGAAATGTCAACCGATCCCGCTCATCCGGTTCGCATCAAAGTCGAGGAGGCGCTAGCGCAGCTCGCCAACGACCTGCAGACGCGGCCCGAAACCCGCGAACGGGTCGAGGCGATCAAGGAGCAGCTGCTCGACAACAAGTCCGTGAGCTTGTGGCTCGACACCATCTGGCAGAAGGGTCGCGAAGCCATCATCAAGGCTGCCCGCAATCCCGATGCGGTGCTCGCGGGCAAGCTTGGCGAAGTGCTCAAATCCATGGGCGGGACGCTGGAAAAGGATCCCGGGATTCGCGCCGCGATCAACCAGTTCGCGCGGCGCGCCGTCGTCGGCATGGCTGCAAGCTACGGCGGCTCGATCGTCAAGCTGGTGTCCGAGACGATCCGTAGCTGGGACGCTCGGACCGTGACTGCGCGGCTCGAATCCGCAGTCGGACGCGACCTCCAGTACATAAGAATAAACGGGACGATCGTCGGCGGTCTCGTCGGCCTCGCCCTGAAGGTGGCCGATTCGCTGTGAGCGATCCCCGTCTCGACGAGCTCGCCGAAGCGGCGCGCAACCGCGGCCTCAAGCTCGTTCGCTCACGTGTGCGCACGCCCTCCAAGCATCGTTTCGGCAAGGTGGGTCTTACCGACAAGGCAGGCAAGCCAGTGTTCGGGATGGATGCAAGAGGCCCGACCGGCAAACCCGACGAGGTCGAGCAATATCTCCTCAAGCTCGGCGCAAGGGACTGGAGTGCTTCGCTCGATGGCGCAGCGCCCCAAAATGGGCGCGCGGCGAAGACACACGTGCGAGCGGCAGCGAATGATCGCGTCGAACCGCTCGCTCGGCGGCCCCGGCAGACGGCCCCTGCAAAGCCCGAGATTCGTGAAGCAAGGCCAAGCGATGCCGCCATGATCGCCGAGCTCATCTGCTTCCTTGGCCACCCGATCGATGAGAAGCAGGTACGCAAGAACATGGAGGCGCTAAGGAGAACCGGCGAAACCCCGCTGGTCGCGACGATCGACAGGAAGGTCGTCGGGCTCTGCGGCGTCGGCAAGCGAATCGTGATCTCGCGGCCAGCGCCGTTCGGCCGGATCACGAGTCTCGTCGTTGCGAGGGAAGCGCAGGGCCGAGGAATTGGCCGCATGCTGGTCGAAGCCGCCGAGGAACGGATGCGCAAGGCCGGCTGCAAGCTGGTCGAGGTCACCAGCAACGATCGCCGCACCGCGGCTCACGCTTTCTACCGGCACCTTGGTTATGAGCGGACGAGCATCAGGTTTGCAAAGGACCTGTCGTAACAAGACGCGGCCGCTGGACAGCCTAGCGCCCTCCTGCCTAGGCGCTAGGCCGATGACCGATCCCGACCATGACCTCAAGGCCAAGGCCAAGCGCCGCCTCTCGCAGCACCGTCCCAGATCGCCCCGCGAAACGCTCGGCGCGCTCGCGAACCACGCGGCCCTGGCATGTGACGCCGACCTCTACGGTGCCGGCGGCGCCGTCAATCTCCTCGAGAGCCGAACCGCGGATCTTCTTGGAAAACCTGCGGCGATGTTCTTCATCAAGGGCATGATCGCGCAGATGAGTGTCCTTCGCGCGGTCGCCGACAGCGCGGGCGCAGCGAACATCGTCGTCCACCCGATGAGCCACATCGATTTTGACGAGGAGGACGCGCTCTGGCGCCTCCATAACCTTCATCCGATCCGGATCGGGCGCTACGCGCCGTTCACCGCCAAGCAGCTCGATGCGATCACCGACCCCATTGCAGCCGTCGTCGTCGAGTTGCCGCTGCGGCGTTCCGGCTATCTTTTGCCCGCGATCGAAGAGCTTGGAGCCATTTCATCCTGGTGCCGCGAGCGCGCAATCCATCTCCACCTCGACGGAGCGCGCCTGTGGGAAGCGGCGGCGGGCTACGGGATTGGTCCAGAGGAGCTCGCCGGCCTAGCCGACAGCGTCTATGTTTCATTCTACAAGGGGCTAGGCGGCCTTGGCGGTGCAGTCGTTGCCGGGGAGGCGTCTTTCGTCCACTCGCTCGCGGTATGGAAGACGCGCCATGGCGGCAATCTCTATACGGCTTACCCTTACGCAATTTCCGATCTCGACGGTCTCGACCGGTACCTCCCGCGGATGGGCATCTATGTGGAGCGGGCGCGCGATCTGGCGCGGCTCTTGAACAAGATCCCGAAGCTTGCGCTGACGCCCGCCACGCCGGACGTGAATGCATTCCATCTCCTCCTCCCAGGCTCGGTCGATGCGCTGAGCGCACGTCACCGCGATTTTGCCCGCGAGCGGGAGATCTGGCTCTTCAACGGTTTCCTTGAATCGCCAGTCGAGGGCCATTGCGTCGCTGAAGTCGTGATCGGCGACTCGTCCGACGACTACGAACTGCCCGAGGCAGCCAGCTGGATCTCGGATTTCCTCGACCGATCCTAGCCGCCGCTACGCCGCTCGATCGTTGCGCCGACTGCAGAGAGCTTATCCTCGAGCCGCTCATAACCGCGATCGAGGTGGTAGACGCGAAGCACTTCGGTCTCGCCCTCGGCGGCAAGCCCGGCAAGCACGAGGCTCATTGATGCGCGCAGGTCGGTTGCCATGACGCTTGCGCCGGTCAGCCTGTCGACGCCGTGGACGATTGCCGAGCGGCCGTGGATGTCGACGTCCGCGCCCATGCGTCTCAGCTCGGGCACATGCATGTAGCGGTTCTCGAAGATGGTTTCCTCAAGGAAGCTGTCGCCTTCGGCGAGGCACAGCATCGCCATGAACTGGGCCTGCATGTCGGTTGCAAAGCCGGGGAATGGGGAAGTGGAGAGCGCCAGCGGCCGTAGCCCGCCGTTCGCGCTGATTTTGATGCCGCGGTTGTGAAACTCGATCATGAGGCCGCAGTGCGCGAGCGCATTGAGCGTTGCTCTCATGTCCTCGGGGCGTGCGCCGATGAGATCGAGCGAACCGCCCGTAATGCCCGCAGCGCAGGCGTAGCTGCCCGCCTCGATCCGATCGGGCATCACTTCATATTCGCAGCCGCTCAGGCCCTCGACGCCGTCGATGATGAGATGCGAGGAACCGATGCCCTTGATCTTCGCCCCCATTGCAACCAGCAAATTGCAAAGATCGACGATCTCCGGCTCGCGCGCCGCATTGAACAATTGGGTGCGGCCCTTGCCGAGAACTGCCGCCATGACGGCATTCTCGGTCGCTCCGACGGAAACAACGGGAAAGCTGAAGTCGCCGCCGGCGAGCCGGCCCTTGGGCGCACTCGCCTTCACATAGCCCGCCGCAAGCTCGATTTCGGCGCCCATGCATTCGAGCGCCTTCAGGTGAAGGTCGATCGGCCGGTCGCCGATCGCGCACCCGCCAGGCAATGAAACCGTCGCTTCGCCCATCCGTGCAAGCATTGGCCCGAGCACCAGAACCGAGGCGCGCATCTTGCGAACCATGTCGTAGGGCGCGACCGTCGAGACGATATCGTCCGCCTGCAACGTCATTCGACGCCCGATTTCGCCCTTCTTCACGCCGGCGACATGAGTCGATACGCCAAGCTGGTTCAGAAGGTGGCTGAAGGTATCGACGTCGGCGAGCCGCGGCAGATTCTTGAGCGTGAGCTTCTGCTCGGTGAGAAGCGCGCAGGGCATCAGCGTCAGCGCAGCGTTCTTTGCACCGCTGATTGGAATTTCGCCTTCGAGCTTCGCCCCGCCCTTGATCCAGATGCTGTCCACTCGCGCGCTTTAGCGGGAGTCGCCGGCGCTGCAATCCTTAGGGCGTCTCTGTCATGGGATGGGTCGCAACTTAAGGGACCATCCCAGGCAGCTTGGTTCCTCCAAGTGGGATCGCGAGCGTTACGCCTTCTCCAGCGTGCACTGCAGCGGGTGCTGATTTTCACGCGCGAAATCGATGACCTGCGTAACTTTGGTCTCGGCGACCTCGTAGGTGAAGATGCCGCACACTGCGACACCCTGCTGATGCACCTGCAACATCACCCGCGTCGCATCCTCGATGCCCATCGAGAAGAAACGCTGAAGGACGAGCACGACGAACTCCATCGGAGTATAGTCGTCGTTCAGCATCAGCACCTTGTAGTTGGACGGTTTCTTGGTCCTGGGGCGCGTGCGCGTGGCAACGCCGGTCTCGCTATCGTCGAGACCGTCGTCCTCGGGCCCATTGGCCATCCTGATCAAACGCTCACTCATGAGACTCTAAAATATGGCAGTCCGCGGAAACGCGGCAAGGCGGCAGTTTGCAGCAATTGCATAAAAAAATGGCGGTCGCCCCTTTTTGGAGCGACCGCCGAGGTCGTTGCCTAGACTTAGGAGGGGAGAGGGTCAGGCAACGAACGTGTTGAAGCGCTCGGCATTGGCCGTTGCGCGATTCGAAAGCGGCTGGAACGCCTCGCCGGCGAGCTTCACCAGCGATTCGGTCAGCTTGGAGGCTTCGGCGACGGCGCGGTCGAACGACGCGCGCGCAAATTCGCTCTGAAGCTGGAGATATTCGGTCGGCGACTTAGCTTCGGCAAGCGAGCGAATCGCGTCCGCCGTTTGCTCGACACCATCGCGGTTCGAAGCAACGACCTCCTGGCCTATCGAGCGTGCGCCTTCAGCAGCGACGCGGCCGGCCTCGACGACTGCCTCGACGTTTGCGCGAGCGAGATCGGCGAACTCCTCGGCAACCTTCTGGCTGCGCTTCACCATCTCCTGGCTACGCTCGTTGGCGTCGGCGAAGAGGGTCTGGAACGGCGCGAATGCGGGAACGGCCTCGAAGCCGTTGAAGAGATTGTTGGTGGTCACGGTTTTAATCCTTTCCTGGGCGGCTGCGCTTATCTTGCGCGCTGCGCTACGGGTCTTGCGGGTGGTTGCACGAACCTTGCGAACGGTGCGCTTCGCACTAGCCTTTTCGGCAACAGCCTCGCGCCTGGCCCGGCGAACCGTCTTGGCTCGCTCGCTCTTTTGAACCTTCGAGCTCTGCTGCGCGATTGCCTTGACCGTGTCCGCGACAGCCGCGGCGACCTTGGCCGGAGCTTCGGCTGCAGCCTGCGCTTCAACTTTGGTTTCGTCTGTCATCGAACTTTCCTTCCAAATTTCTTGTTGCAGTGCACAATATAGGGTGCGATGCAGCAATTCAATAGGTATTTTGTGCACTGCAGCATATCGTCGCTTGACGGCCACGGCTCAGCCGAAGCAAGAGCGGCCATGGACCACCGAACTCGCGAACGGCGCGGACTCTTGATTGTCCTCTCATCCCCCTCGGGCGCCGGAAAATCGACTATCTCACGAATGTTGCTGGAGGCCGACAGCGAGGTGACGATGTCGGTCTCGGCAACGACGCGCCCGCGGCGACCGGGCGAGGTCGAGGGCGTCGACTATCATTTCGTCGATGATGCCGAGTTCGACCGAATGCTTGCCGCCAACGAGTTCGTCGAATGGGCGCACGTCTTTGGCCATCGCTACGGCACCCCCAAGGCGCCGGTGAAGCAGGCGCTACGGCGAGGCCGCGACATCCTGTTCGACATCGACTGGCAGGGCGCGCGCCAGCTGGAGCCCGATTTTGGCGAACATCTGGTGACAATCTTCCTGCTGCCGCCCTCGATGCAGGAGCTTGAACATCGGCTGCACGCGCGCGCCCAGGACTCTGAGGAAGTGATCGCCGACCGCATGCAGCGGGCCGCTGACGAAATCGATCACTGGGCGGAATATGAATATGTTCTGGTCAACCGCGACATGGACGCCTGCCTCGAGCGGGTTCGCGCGATCGTCAGCGCCGAGCGATCGAAGCGGGTGAGGCAGACCGGCCTCGTCGATTTCATCCGCGAGCTGATCGGCCCGCAGCACTGATCCTTGCCGCCTGACCGGCGGTCATCGATCGATCAGCTCCAGGAACAGCGCGCCCGCCATGAAATGGACGCGGCGATTCTCGAGCGCCGCCGCAGCCTCGGCGTCAGAGCCCCACTGTTCGAGCTGCCAACGTTCATCGATGCTGACGGCAAGCCACGCCGCTTCAGGCGTGATCGCC
>DATIQO010000018.1:0-5546 GCA_035470745.1 Sphingomicrobium sp. | reverse complement strand
CCCCGTCGTGATCGCGCTGATCCTCCACTCCTGCTGGCGGCTGTCGAAGCTTGGAATGGAGCACTGGCTGCAATGGGTGATCGCCGTGCTCGCATTCCTCATCACAGTAATATCCAGGGCGGAGGTGGCGCTGCTGTTCATTGGCGCGGGCACTGTCGGCATGCTCTTTTATGGGAGCATATTTCGTGGCGGCCGTCCGCCGGCAGCAGCCATCGCGGCGCCTCTCGCAGCCGCCGGAGGGGCGCCGCACGTTGCAAGCCTCTCGATCCTGGGCAAGCTGCTGTTCTTCTTCCTGAAGGCGGGCAGCCTCACCTTTGGAAGCGGACTGGTCATCGTGCCTTTCCTCGAAAAAGGGATTGTCCAAGATACTGGCTGGCTTTCTCCGCGCGACTTCCTGATCGCGGTTGCGATAGGCATGATGAGCCCTGGACCGGTGGTAATCACTGCGACGTTCGTGGGTTTCCTGGTGGCCGGCTTCTGGGGCTCGGTCGGCTCGACGATCGGTATCTTCTTGCCCTCGTTCATCTTCGTGCTGGTCGTTGCCCCAATCCTCATGCGGCATCGGGGCAATGCGAATGTGCAGGGCTTCATCAAAGGCACTTACGGCGCAGCTATCGGCACGATCCTCGGCGCTTGCGTGCTCCTGGGGAAGATCGCCATTGGCGACATACTGACCGCCCTGGTTGCCCTCGTCGCGCTTGGACTCCTGTTTAGGTACAAGATCAGCAATTGGGTCCTGATTGCCTGTGCGGCGATCATCGGGTCGATCGCATATCCACTGCTACAGCCGCATTGGGTCATGGCCGGGTGAGCAGGCCTGAGCCCGGCACCGATCGAGACCCCCTGATAGGATCGACACCGTCGGAGACTTCTAAAGGAAACTCCGCTCTTGCCCCCTCCTGCCTCAGCGGGATGGATGTTGAGCCGTGGGCAGAAAAGTGGCTGAGAAAATGCCCGCCTCACTCGCGGCTTCCGAGGCGGGCTTCCTCACCGATGTTCACATCGGTTCAACGATCCCAGGACTGGTATCCGTGCGCCGCCGTCTCAATCCACCGACCGAGCCGATCATAACGACTGCCGATGCGGGCTATTGAGCGCCAGTCACCTTCTGCACACTCGTGCCTTTGTTGATCCTCGAGACGATCGATCGCTTGATGGATGCGGCCCGCCGCATATGGGTCGATCTCTCCTTCGCGCTCCTCATGGCGAAGACGGCTCTCCAGCGCATATCCCCGCTGTCCCGAACAGACGGCCTGAACCCCGCCACCCATGCCGTACCCGCCGTAGCCATATCCATTGTAGCCGTACGATCGGGGATAATATTGAGCGTCGGCGGGAGTAGCGACCGAAAGAGTGGTGGTGCCCGCAGCAGCAGCAACGTAGAGGAAAAGCTTACGCATCACGGCTCTCCTTGATTGAGCGGTTGATGCGCTTGGGTGTGCTCCAATCCGCGTGAGAGAGCACTGAACGGCGCCGTTATCCGTGGTTCAAATTGCTTAAGATGCACGTGAACCATCGTCGTGACCTTGCAGCGCAATGGTCATTCGTCATCGGCGGAAAACATGCGGGGTGCGCGTTACACCGCCAAGGATGTATGGGGTTCTTCGAGAATGCGGATGGACGTCAGTCTTTCTCTTCCTGCTGATCAGAATTGCCCATATCGCTTGCTGTTGTCGCTCGTCGCTCAAAGGACTCCGCGCGACGTAACGTGAACGCCTGCGGGTCATATTGGAGAATGCCGTAAACAGCTCCCGCGAGCACGACTGAAGTGACGAGGAGGCCAATTGCGCTTGGCCGCCTCGCATTTGTGGCGCCGACGTGACTAGCCGCACTCTTCCTGCCGGTGATCATCGCCGAGACGAGATTCTCCCGCTGCAGCACTGACATGATCACGACTGCTGCAATGTGCAGGCCGACGAACGCAAGGAGAGTCCAGGCAATGATTTCGTGGACGTCCTCGGCTCTCCCACCCCCAAAGGCACCGGTCCAGACCGTCACAGCAACAAGCGCGAGCAGGACGACAACGGAAATGCCTCCGAGCGGGTTATGCCCGAGCGTCGGCTCCGCTTTCCTGCGGAATAGTTCGCGGATGTGATCGCCGATGCGCGACGGCCGGACGAAATCGGCAAAACGGCTATGCTCTCCGCCGACGAAGCCCCAAACCAGGCGGAAGGTTATCAAGATGCCCGCGATCCAACCGGCCAGGATGTGCCATTGATTGAGCCAGCCATCTTCCTCGGAAGACAGGAACGCCACGGCTATGGCGATCACCAGTAGCCAGTGGAATATCCGCAACGGCAGATCCCAAACCCTCACATAAGGATGCTCGCCCGGTACCGCGTGCGGCGTATTCGCCTGGGATGCGGTTGCACTCACCGCTTAGACTCCATCGCCGACTTGGAGGTGCCACTGAGCTTAGCCAATGCGGCAGCGAACGCATCGCGGTGCTTGCTCTCATCCTTGCCAATCTCATTGAAGCGCGCGGCAGCCTGGCCATCGCCTGCCTGACGCGCACGCGCAGCCATCTCCGGATACATCTTGCTTGTCTCGTAGGTCTCACCAGCAATCGCATCGCGTAAATTGTCGGTGTCCGACGAGCTGATGATCCCGGCGAGCTCCGCATGCTCACGGAAATGCTCGAGCCGCTCCGTCTTGGCGGTGTCTTCAAAGAGCGTCGCAAGCGCTGCACGCCCATGCGCCCGCGCCTGCTCTGCGAACAGCATGTATTTGGCGTATGCGAAGGCTTCGCCCTTCATTGCTGTTTCGAGGTCCTTCTGGACATTGGACGAGCGCTTCTGATGGTGCTCACTATATGCAACTGCAGCGGTCATCACCGCCGCCGCCGCGAGTGATCCAATCACCACTTTGCTCATCTTCATAACCGCCTCCTGCATCTGGTCGGAGAGTTACGAGCCGCCATAAGGAATGTGGCAGAAGGCAGAATCCGTAGTGCTACTTAAGAGGACCGCGCGTGCTCAAGACTAGGTAACTGCCCGTATTCGGCAATCTGGAAGCGAACAGCTAGAACGAGCTCGGACAAGGGGACTGGGAATGGCTGACCTCGCCACGGGAGCCCAGCGGAGCAGCCGCGCCAGTGACGGCCACGTCTATCGCGTCCAGGCGCTGTCGAAGATTTATGGCGACGGGCCGACAGCCGTTCATGCTCTGCGCGGAGTCGACGTCGATATCGATGAAGGTCACATGATGGTGCTGCTTGGGCCATCGGGCTCAGGCAAGTCGACGTTCCTCAATATCCTGGGCGGTCTCGACCGGGCGACAGCCGGTCATGCGTGGTACTACGATCTCGATCTCACGACCTGCGATGATGACCAGCTGACAAGCTACCGGCGGCAGAGCGTCGGATTCGTGTTCCAGTTCTACAACCTCATCGCGTCGCTTACCGCGCGAGAGAACGTCGCGCTCATTACCGAGATCAGCGACAATCCGATGCGGCCGGCGGATGCGCTGGCGCTGGTCGGGCTCGAGGACAGGCTCGACCATTTTCCGGCGCAACTGTCCGGTGGCGAGCAGCAACGGGTCGCGATCGCGCGCGCCATTGCAAAGAATCCTCGCGTTCTGCTCTGCGATGAACCGACAGGAGCGCTCGACAGCGCCACGGGCGTGCAGGTTCTCGACGCGCTGGATACGATCAACCGCGACCTCGGTACGACGGTCTTCATCATCACGCATAACGCCGTCGTCGCAGGGATGGCCGACGAGGTGGTCTCGTTCGGTGACGGCCGCATCATCAGCCAGCGCGAGAATTCTGTCCGCACGGCACCTCTGGAGCTGAGGTGGTGAGGCTGAAGCCGCTCACCATCAAGCTGCTGCGTGACCTTTGGCGCATGCGAGCCCAAGCCGTCGCAATCGCTCTCGTCATTGCGGCCGGCGTCGCCATGGTCATCATGTCGTTCGGGATGATCCGCTCGCTCGAGGCGACGCGCGCTGCCTATTACGACCGCTATCGCTTCGCAGACGTGTTCGCACCGGTTCGGCGGGCCCCGGACCAGGTGATTGCACAAGTCCGCGCAGTCCCGGGCGTTGCATTTGCGGAAGGCCGCGTGAGCACCGATGGAATTCTTGACGTGCCCGGCATCGCCGAGCCCGTTTCGGCACGGCTCCACTCGCTTCCGCCCGCGGAAGGCCTCAATCTCCTCGTGCTCCGCAGCGGGCGGTTCCCCGATGGCCGCAGCGCAAATGAAGCCGTCGTCAATGAGGCCTTTGCCAAGGCCGCCAGGCTCGAGCTGGGCGAGAGCTTCGAAGCCACGCTATATGGCAAGCGCGTGCGCTTGCGGCTCACTGGAACCGTTCTTTCGCCCGAATATGTCTATGCGGTCGCTCCAGGCCAGATCTTCCCGGACAATCGCCGGTACGGCATCGTCTGGATGAACCACGAGCCGCTCGCGGCCGCACTGGACCTCACGAACTCCTTCAACGAAGTGCTGGTGCGTCTCGCTCCGGGTGCATCGCAGCCGGAGGTCGTCCGCAAGCTTGATCTGCTGCTCGATCGCTACGGCGCGACGGGAGCCTATGGGCGCGACTTTCAGATCTCCGACCGCTTCGTCTCGAACGAGATCAGCCAGCTTTCGACGACAGTCGAGTTGCTGCCCCCGATCTTCCTCGCTGTCGCGGCCTTCCTGCTGAACATTGTCCTCGCGCGCCTGGTCGATACGGAGCGTGAGGTCATCGGCCTGATGAAGGCGTTCGGTTACACCAATCGTGCAGTCATGAGCCATTATGGCGGACTCGCGCTCCTGCTTTCAGTCGGCGGGCTGGCGCTGGGCGCAGGCTTGGGCACATGGCTCGGCCGGGCGCTCGCCACCATGTACCAGCAGTATTTCGTCTTCCCGTTCCTCGAGTTCAGGGCAGGTTGGGACAGCTATCTTCTCGCTGCGGGCGCTACCTTCGTCGCCGCCTTGGTGGGCGCGGCCCTAGCGGTCAGGCGGGCGGCAAGGCTCATGCCCGCGGAGGCGATGCGACCTCCCGCCCCGGCGGACTACTCGGGTCGCTGGACATCGGGCATAGCCCGGCTCCTTGGTCCTGATGAACCCAGCAGAATCGTTCTGAGGAACGTGATGCGCAGGCCGCTTCGCACCGGCTTTGCGATCATGGGGCTCTCGGCCGCACTTGCGCTTTACATCGCGTCCGCAAGCGCGACCGATAATGTCGATACGATGATCGACCTCGCATTCGGACGCGCGGAACGAGCTGACATGGTGGTCACGTTTGCCGAGCCCCGAGACGCCCGCGCATCCTACGAGCTGGCAAGGCTCCCCGGAGTGATGCGGGTTGAGCCCTTTCGCTTTGTCGGCGCCAAGCTGGTTGCAGGCCAACACACCCTTCGGGAGGGCCTGAGCAGCAACTCCGCCGGTGCCGATCTCAGCCGGGTCGTCGACATGAACGGGCGAGTCATCGAGCCGCCTGCGGGCGGGGTGATCATCTCGAGCCGGGTTGCCAGGCAGCTTGGCGTCGAGGCCGGACGGCCGCTGCAGGTGAACGTCACCGAAGGCGAGCGGCCTCAACTCGAGCTCAACATCAGTCAGGTC
>DATIQO010000017.1:0-5352 GCA_035470745.1 Sphingomicrobium sp. | reverse complement strand
GAAATAGAGCGTGTTGGACGGCGGCTCCTCGAGCATTTTGAGAAGCGCGTTCGAGGCTTCCTTGTTGAGTTCGTCGAGGCTGTCGATGACGGCGACGCGCCACGGCGAAAGCGCGGCGGTCATGCCCATGAACTCGCCGAGCTCGCGCACCTGCTTGACCGTGATGTCCCGGGCGAGCCCGTCTCCCTTCTCCTTTTGCAGGCGCTCGAGCCAGCGCATGTCAGGATGGCTGCCCGCTTCGACGAGCTTCACGATCGGATGATCGCCCGATGATTGGAGGTCCGGAAGGTCGACCGGCGGTCCCGCGGCATCGGCGAGCACGCGGCGCGCCGCGGCGCGCGCGAAGGTCGCCTTACCAACGCCCTTGGGCCCGGCAAGCAGCCATGCGTGGTGAAGCTTGCGGCCGGCCCAGGCCGAGGCAAATTGCTCGACCGCCTTTTCCTGCCCGACGATCACGGCATTAGATCCGCAATGGCGTCAAGCAGCCGCCGGGTGACTTCCTCCGCCGATCCCGACGCGTCGACGAGCTCGACACGCTCGGGCTCCTCCATGGCGACGATGCGAAAGGCTGAATCGACCTTGCGGTGGTACTCGGCCGGGCGCCCGCCGATGCGGTCGCTGCCATTGACGTCGCGCGCCCTCGCGCGCTCGCTGCCCTCCTCGAGCATGAGGACAAGCGTTCGGTCCGGGTACCAGCCCTCGATCCCAAAGGCGTTGATCTCGCGCACGCGCTCGATCCCGAGACCGCCGGCGCCGCCCTGGTAGGCAAGCGAGCTGTCGACGAACCGATCGCTCAGCACCCAGCGGCCGGCCTCGAGGGCGGGCCGGATGGTTTTTTCCAGATGGTCGGTTCGGGCAGCGGCAAAGAGCAGCGCTTCAGCACGCGGTCCCCATCGCTCCTCTTCGCCTCCGAGCAGCAGCTCGCGGATCTTCTCCGCTCCCTCGCTTCCGCCGGGTTCGCGCGTGACGAGCACGTCGATCCCGCGCGCGCGGAGCGCCGCGGCGACAGCCTCGACCTGCGTCGACTTGCCGACGCCCTCCCCGCCCTCGAGCGTGATGAAGCGTCCGCGCGATGTCACGCCATTCCGATGAGCTGCTTGAACCCAAGCCAGATTCGGCCGAAGAAACCGGCGCTGCCGACATCTTCGCCAGCGACGAGCGGCACGACCTGCGGCGGCGTATCGCCGGTCGTGATTACCAGCTGGGCGATCTCCTGCCCCTTGCTGATCGGAGCAATGAGCGGCCCCTCATAGCGGATCTTCATTTGCGTGGCGCCGGTCGCAAGACCCGCAGGCACGGTCACGGCGAGGTCACGCGGTGCCATCAGCGGCACTTCGGCCGAGCTTCCAAGCTGCACCTTGGCGGTGCCGACCTTCGCGCCCGCCTTGAACAATGGCTTGTCGCTCCAGGCGTTGAAGCCCCACTCGATCAGCCGCGTCGATTCCTGGACGCGCTGGTTCCAGCTGTCCATTCCCGCAAGCACCTCGATGAGGCGCCGGCCGTTCTGATCGGCTGAACCCGTAAAGCCGTAGCCGGCCTCGTCGGTATGCCCCGTCTTGAGGCCGTCGGCACCGGGCACATGGCCAAGGATCGGGTTGCGGTTCTCCTGGGTAATGGCGTTGCCGCCCATCGTCTGGCCCCAGGTGAAGTTCGGCAGGCCGTAGAACTCCTTGTAGAGCTTCGGGTGATGCTCGATCGATGCTCTTGCGATGGTCGCGAGGTCGCGGGCGGTCACGTAGGTGACGCCATTGTCGGGCCAGCCGTTCGCTGTGCCGAAGTGGCTGTTGGTGACGCCAATCTTCTTCGCGAGCGCATTCATCTGGTCGGTGAAGGCCTGTTCGGTGCCGGCAATGCACTCGGCAAGCACGACCGCAGCGTCATTGCCGGAGAGTGTCACGATCCCCTTGACGAGGTTCTCGACGCTGACCTGCTCATTGGGGCTGAGGAACATGGTCGATCCCTGCGAATGCCACTTCTGCCAGGTTTCCGGCCGCACCGTGCACATCTTGTTGGGGGCCAGTTGCCCCTTGTCGATGAGTTCGAAGGCGACTTCCGTCGTCATCATCTTGGCCATCGACGCCGGCGGCATGTGGACGTCCGGATTCTTGGCGTAGAGCACCGCCCCTGAATTGACGTCGAAGAGATAGGCGACCTTCGCGGGCGTATCGAACTGGGGCGCAGCGGCAGGCGCGGCGCTGGCGAGAAGGACGGAGGCGGCGGTGGCTAAAAGGATGGTGCGCGACATCGAGACTCTACTGGACCCCTCATTCAAGCTGGCGGATGCGGCTGTCTACCGCCGCGCAATCGCATCCGCCAGAACTCCCACCGAAATCGCGTAGAAATTCGAGCAATTATAATCGAGGATCGAGCGATAGTTCGTGCTGAGGAGGTAAGCCGTCGCGTCGGGGCCGTCCGGTTCGATGAGGCTCGCCATCTCATTGTCCGGAAGCGAGCGGCCAAGAGGCGAAACGCCAAGGGAGCGCCATTCGCGCATGCTCAGCCAGCGGCTCATCCGCCGATAGACCTGCGGACAGCGGGGCGATGTGATCCTCGATACGATCGCTGCGCGGTTAAGCGTGGCCGGCGTCCGGACCGCTATCCCCCAGGGGACGTTGGGCTTCCAGCCCGCATCGCGCATGTAGGCGGCAATTGACGCCAAGCCGTCGAGTTCGTTGGTCCAGATATCGGAATAGCCATCGCCGTCTCCGTCGGCACGAAGGCGAAGGACAACCGACGGCATGAACTGCGGATAGCCCGTCGCGCCGGCCCAGCTGCCCTTGAGACGGTAGCGCGGCACGCCAAGATCGATGAGCTTTAGCGCCGCGATGAACTCGTTTTCGAACAGCTCGCGGCGGCGGCCGTAATATCCAAGACTGGAAAGCGCGTTCAGCAGATCAGTGCTGCCGGTGACCGTACCGTAACTGGTCTCCATCCCCCAGATCGACATCAGCACGGCTGGATCGACGCCATAGCGCGCTTCGATCCCGCGCAGACCGTCGTAATGCTCGGCATAATTGGCCCGCCCGCGGGCAATCAGCGAGGGCGTGACATGGGAGCGAAGATAAGGTGAAAGCGCGCCGACGACGCCGCCGAAAGTATGGGCAACCGGCTCGGTTCGCTCCAGCTCGATCGCCCGGCTGTCGATATTGAGCCCCGGCACATAGGCCGCGATGGTCGATTCGCGGACGCCCTGCAGCCGCGCCAGGGCCGCAAGGCGCATCTTGTAGGTGTCCCAACTGTAGCTGGACGATTGGGCGGCAGCCGCCAGCGGCACCGATGCCTGGGCGAACTCGACCGGCCGTGCGGAGGAATCCGGGGACGTCGCCGACCCGAGCGACGCGGCCGATGCCGCTATCCATAACCACGAACTCATCGCCGACAACTACGCCTCCTCGCTACAGCCGAGGCTAGAGGGGAAAACCCTTGAACGGCCAGCTTGGTTCACCTTGCGCCCTGCACGTCCTGTCTTAACCGTGATAGGAAGGCCCCCTGCCCATGGGCGTCCGAGGCCTTTGGGGCAATGGATTTGGGTGGGACGTAGCAGACTGGAACCCGAGCTTCGGCCCGGCGGCTTTCCGAACTGGAAGCTGCGCACCACTCCGGCCACCCGATGGCACCTATTTTTCGCTACGGACGTTCAATTGCGACATCGCAAGGGGTTTTGAGATCATGAGACACGCACTTCTTTTCATCGGCGCCGCCTCCCTGGCACTGGCAGGCGCGGCAGTCGCAAAGCCGGGCAACGGCCATGGCAACGGCCATGGATATGATTATGGCGACGAGGAGCACGGCCACGGCTACGGCCGCGACGGGCCCGTCGGCTACGGCGTCGGCGGATGTCCGCCGGGACTTGCCAAGAAGCACAATGGCTGCATGCCGCCGGGTCAGGCAAAGAAGCTCTATCGAGGAGAGCGCTTTCCCTATGGCTACGGCACCAGCTACGGATACAGGCAAATCCCCTACGATCTGCGCAGCCGCTACGGTCTTAGCCCCAATGACCGCTATTATTACAGCGGCGGGTATCTTTATCGGGTCGACCCGAGGACGATGCTCGTCGAGCAGGTCATCAGCGCGCTTCTTCGCTAGAAAGGGCGGGGGCTCGGCCGCTTTCTGGCCTTTGCCCCCGTCACTCGCCAGGACTTGATCGAACGCCCGCGGTCCGGCGCTCTCGAATTACAACTCATACGCAAGGCGCAGAAGCTCTCTTGGGGGGCGACCCAGAAACGCGCTCTATGATCGACCGCCGCCGCGGGTTATGGTCGGACGCGAGCCGTTTTGGGGGACTAAGAAATGGCTACTCTGATCGAGAAACCTCTTGCCCGACCCGTCGGCGATGAGCGGTTCTTCCTGGGCGCCGCCATCGCGATGACCCTCGTCATCGTCGCGGGCTTTTCCACTCAGCTGGCGATGGGCCGGTCAACTTTCTACTCGCCGCCGCTGGTCCATGCCCATGCCATCATCTTCATGGGCTGGGTAACCATCTATCTTCTGCAGAACATTTTCGTCGCGACCGATCGAATGGCGCTTCACCGTCGCCTCGGCTGGGTTGCCGCGGGCTGGATCGTCCCGATGATCGTGCTCGGCTTCGGCGTCACGCTCGCCCTCGTGCGAGGCGGACGGGTTCCGTTCTTCTTCCGGCCGCTCCAGTTCCTCGTCTTCGATCCCCTCTCCTTGCTGACCTTCGTCGCACTCACAGGCTCGGCCATCCTGCTTCACAACAGGACCGAGTGGCACCGCCGGCTGCATCTGTGCGGCATGGCGATGCTGATGGGCCCGGGGTTTGGCCGTCTTTTGCCCATGCCGCTGCTCCAGCCTTGGGCCTGGGAGGCTGCCTTCGCGGGCGGAATGATCTTCCCGATCGCCGGCCTTGTCTGGGACCTGAGGCGATCCGGCCATGTCCATCCCGCCTGGCGCTGCGGTATCCTGACGATGATCGGCAGCTTCGTCCTCATCGAGGCGATCACCTACAGCGGCGCCGGCCGGGCGCTCTACCGGGCCGTGACCGTGGATTCGCCGGGCGCGGCGGTGCCGCCGCTCCAATTCGCTCCGCCGCCAGGAAGCCCCCTGGCAACGGGGCGTCCCTGAGCTGCTGCACGCCAGCGCCGATCGGTCCGCCGCTGCCGCCACTCGCGAACATGAGCCCGCTCGATCCGCGCGCCGCGTCTACACGGTGACATTTCGAGCAAAACTGTCATACAGACTGATCACCGAGGTGCCGTTCGGGCGATAGAGCCCGGCATGCGACCCCTTGTTCGGCGAGAGCTCTGCACAGCTGAACGGAGGACGACGCCATGGGCGCATCCACTTCGGTCGCCCAAGGCGCGATGGCCAAGGCTTCGTGGCGCATCATCC
>DATIQO010000016.1:0-13608 GCA_035470745.1 Sphingomicrobium sp. | reverse complement strand
GCATCCCTTCCTGCTCGTCATTGACGTCCTCGGCGTCTTCGTCGTCGCCATAATCAACGGTCTGCGCCTCATATTCGCGGGCGCGAAGTATGATCCGGCAGAGTGTCTCGAGCGGGGTCAGCGGGTCCATTGAAGCCTCATTCTCCTTCGCGCTCAACGACAGCAACAGTAAGCGGTTCCTCGCGTTGACCGTGTCGAACGGCGCACTTATATGCCGCGCCTCGCAACACCCCAATCGGGGGGTTCCCTTATTTTGGGGCGGAGTAGCTCAGCTGGTTAGAGCAGCGGAATCATAATCCGCGTGTCGGGGGTTCAAGTCCCTCCTCCGCTACCATCTGCAAAATTGTGCAGTCCGGACGTAGGCGACAAGCTTGGACCATGCCGGTTCGGTCCGCCGTCTGCATCCAGACCTTTTTGCTGGCTCAGCTGGCTTTCAACTCGACCGCGATGAGACGCAGCTCCGACTTGCCGATATTCTCAACCGAATGCGGCTCGAGCGGCGGAAGCCATAAGGCTTCGCCCGGAGACGGTCGGTGGTCCCAGCTGCGCGAATCCACGATGACGGTTCCATTTGCGTCCCGCCTCAGAAAATCGCTCCAGCTCATGACGTAGAGCGTGGCCGGCCAACGGTGCGAGTGAACCGGCGTTCGTTCGCCTGATCGCAAGCGGGTGTCGAGCACCCGGACCTGGTCATTTTCCAACAGAAGCTCGTGATGGTCTGGAGCAGCGCTCATTGCGTCCAGCGCTAATGTGTCATCGACGTCACTCATCCACGCCTCCCTGCGGCCAGGTTGATTACTAGCATATCGACGTGGATCGATCGCTCCAAAGTCCGCGTCCGCCCTTTGGGAGTGGTATTGCGGCTAGTTCACGCGGCCTCGAGATTCCCGCCGCGCGTTCACCAAAGACAATTGCGCCGCGATTTCGTTTCGCAGTAGAACCGATTTGGAGCCCTCGAGCCAAGGTTCGTAAAGGGGGAGCCGCACTGGCCGTTCGCGTTTGACGTCCTCGAATTTCGGGGAGCAGGCCTCAATGGAAGTCGACGACACGCTCGCCTCGGCAGAGGCACAAGGTCTGGAAGCGGCCGACGAGCAAGGCTTGGCGGCATGGTGGCAGACGCGCAGCACGGAAGAGCTTCGGGCAATACTCAGTCGCGGCTTCGGCACGGGAGCAGCGTTCGAAGCCGCCACCGCCGAGACCGAGCGCCGCGCTCGCGAGCGGCTCAAGAAGGATGAGGAGGCGGCTGCAGTTGAGGCCCGCCGCAAGAAGCGGCTGCGGCTCCAGATCCTTGGCGGCATATTGCTCGCCTGCCTGCTTGTCCTCGTCGCGATGCTGCTTCGAGGATAGCCGAGATAGCTTGCAATTCTGGCGAGCGATGACGCGAGATCGGCGATGAGGTCTGCGGGGTCTTCAAGGCCGATGTGGAGGCGCACGAGGTTTGGCGCAGGTGCCTCGGTGACTGTCCGGTGGGGATCGACGGGAATGGCAAGGCTCTCGTAACCGCCCCAGCTATAGCCGATGCCAAACAGTTCGAGACGCTCGATGAACCTCGCGCGGGCGTCGTCGTCAGCTCCTTTGAGTTCGAACGAGAACAGCCCCGAGGAGCCCTTGAAGTCGCGTTTCCATATCTCGTGTCCGGGGCAATCGGGGAGGGCAGGGTGAAGTACCCGCCCGACCTGGGGCTGCGATTTCAGCCATTCGGCGACGGCAAGGGCGCTCTCCCCATGCTGCTTCAGGCGGATGGCCATGGTCCTCAGGCCCCGCGACCCTAGCCATGCATCGTCTGGGGAGACACAGTGGCCAAGGTCCCAGGAAAGCTGCTGGAGCCGATCGTAATAAGCTGGCGATGCCGTCGCCGCACCGAGCATGACATCGGCATGACCGCCGACATATTTGGTCGCAGCAAGCATCGCGATATCGACACCGGCAGCGATTGCCGGAAATAGCAGGGGCGTTGCCCACGTATTGTCGAGAAGGGTGACGATGCCGCGTTTTCGCGCCGCGGCGCAAATGGCAGGTACGTCCTGGACTTCCATGGTGAGCGAGCCGGGACTCTCGAGGAGCACCGCGCGTACCTTGTCGCTGAAGATCTCCGCGACGCGCGGGCCGACCAGCGGATCATAGTAGCGGACAAGAATGCCGTAACGCTTGAGGAACGTGTCGCAAAACCGGCGCGTCGGTCCGTAGACGCTGTCGGGAACGAGCAGCTCGTCGCCCGGCGCAAGCACGCAGAGCAGCGGTGTCGTGATCGCCGCCAGTCCCGACGAATAGAGCGCGGTCCCGCCCGCACCCGGCTCGAGGCTCGTCAGCGCTTCTGCAAGCGCCCACTGGGTGGCGGTTCCCTGCAGTCCGTAATTATAGACACCATGCGCGGCCCTTGTGCTGCGCATCTGGTCGACGCTCTCGAACAGGATCGTCGAGGCACGCTCAACCGGCGGATTGACGAGGCGCCCGCGCCATTCGCGTCGACGGCCAGCTTCGACGAGGGTCGTTCGGCTGCGCGTCTTCTTGTCGGTCATCCAAAGGCCTCCGGGGAAGGTCCCGCTCTAGGATCGACCATCCCCGGAGGACAAGAAGCGCTCGCTTTAGCTGCGGCTCTTGCGCGGAATGAGGCCGATGAGGCCTAGCAATCCAAGAACTCCCCAAGGGAATCCGCCGCCGCTCTTGGGCGTGCTTTGTTCGGTTGTCGTTGTCGTCGTCTCCATCGCGGCATTTCCTGCCGGCGCGGGGGCGGCCTCGTTCGCCGGCGCAGCGACTGCATTCATGTCGGCGCTGTTCATGGCGCTGGCGGCATTTGCCGCCGGCGCTGCAGCGGCGGCATTGTTCGTGTCCTGCGCGGCCGCGGGGCCGGCGACCACCAGAGCAGCTGCAATCATCACCGGAATCGTCTTGCGCATTTCATTTCCTCCCTGATTCTGTTTCCCCGGATGCTTCGTCTCCGCCTCGTGAAAATCAGACCGGATCGTTGGTGTATCCATCATTGTCGCTCTCGCGCCACAACCCGCGAAGCCCAAGAAGTCCAACGAGCCCGATCGCGTTCCACAAGACATTGTTGCTGTTGTCGGACGATCCGCCGACCTGCTGAGCGATGGCGGGCGCGGCTGCAAGGCACGCGACGAGACATGCAGCGATCTTCCACCGATAGCGCATAGTTTTGCCTCCTTTTCCAAGCCGAGACTCGGCCAATGACCAACCAGCGCGTGATGCGCAGTTGCGCGGCAAGCAACAGCCACGGATTAAGTCTGGAGTAAACCGAAAAAGCAAACGCCCGGATCGACTGGCGATCCGGGCGTCCTGCGTGACGATTGCTCGTCAGCCCCCTTGGATGCTTCGCGGCGAGAGTCCCCAGGCCGCGATCAGCCCGTTCCCCAGTACGAGCGTTCGCGCCACCTCGCCGCTACCCGAACCCGACCCAAGGGCCAGTGCGTTCGGACGAGCGCTGACTAGGACGGCGCACAGGGGCTGTCACGCGGCGAAATTGATATAAGTTGCTTTTTCACGCGGCCTGTGTCGGTCCGGCCACATGTCGAAAGCTAGGTAGGCTCAGGTTGCGCGTGCGGTGCTGCCACCCTACAGCGCGGCCCCATGCGCTGGTCCCGAGCATTTCTGCCCGTTCTCAAGGAGAGTCCCGCCGACGCCCAGATCGTCAGCCACAAGCTGATGCTGAGAGCCGGGCTGGTTCGTCAGACGGCCGCTGGCATCTATGCCTGGCTGCCGCTTGGTTTTCGAGTACTCAAGAAGATCGAGCAGATCGTCCGCGAGGAGCAGGATCGTGCCGGCGCGCAGGAACTGCTGATGCCGACGCTCCAATCCGCCGACCTGTGGCGCGAGAGCGGCAGGTATGACGCTTATGGCCCCGAGATGCTGCGCATTCGCGATCGCCATGATCGCGAGATCCTCTACGGGCCGACCAACGAGGAGATGATCACGGCGCTCTTCCGCGACGAGGTGAGGAGCTATCGCGATCTTCCGCGCACCCTCTACCACATCCAGTGGAAATTCCGCGACGAGGTCAGGCCCCGCTTCGGCGTCATGAGAGGCCGCGAGTTCCTGATGAAGGACGCCTACAGTTTCGATCTCGACGAAGCGGGCGCGCGCCAGAGCTACTATACGCAGATGCTCGCTTACCTTCGCACGTTCCAGCGGATGGGCATTCGCGCCGTCCCGATGAAGGCTGCATCAGGACCGATTGGCGGCGACCTCAGCCACGAATTCATCGTGCTTGCGCCAACCGGCGAAAGCGAGGTTTTCTACGATGCCGCCTACGAGGCGTTCGACTGGAACCAGGCCGAGCTCGCCTACGGCGACGAAGCCGGCCTCCAGGGTCTCTTCGACCGCGTGAACTCGACCTACGCCGCGACCGACGAGACGCACGATGTCGCCAAATGGGAAGTCATCCCCGAGGATAGTCGCCGGACCGGCCGCGGGATCGAGGTCGGGCATATCTTCTACTTCGGCGACAAATATTCCGCCGCCATGGGACTTAAGGTCTCGGGCCGCGATGGAGCGCCGGTTGCGCCGATGATGGGCAGCTACGGCGTCGGCGTTTCGCGGCTCGTCGGCGCGATCATCGAGGCGAGCCACGACGAGGCCGGCATCGTCTGGCCCGAACCGGTGGCACCATGGCGGGTCGGGCTAGTCACCATGCGCGCGGACGATGAGGCAAGCAGCGCTGCCGCCGACGATCTTTACGCTCGCCTTGGCGAGGCTGGCATCGAAACCCTCTACGACGACCGCGACGAGCGCGGCGGCGTCAAGCTCGGCTCGATGGACCTGATCGGGCTCCCCTGGCAGGTCATCGTCGGTCCGCGCGGCATCGCCAGCGGCACTGTCGAGCTCAAGCGCCGATCGACCGGCGAGCGCGCCGAACTCAGTGTCGAAAGTGCGCTTGCGAGGCTGACCGCATGATCCTCAACCGCGCCGAGCGGATGCTCACTCGCCGCTACCTGCTTCCCGGCAAGGGTGAAGGCTTCATCTTCCTCGTCGCGAGCATCAGCCTCGTCGCGGTCGCGCTTGGCGTTGCCGCGCTGATCATCGTCATGAGCGTGATGAACGGCTTCCGGGCGGAGCTGTTCGACAAGATCGTGGGCCTCAACGGCCACGCCGTTGTCCAGGGCTATGACGGCCGCCTCCAGGGATGGCAGCAGATCGCGGACACGGCAAAGAAGACGCCCGGCGTCACCTCGGCCGTTCCGCTCATCGAAACGCCGCTCATGGCGACGGCGAACGGCCGCTTCGAGGGCGTGCTCGTGCGCGGCATGCGCGTCGAGGACATCCTTGGAAACAAGACGATCACCGGGAACGTGCTCGCCGGCGATATCAAGTCGATTGTCCCGGGCAGCAACCGCGTCGCGATCGGCTCGCGCCTCGCCGACACGCTCGGCGCCTATCCCGGCAGCCAGATCACCTTGTGGAACCCGGACGGCCGCTCGACCGTCGTGGGCACGGTGCCCCGGGAGGTCACCTACACGGTTGGAGCGGTCTTCGAGATCGGCGTCTACGACTATGACAAGGCGTTCGTGCTCCTGCCGATGCAGGATGCCCAGCAGCTGCTTCTCATGGGCGACCAGGTCGGGATGATCGAGGTCCAGACCAGCAACCCGGACAAGGTCCAGCAAATCCTCGCGCCGCTCCAGAAGCTTGTGCGGGGCAAGGGGGTCATCACCGACTGGCGGCAGATGAACTCCGCCCTGTTCGAGGCGCTTGAGGTCGAGCGCGTCGCGATGTTCGTCGTCCTTTCGCTGATCGTGCTCGTCGCCGTGTTCAACATCCTCTCCTCGCTCATCATGCTGGTGCGCGCAAAGACTCGCGACATCGCGATTCTCCGAACCATGGGCGCAAGCCGGGGAGGGATGATGAAGGTCTTCATGACGGTCGGCGTCACGATCGGTTCGCTCGGCATCATCCTTGGCGTGATCCTCGGCGCGATCTTCCTCTTCTTCCGCCAGAACGTCGTCAATGCGATCCAGGCGGTGACCGGACAGAACCTCTGGGACCCGTCGGTCCGCTTCCTCACCGACCTGCCCTCGAAGACCGATCCGTTCGAAGTCGCTGCAATCGTGCTGACGGCCCTCGTCCTCTCATTCCTCGCGACGCTCTATCCCGCCTACAAGGCCGCCAGCACCGATCCAGTGCAGGTGCTTCGCTATGAGTGATCCGGTCCTTGTCACCCGCGACCTCAAGCGCAGTTTCGTCCAGGGCGATGCCACGATCCATGTCCTGCGCGGCGTCGACCTAGCCATCCAGCCCGGAGAGATTGTCGCGCTGCTTGGACCTTCCGGTTCGGGCAAGTCGACGCTCCTCCAGGCGGTCGGCCTGCTCGAAGGCGGTTTTGAGGGCTCGATCCGCCTCAACGGAGAAGAAGCCGCCGAACTCGACGACGACGGCCGCACGCGCCTTCGCCGCGACCTTCTCGGCTTCGTCTACCAGTTCCACCACCTGCTGCCGGAATTCAACGCCGTCGAGAATGTCGTCCTTCCCCAACTGGTGCATGGCGCCGAACCGCCGGCGGCGCGAGAAAGGGCGCGCCAATTGCTCGGCGCCCTCGGTTTGTCCGAGCGGCTCGATCACCGGCCGTCCAAGCTGTCGGGGGGCGAGCAGCAGCGCGTCGCCGTCGCCAGGGCCCTTGCGAACCGGCCCCCGCTCGTTCTTGCCGACGAACCGACCGGCAATCTCGACGAGCACACGGCCGACGCGGTCCTCGCCGAGTTCCTCAACCTCGTTCGGGGCGAAGGCAGCGCAGCTCTTGTCGCGACCCACAACGAGCGCCTCGCCGGGAAGATGGACCGGATCGTGCGTCTCGTCGAAGGACGCCTCGAGCAGAAAGCCTGATTGCATCCTCGCCAGCCGCGCTGCGTTCGTTCGCCTGACGAAAGAGGATTAGCCGATGAACGAACGCGTTCCCCCGCCGGAGTGGCCAATCAACCCGGGCCCGGACGCTGCCGAGCCTGCGCCGCCGGCCGCGCGCGCGGCGGTGACCCACGGCAAGCGGACGAGACGATCCAGCCCAGGCTGGGCGACCCTGGTGCTGGTCGGCGGCCTTATCATCGTCGCGCTCCTCGTTGCTTATCTCATGACGAGCCGTAATCCCGAGCAGGACAAGCTCACCATGAACGAGCTCGCGCGCGGAACCGCGCCCGCGCCGGATCCCGCCAAGCTCTGCGCCAGCAACGCCACCTACGACCTCATCAAGCGCGAGCTGTTCCGGCGCGCGGCGCAGGTGCGAGGCAGCGACCAGGACACGTTCGACAGGCTCTCGAACTATGCCGTCATTCGGATGGAAAACCCGGTGATGGAGAGCGAGGATAATTCGACCGCCGCAATCAATTGCTCCGGTTCGCTGTCGCTTGATCTGCCGCCCGGAGTTGCAGTGGTCGGCGGGCGGCACACGCTTACCGCCGATGTCGACTATACGATCGAGCGGGCCGCCGACGGCAGCGGCAATGTCGTGCTCCTGCGCAACAGCGAGGCAGTGGTGACGCCGCTTGCGACGCTTGCGCGGATCAATCAGCCGCAGGCAGAGGCGCGAACGGCGCCGCTGGAACCGGCCGCGCCCGCCGAACCGCAGCAGCAAAATGTTGCTGCTCCCGCCCCGGCCAATGAAGTGGCAGCGCCCAAGACTTCCCCGGTCGCAGCACCAGGCTTTGACTGTTCGACCGCCCGCTCCAAGGGCGAGGAAGCAGTCTGCACCGATAGCGGTCTTGCAGCGCTCGACCGCAACATGACGACGCAGTTCCGCCAGGCGATCGCTGCAGCGACGGGAGACCAGAGGCAGTTGCTGAGACGGACGGGCGAGAGGTTCATCGCCTATCGCGACCGCTGCCCCAGTCGATCGTGCATGGCCGATGCCTATGTCGGGCGGATGCGCGAAATCCGCGACATCATGGAAGGCCGCTGGCAGCCGCCGCGATAATCGGTGGATAAGTACAAGCGGTTTCTTGTCGCCGCGCACCAAAAGATCACATAATCGAGGCGTGACTACGCCTTACGTTCCACTTCGCGTCCTTTCCTCCTTTACGATGCTCGAAGGGGCGATGGAGCCCAAGACGATCGCCGAGCGGGCCGCCAAGCTCGGCTTCCCGGCAGTCGCGATCACCGATCGGAACGGGCTTTACGGGGTAATGCCGTTCAGCGAGGCCTGCATCGCCAAGGGCGTTCAACCGATCGTTGGAACAATGCTCGCCGTCGCCCGGCCCCTCGAGATCGGGGGCCAGGCGTCGATCGACTGGCTGGTCCTCCTCGCCAAGGACGAAGATGGCTATGCCAACCTCTGCAAGCTCGTGTCCGCTGCCCACCTCGACCGGCCGCTCGAGGAAGAGCCGCATGTCCCGTTCGCCAAGCTCGAGGAATTTTCCCAAGGCCTGATCGCGCTGACTGCCGGAGCCGAAGGAGCGCTTGCGCGGCTGATCGGGGACGGGCAGCAGCTCAAGGCGGAAGCCTATCTCGACCGGCTCGAGGAATTGTTTCCCGGGCGCCTTTATGTCGAGATCGTTCGCCGGCACGACCCGGTCGAAGAGGCCGCCGAAGAGAGCCTCATTGAACTCGCTTACGCTCGCGACCTGCCGCTGGTTGCGACCAATCCCGCGGCCTATCCCGATCCGTCCTTCCATGCCGCGCACGATGCGATGCTCTGCATTGCAAACTCTGCCTACGTCGAGAGCAAGGACCGCGTCAGCTCGTCGGCGGACGATTGGCTCAAGGACGGAACGCAAATGGCCGAGCTGTTCGCCGACCTTCCTGAAGCCCTTGCCAATACGTCAGTGGTCGCGAGGCGCTGCGCCGTTGCCGCCCCGAAGCGCAGGCCAATCCTTCCGCGGCTCGGCGACAACGAAGACGAACAGCTTCGCGCCGATGCAAACGCCGGACTCGCCGATCGCCTGGCGGGCCGCTCGGATGAAGACAAGGCCAGTTATCGCGAGCGGCTCGACTATGAGCTCGACATCATCACCGGCATGGGTTTTGCCGGCTATTTTCTCATTGTCGCCGACTTCATCAAATGGGCCAAGGCGAACGACATCCCGGTGGGACCCGGCCGCGGTTCAGGCGCCGGTTCGGTGGTTGCCTGGGCGCTCACCATCACCGATCTCGATCCGCTCGCCCTTGGCCTTCTCTTCGAACGCTTCCTCAATCCCGAACGCGTGTCGATGCCCGACTTCGACGTCGATTTCTGCGAAACGCATCGCGACAAGGTGATCTCCTACGTCCAGCGCAAATATGGGCGCGACAAGGTCGCACAGATCATCACCTTCGGGCGTCTCAAGGCCCGCGCAGTCCTCAAGGACACCGGCCGCGTGCTGCAGATGCCCTACGGGCAGGTCGACCGGCTCGCGAAATTGATTCCCAACCATCCGACGGATCCCTGGACCCTCGAGCGCTCGCTGAACGGCGTCCCCGAGGTCGCCGCCGAATATAAGGATCCCGACGTCAAGCGCCTGTTCGACCTTGCCATGAAGCTCGAGGGGCTGCCTCGCCATGCCTCGACCCATGCCGCGGGCGTCGTCATCGGCGACCGGCCGCTCGACGAGCTGGTGCCGCTCTATCGCGACCCGCGCTCGGACATGCCGGTCACCCAGTTCGACATGAAATATGTCGAGGCGGCGGGGCTGGTGAAGTTCGACTTCCTCGGCCTCAAGACCTTGTCGGTGCTGAAGGAAGGCCGGCGGCTGCTCGCAGAGCAGGGCATCGAGGTCGACTATGGCGCACTGCCCTGGGACGATCCCGAAACGTTCGAACTGCTCCAGCGCGGCGACACGGTCGGCGTGTTCCAGGTCGAATCCGAAGGCATGCGGCGGACATTGTCGGCGGTGAAGCCGACGGTGTTCGAGGACATCGTCGCGCTCAACGCCCTCTACCGGCCAGGTCCGATGGACAACATCCCGATGTTCGGCCGCCGCAAGAACGGCGAGGAACAGATCGAATATCCTCACCCGCTGCTCGAAGGCCTCCTCAAGGAAACCTACGGGATCTTCGTCTACCAGGAACAGGTGATGCAGGCGGCGCAGATCCTTGCCGGCTATTCGCTCGGCGGCGCCGACCTCCTGCGCCGAGCCATGGGCAAGAAGATCAAGTCGGAGATGGACGCGCAGCGGGCGAACTTCGTCACTGGCTGCGCCGAACATAACAATATCCCGGCGGCCAAGGCGAACGAGCTGTTCGACTTGATCGACAAGTTTGCAGGCTATGGCTTCAACAAGAGCCACGCCGCCGCCTATGCCCTGCTGACCTACCAGACGGCGTGGCTAAAGGCGCATCACCGCGCCGAATTCTACGCGGCCTCGATGAGCTTCGACCTTGCGCTCACCGACAAGCTCTCGATGTTCGTCGAGGACATGCGCCGCGGCGCGATCGAATGCCTGCCTCCCGACATCAATGCGAGCGGCGCCTCCTTCACCGTTGAAAATGGCGCGGTCCGCTATGCGCTCGGCGCGCTCAAGGGCGTCGGCGAAAAAGCAATGGAGGCGCTCGTCCATGAGCGCGAACGAACTGGGGAATTCTCGACCCTCGAGGATTTTGCAGCGCGCATCGATCCCCGTCTTCTCAACCGCCGCCAGCTCGAGAGCCTCGCCGGGGCCGGCGCATTCGACAGCATCAAGCCCGAACGCGCCGCCGTGTTCGCGGGCGCCGAGACCATCCTTGCCCATGCGGCAAGCGCCCACGACCAGCGCCAGACAGGGCAGGCGGGCCTGTTCGGGATGAACAGCGCCGAAGCGGCGCCGATCCGGCTGCCGCGTGACACGACCTGGACGATTGCCCAGCGGATGGCGGCCGAGCGCGAGGCATTCGGTTTCTATTTCTCGGCGCACCCGGTCGATGCGGCAAAGCACCTGCTCGCGGCGCACAAGGTGAAAACCTTCGCCGAACTCGCGGAAGTCCGCATCGCCGAGGGCGAGCGAGTCACTGCAACGATGGCCGGACTGATCGAGGACGCGAGGTGGCGGACCTCGGCGCGCGGACGGCGCTACATGATGGCAACGCTTAGCGACAGCTCCGGCCAGTTCGTCGCGACCGCCTTCGACGAGGAAGCCACCGATGCCCTCGAGGCCGCGGCGAAGGCCGGGCAGTGCGGGCTGCTCACGGTCGAACTCGACCGCCGCGCCGGCGATGACACGCCGCGCGTCACCGTCAAGCGCGTGCAGCCGCTCACCGATCTTGCCAAGCGTACCCGGCTCCAGATGACGCTTCGTGTTGCCGACCCGTCGATCGCCGGTCGCATCGCGAGCGAGCTCTGCGGCGCGCGCGGATCGAACGGGCTGGTGCGATTCATTCTCCCGCTCGCGTCGGGAGGGGAGGCCGTCCTTGTCGCGGGACGCGACTATGCGCTCGATGCCGAGCTTGCCGCGCGCATCGAGCGCATCGTCGGCGAGGGCGCCGTGGACCTATCGGTCCAGGAGCCGCCGAAGCTGGCTCTGGTCGGCTAGGCCTGCCAGAAGCCGTCCTTGTTCACGAGGGCGGTGATCTTCGCATTCTGCTCCTCGTCGAGGCCGCGCTTGAAGGCGGGGAAGACCTCTTCTTCCTCCATCTTTGCATGTGCGGCGACGAGGGTGCGAAACTCGCGGACTTTCTCGAGCCAGTTCGACCCGTCGGGGCCCATCTGGCCCAATTCGTAGAGAAACGTCTTGATATAGCCGTGCTCGCCATTGAGCTCGTCGGCTTCGACGGCCTGACCCGCTTCGCGAAGGGCCGGATAGACGACCATCTCTTCCTCGTGCGCATGCTTGTCGAGCATGTGGGTAAGCTGCATCAGGAGCATGCTGCGCTTCCAGGTCTGGCTCGCATCCGTCGAGAGCATCTTGTCGAAAACGCCAAGCGTCAGGTCATGCTCGGCCCCAAGCACCTCGTCCCAATCGCCCGAAATGCCCGAAACGGCCTGTGTCACGAACTTGCGGCCGTAATTGGCGGCAATTCCGATCGCTGCTCCCGCCAGTCCGGCGGCAAGAAGCGGCCCCGCATCGCCGCCCCAGGAAAAGGCGCTGGAATCGCTGTCTTTCGAGCGGCTGCGATTTTGTGATGAGTGACCGGATTGCCGGTTCTGGGAACGCGTTGCCATGAACTCCTCCTTGGCTGGAATTTCCATGGTTCAACGGGCGGGGGAGCAACGGCGTTCCTGTCGCAGACGCGTTAGCGCCACCGTTCGCCGCGCCGGCTCAGAAATTGTTTGAAGTCGCCGCGGGCTGGTCGGATGGCAAGGCCGCCTCGTTCGACGTGGGCGCAGCGCCCTCCCGCGCCGGCTCCGTCGATGAAGGCTCCGGCTCGCTGACGGCATTCCCGGCTGGGGGCAGGGGCTTGGAGCTCTCATACTCCTCGCCCGGAAGCGGCCGCTTCGCCTTGGTCACTGGCGGCGGCGCCTTGTTCACGGGCAGCGCGGCGCCCTTGTAGATACAGGCATCGAGGCGATCGCGGGCAACGATCGGGATGCGCGCGGCGATCGTGTTGCCATATCGGCGGGTGAAGCCCTTGGGAGCGACCACGCCGCGCTTCTTGGGGAGCGGCAGGACCGCGGCGATCCGCGCGGCCTCCGTCGCGCTCATGGCGCTCGCGTCATGACCGAAATAACGGTCCGAGGCGGCGTTGACGCCATAAGTGCCGATACCGGTCTCGGCGACATTGAGATAAACCTCCATGATGCGGCGCTTGCCCCAGAGATGCTCGATCAGGAAGGTGAACCAGGCCTCTGCTCCCTTGCGGGCATAGCCTCCGCCATTCCACAAGAAGGCGTTCTTCGCAGTCTGCTGGCTGATCGTCGAACCGCCCCGGATGCGGCCGCCCGATGCGTTGCGTTTCATTGCATCTTCAATGGCTTCGAAGTCGAAGCCGTGATGCGAGCAGAACCTGCTGTCTTCCGCCGCTATGGCTCCTGCGACCATGTCGCGGTCGATCTCGCCGATCGGCATCCAGCGCCGCTCGGCGCCGCGGCCGTGGACGATGTCGCCGAGCATGTTGAAGGTGATCGGCGGGTTCACGAAGCGATAGGCAAGGACCCACAGGACCGAGATCAGGATCAGCGCGACCACGAGCTTCACGATCCAGCCGACCAGCCGGCCGACGAGGGACCCCTGCCGCCGTCGCTTGTACCGGGGGATCGTTGAGCTGCGCCGTTTCGCCATGGCAACTTGCTAGCGGCGCTGACAAACGGCGTCGAGAGTCCCATTCTCAAGAGCGTGCGAGATCTCGCCGCCATCTTTGCGCAGCTCGATCGCTCAGCGTTTCGCCGCCGCTTCCGGCTGGGCGAGAAGGAGCGCGCCTATCTCGCCGCCCGCGGGCTTGCGGAGGTGCTCGAGCACGCGAGGGATTTTGTGTCCAGGCGTCTGGCGCCCGCCGAGCCGCTGAACGACGGCCGACAGACGCCGACGCGGGGGCATCCGGTGTTCATTGCCCAGCACGCGACCGCCACCTGCTGCCGCTCCTGTCTTTCCAAGTGGCACGGCATCGACGCTCGCCGACCGCTCAGCGACGACGAGCAGCGCCACATCGTCGCGGCAATCGGGAGGTGGCTGGAAATGCAGCAGCGCTAAGCGCTCGCCTTGCCGCACTGCAGCACAACATTTACATCGCCCGTCCATGACCTCGACGAACGATATTCGCCGCTCCTTCCTCGATTATTTCGAGGCC
>DATIQO010000015.1:0-5738 GCA_035470745.1 Sphingomicrobium sp. | reverse complement strand
GATGATTCCGATTTTTCGTGCCAGGGCATCCCCGGAATGAGGCCGGCCGAGCCTCACTGCAATGTCCGCTTCGCGCAGTGCAAGGCTGATGTTCCGGTTCTCGGTTACAAGCTCGATCTCGAGCAGGGGATAGGATGCGCCAAGTGGCGCCAGGACCGGCGCCAACTTCCAGTCCGTAACGGCCGCCGTCGCGCTGATCCGAACGACTCCAGCCATCTCGTCGGCGCCGGTCGCTTCACGGGCAAATCCTTCCGCCGCTGCGGACATCTCCTTTGCGTGGACCAGTGCCGCCCGCCCACTGGATGAGAGGACATAGCCGAGGCGGGACCGCTCGAAGAGCGGCGCGCCCCCGAATGCATGTTCAAGATTGGCAATGCGGCGAGCGATGGTCGCATGGGTGAGCCCGAGCTCGCGCGCCGCCGCCGAAAGCGTTCCCAGTTCCGCAACCGCGACAAAGGCCCTGATGTCATCCCACTGGACTGGAGTTCCAGGACGAATGCTCATGCGAAAAGCTCCGGCTCAAGGATGACACGTTGTGCATAAACATGTGAACGATTGATCGAGAAGAGACAATTCTTGAACAGCGGACAGCTCGATATTCCTCCCGATGAAAGGATATCGAGATGATGCATTCCACCCCGGTCGAGATCACGCTCATCGGCGGCCCGACCGTAATGATCGAAATCAACGGCGTACGGCTCGTCACGGACCCGACCTTCGATGCTCCGGGAGCTTATTCCTCCGGCGCGATCACGCTCGAGAAGACTGAAGGTCCCGCCATTTCGGCTGACGACATCGGCAAGGTCGATGCGGTCCTCCTTAGCCACGACCAGCATGCCGACAATTTCGATCCTGCCGGGAAGATCTTCGCCGCAAAGGCCAAGCTCGTACTGACAACGGAGGCTGCCCATAAACGGCTTGGCGCCAACAGCGTCGGACTGAAGCCGTGGCGCTCGCACAAGGTCGGCAAGCACGGCGAACTCACCGTCATTGCCACCCCCGCGCGCCATGGGCCGCCCGGCGCCGAAGACAGGTTAGGCGACGTCATCGGCTTCCTCGTTCGCGCGTCCGACAAGAAGGACCTCGTCTACGTGACCGGCGATACGGTCTTCTACGACGGGGTCGCGGAGGTTGCCCGGCGCTACAAGCCGCGCGTCGTCGTCGTCTTTGCCGGCGCCGCCCGGACGCGCGGGCCGTTCAACCTTACGATGGGCAATAATGATGTGCTTGAACTGGCGAACGCCTTTCCGCAGGCGAGCATCGTGACTGTTCACAACCGTGGCTGGAAGCATTTCACGGAAGGACCGGAGTCGCTGGCCGCGGCGAGCCGGACGTTCGCGCTGAGCGGGCGCTTGCAGTCCCTCCTTCCTGGCCGGAAACTGCTTTTCAGCGAGGAACGCTCGGCCGCCGACATGCCTGTGGGCGAGGGAAAGTGAACCGCTTGCGGCCTAATCGCCTTGAGAACGGATCACGCAGCTTCGATGACCAAATAGCCTGAGCTGGCGTCGTTCAGCTGGATCAGCGTCGTCGCGACAGCGCGATGAGGACGATGCCGGCGATCGCGAGGATCAAGCCCCGCGTTGCCCATGGTCGCTCGTCGATCATGAAGCTCGTCGCGGGCCAGCGGATGGAGCCGGTACCTTGGCCGATCCAAAGCAATCCAATCACGACTGCGGTGATGCCAAGGACCAGAAGAGCGGATTTCATCGGCGCAGTCTGGATGAAGCGATGGGCATGCACAATAGCTAGAAAGCGGCGGCCGGCGCGCCAGGGGCCAACGCCCAAGCAGCGTTAAGCGGCAAGCCGGCTATAATCCACCTCGACCACTTTGACGGTGGTTCCGGCGGCGGTCGGCCCCCACCATTCAACGGTCATGTGATCCTTGTCAGCCCATGTCTGCTTCATCATCCATTGCATGCGCGGATCTGCCTGGGGTCCGATATAGCCTTTCAAGGTCAGCGAACGCGTCTTTTCGTCCCAGTTTCCCTCGAGAGGGAGCAACGACGTCCCGAAGTCATCCATCCACGCCCCTACATATTTGCCGGAATCCCGATCGAAGCCGACCAATTCCATCCCGTGATAGGGATGGTCCTTCAGGCTGGTAACCAGTTCCTGCTCCATGAAACGGCCGCCAAGGACGGGGCGCCAGGTCGCCGTTCCCTGAGCGTCGTTCCAGGGGGCAGCGCCCCCACGCCAATCCCGCTGGCGGACCTTCCAGCGTCCAGTCATCGCTCTCAACCGATCGTGCTCAGCGACCGGCCTTGCCGAGGAGATCCACTGGTTCATCGCCTGCTCGCTCATGTCGGCGGCCGGCGCCGGCTGCGCCGCGGCGGCGGCGGCGATCAAGGAAAGAATGCAAGCCTGAAATAATTTCATCGTCATCGCCTAAATTAGCTTCGGGCAAACGCGGAAAAAGGACCTTGGCGGGCCGGGAACGATCCTCGTCAAAGCCATGCAGTGCCGCGACGGGGATGCGGCAGGCGTACACCAATCAGAATTCCGGATTGTGATCGCCTCGATCAGCGCAAATGTCGTTTCGGCAAAGCGACGAACGGGCGTCGGATGTCGATCAATTCACTCCTCGGGAGGCCTTCTCCAATTGCCTCGCCAGCATGGCTTCAAGAGACAAGCGGCGGTCGAGATTGCGAGGCTCGATCGCCCGGGGTGTTGACGCCATATTCTAATATGTATATGCATTATGCATATGCATAACACTGAACGCCAGCTTTGCGCCTGCATGGCGCTCCGCCGGGCCGCTCGCGCGGTCACCCGGCTCTATGATCATCGTCTTACGCCCAAGGGCATGACGACCACTCAATATGCGATCCTGGGCACATTGGCGAAGCAGGGCGACCTCGCCCTGACGGAGCTTGCGGACCAGCTCGGAATGGATCGCACGAGCCTCTACCGCACGATCGCTCCGGTCGAGCATGCGGGCTGGGTCGCCGTCCTTGCGGGGCGCGGTCGGGCAAAGACCGTGCATCTCACCCAAGCCGGCCGGGAAGCCCGAAACCTCGCGAAAGACGAGTGGGCGAAGGCGCAGGATCAGGTGCTCAGGGAGATGCCCGAGGACCAGTGGAACGACCTTCTCAATTCCCTCAACAAGTTGATCGAGGCAGCGGAAGCATGAGCAGCGCAGCAACCCAATCCTCCGCGACGACCCGCTGGGCGGTCATCGTCACGGCGATCACCTTTCTCAGCCTGCTGGCGGCGGCCGGTGTCCGATCGACCCCGGGCGTCCTCATCATGCCACTTGAACATCATTTCGGATGGAGCAGGGCGACCATCTCCTTCACGGCCGCCACCGGGATCTTCGTCTACGGGTTGGTCGGGCCATTTGCAGCGGCGCTGATGCAGTCCTTGGGGATCCGCCGAACGATGATCACCGGTCTCTCGCTGATGGCCGCGGCGGCCTTCGCAAGCCAGTGGATGCGCGAGAGCTGGCAGTTTCTGGTCACCTGGGGGTTCGTCTCCGGCATCGGCAGCGGAGCAATTGCCTCGGTGCTCGGCGCCGCTGTCGTCAACCGCTGGTTCGCAAGACGCCAGGGCCTTGTGATGGGAATCCTCGCGGCAAGCTCGGCAACCGGCGCACTCGTCTTCCTGCCGCTCCTCGCGTGGCTTAGCGAAGGCGGCAATTGGCGCTCGGTGGTCCTCGCGGCGAGCCTTGCCTGCATAGCGCTCATCCCCATCGTCGCCCTGTTCATGCCGGAACGCCCTGCGGATGTCGGCACGACCCGCTATGGCGAGACGCAGGAGGCCGCCGCGGCGCCTCGCGATACAAAGCGCGCTCCCTCGATTGCCGACGCGATCTCCTCGCTCGTCGAGGCAAGGCGCAGCCGGATCTTCTGGCTTCTTTTCGGGAGCTTCTTCGTTTGCGGTCTCACCACCAACGGCCTCGTCGGCACGCACCTCATTGCCTTTTGCGGCGACCACGGGATAGCGCCCGTCGCTGCCGCGGGCTTGCTGACGACGATGGGTATATTCGACCTTATCGGCACCAGCATGTCGGGCTGGCTGACCGACCGCTATGATCCCAAGGCGTTGTTGTTCTTCTATTACGGCTTGCGCGGCCTTTCGCTGCTGGCACTCCCGTTCATCAGCTTCGGAACGCTCAGCCTCGGCGCGTTCGCCGTCTTTTATGGGCTCGACTGGATCGCCACAGTTCCGCCGACGGTCGCGCTGACCAACCGGGCATTTGGCGAGCAGCGCGGCCCGATCGTGTTCGGCTGGGTCGTGGTGGGCCATCAGCTGGGAGCCGCCGTCGCGGCGTTCGGAGCGGGACTGGTTCGTCAGGAACTGGGCACTTATTCGCCGGCCTTCTTCGCCGCCGGTGCATTTGCCGTCCTTGCGGGCTTTGCCGTCCTGATGCTGCCGAGCGTTCCGCGACGAGTGGATGCCGCCGCTTTCGAGCCCGAGTGCGCCGCGGCCTGAGGAAGAGAGCACCGCCCTTTGCGGGGTGGCCCCAGAGTTTCGATTGCCTCGCGGATCGGGAGCTCTAATTACCCTTCCAATGAAATCCTGTTTCGCTGCCCTCCTCCTAGCCTCCGCCTCCGCCTCCGCCGCCGCCGTTGGCGCTCCCGAGCACGCTGCCCGTCACGCCAAGGCCCATGCGGCGCCGGGCCCAAGGGCCGAACGCGCCGCGAAGAATGCGGCAGACGTCGACGGGCGACCCGCCAAAGAATTTTTCCATCCGGCCGAGACGCGCTCGAGCGGCACGGTCACCGTCGGCGGGCAGCCAATCGCCTATGATGCTGTTGCAGGGACGCTCGTTGTTCACGCGAAGGACTGGGAGGACACCGACAGCCTCGAGGCCGAGGCCGACACGTCGGCGGGCAAGGACAAGAATGCGCCCAAGCCCGAAGCCTCGATGTTCTACACGGCATATTTCAAGGCGGGCGCGCCTGCGGCGGCGCGTCCAATCACCTTCCTCTTCAACGGCGGTCCCGGCTCGTCGAGCGTATGGCTGCGCATGGGCGCATTCTCGCCTGTCCGGGTCGTTACTACGGACGAGCATCATACGCCCGGCGCGCCGTATCGAACGATCGACAATGACCAGAGCCTGCTCGACGTTTCCGACCTTGTCTTCATCGACGCTCCGGGGACCGGGTTCAGCCGGATTGCCGGCAAGGACAAGGAAAAGGCCTTCTACGGCGTCGACCAGGACATCCACGCCTTCACCGACTTCATCACGCAGTTCCTGACCAAGTACGGACGCTGGAACTCGCCCAAATATGTGTTCGGCGAGAGCTACGGGACAATGCGCGCGGCCGGACTGACGCTCGCGCTGCAAAAGGCCGACGTCGACTTGAACGGCGTCATGCTGCTGTCGGACATTTTGAACTGGGACTTCATGCCGGACGATCCGCAGCTCAATCCCGGCATCGACACGCCCTATATCGTTGCCCTTCCAACCTATGCCGCGACCGCCTTTCACTTCCACAAGGTCCAGTCGCCCCTGGGCCTGCCTGCGTTCCTCGATGAGGTCGAGCGTTTTGCGACAACGGATTATGCGCAGGCCCTGCTCAAGGGCGATGACCTTCCCGAAGCGGAGCGCCTGCGGATTGCGCAGCAGCTCTCGGCCTACACCGGACTTTCGGTACCCTATCTTTTGAAGTCGAATCTCAGGATCGAATATGGCGCCTTCCAGAAGGAGCTGCTGGCCGACCAGGAGCTCACAACGGGAACGCTCGACACGCGCTTTGCCGGGGCGACGCTCGATCCCCTGAGCAAGGTCGCAA
>DATIQO010000014.1:0-5171 GCA_035470745.1 Sphingomicrobium sp. | reverse complement strand
GTAGTTCCAGTGGCGCTCGACAGTGGCGAGGTCTGGGGCCGCGGTTTGGTCCACCGCGCGGGAACCGTCACCGTGAGCGTTGGAGAAACAATCCCTGCCGGTCTCCCGCGCAAGGAGATCGAGGCGCGTGTCCACGCCGCGATCAACGCGCTTCAGTCAGGAGCGTAGGCGCGCGCCTAGTTTCTCGGCTGCCGCAACGATCGATCGCGATATGCTGCCGATCTCATCGTCCGTGAAACTCTTCTCAAGCGGCTGCAGCGTCACCTCGAAGGCGAGCGACAGGCCCTCGGGCGTTTCGAAGCGGTCGAACAAGCGAACGCTGGTGACCGCCATCTTGTCGGCGCCGCGAATGGCACGAACTAGATTGTCGGCGGCAAGACCGGCCGGGACGATGAAGGCAAAGTCGCGCGTGACCGGCTGCAGCGCCGGGGGCGCATAAGCGGGCCGAGCGCGTGCGGTCGAGCGGCTGGCTGGGATAGAGTCGAGGAAGATTTCGGCTGCGACAGCGCCGGCTGGCGCATCGAGATCCTTCTGCAATTGCGGGTGCAGCTCACCAAAAGCACAAATGATGGTTTTAGGACCCAGCCTCAGCGTTGCGGAGCGGCCCGGATGCCAGGTCGGGCCGGCATTGGGCACGACCTGCAGGTTGCCGACCGGTGCGCCGGCGGCTTCGAGGATCGCCAGCGCTTCGCCTTTGGCGTCGAATGCATCGAATGATTGCGCCTTGCCCGATTGCCAGCCGCGCGGTCGCCGCTCCCCCGCCAGGATGAAACCGAGGGTTGGATGCTCCCGGTCGGCGAGGTAGCGCCGACCAACCTCGAACAGCCGAACGCTGGACGCGCCGCGGTCGAGGTTGCGGCGCGCTGCCGCGATCAGGCCCGGAAGGAGCGAAGGACGCATGACCTTCATTTCTTCGCTGATCGGATTTGCAAGCTTCCATTCGCCGCCGCCGAACGCGTCGGCCTCTTCTTGCGAGATGAAGCTCCAGGTAACGGCTTCGTCGAGCCCGCGCGCCGCGGCGGTGCGGCGTACTCGGCGCTCGATCAGCTGGGACGGGGTTGCTGTCGGCTTGGCAACGCCTGCTGCTCGCTCGAGCGGAGTTGACGGCACCTGATCATAGCCGTTGATCCGGGCGATCTCCTCGACGAGGTCGGCCGGGCCTTCGACGTCACGCCGCCACGTTGGCACCGTTACATCCGATCCGTTCACCTCGAAGCCAAGGCTCTCGAGAATCTCGCGCTGGCGTGCTTCCGGAACGTCGATGCCGCCGAGCGCCCTCGTTCGTTTGAAGTCGAAGCCGATCAGGCGCTTGTCGATCGGGGGATTGCCCGCGCGCACGGCAGCGGAAGCCTCGCCGCCGCAAATGTCGAGGATCAAGCCGGTGAGGATGGCAAGGCCCTCGTCGAGGAAAGCCGGATCGACCCCGCGCTCGAAACGGCTCCGTGCATCGCTCGTCAGCCCCAGCGCCTGGCCGGTCCGGGCAATTCGTTCCGGCGTGAAATAGGCGATCTCGAGCAAGACTTCCGTCGTTGCTTCGCTGACGCCGGAATTCTCGCCGCCCATGATTCCACCGATATCGTGGACTTCGGAATCGTCCGCGATGACCGTCATGAACGGCTGGAGCTCATATTCCCTGCCGTTGAGCGCGAGCACTTTCTCGCCCTCTCGCGCTGCACGCGCTGTCAGGCCGCCATCGAGCTTCGCCAAATCGTAGGCGTGGCTCGGCCGGCCAAGATCGATCATCACATAATTGGTGATATCGACCAGCGCCGAAATCGGTCGCTGCCCAGCCGCCTTGAGCCGACGCTGCATCCACTCCGGCGAGGCTCCGTTGGCGAGGCCGCGGATTACCCGCCCGAAGAAGGCGGGACAGCCGTCGGCATCGTCGATGCGGATTGACCGGGGGCAGGGGAAGCTGCCCTCGATCTGCGGCACGCCGAGCGGTTTCAGCACACCAAGGCCTGCCGCCGCGAGATCGCGCGCGATGCCGCGAACGCCCATCGCGTCCTGCCGGTTTGGCGTAATATTCACGTCGAAGGCGGGATCGTCGAGCCCAGCATATTGGGTGAAGCTCGTCCCGATCGGCGCATCGGCCGCGAGCTCGATAATCCCGCTATGATCGTCTCCCAGTTCAAGCTCGCGCGACGAGCACATCATCCCGCGGCTTTCGACTCCGCGGATCGCCGCGACCTTGAGCGTGAGATCGGATCCCGGGACATAGGCGCCCGGTGGGCCAAACACCCCGACCATGCCGGCGCGAGCGTTCGGCGCTCCGCACACCACCTGGATCTGCTCCCCCGTGCCAGCATCCACGCTCAGGACCTGGAGCTTGTCGGCCTGCGGATGTTTCGTCGCGGTGAGCACCCTCGCGACCCGGAACGGCGCCAGCGCCTCGGCGGGATTGCTGACCTCCTCGACCTCGAGGCCGATGCTGGTCAGTTTCTCCGCGATCCGCTCGGCCGACGCGTCGGTGTCGAGATGCTCTTTCAGCCAGGACAGGGTGAACTTCATGCGCCTACTCCGCCCGAAAGCGTCGGCACGTCGAGCGCGCGGAACCCATAATGTCTCAACCAGCGTATATCGCCGTCGAAGAAGGCCCGCAGGTCGCTCATGCCGTATTTGAGCATTGCGAGTCGATCGACGCCCGTCCCGAAGGCAAAGCCCTGCCACTCGTCTGGATCGAGGCCGGCGTTCGCGATCACACGCGGGTGGACCATCCCCGAGCCAAGCACTTCCATCCAGCCCTCGTCGCCTCCGACGACGCGACGTCCCTTCTCGATCGACCAGCCGACATCGACCTCGGCGGAAGGCTCGGTGAACGGGAAGTAGCTCGGGCGCATCCTGAGGACGATGTCATCGCGCTCGAAGAAGGCTTTGAGGAAGGTCTCTAGCGTCCACTTGAGGTGGCCAAGCGTGATGCCCTTGTCGATCACCAAGCCCTCGATCTGGTGGAACATGGGCGTATGGGTTGCGTCGCTGTCGGACCGATAGACGCGACCCGGGGCGATCGCATAGAGCGGCGCGCCGTGCTCCTCCATCGCGCGGATCTGTACCGGCGACGTGTGGGTGCGAAGCACCCGGCGCTCTTCCTCGCCCGTGCGCGGTTCCAGGTAGAACGTATCCTGCATGGCGCGCGCCGGGTGGTTCTCGGGCATGTTGAGCGCCGTGAAATTGTACCATTGCGTTTCAATCTCAGGACCTTCGGCAACCGAAAATCCGAGGTCGGCGAAGATTTCGGCGAGCTCGTCCATGACCTGGCTGACCGGATGAACGGTACCCGCAAGGCCGTCCGGCGGGGGAAGCGACAGATCGACCTGTTCGGTCGCGAGCTTGTGCTCCAGCTCGGCTCGCTCAATGTCCGCCCTGCGTCTTGCAATGGCGTTGGTGATCTGTTCGCGAAGACCGTGGATTTTCGGTGCTTCGCTCGCGCGCTCGTCCGGGCTCATCTTGCCCAACGACTTCAGCTTCGCCGTGATCTCGCCCTGCTTGCCGAGCAATCGAACGCGCAGCGCATCGAGCGCCTGCAAGTCGCCGGCGGCGGCGATCTCCTCGATTAATTGTCCACTCTCGTCCATCTCGTGCGCCCCATAAGCAAAAGGGCGCGGAAGGCCAGACCGTCCGCGCCCCGAGCGATTTCGTAGCTGGAAAGTGGGCTTACGCCGCCTTCTTCTCCAGCGCTCCCTTCGCCTGCGCGATGATGGCGCTAAACGCTTCGCCCTCGTGCATCGCGATGTCAGCGAGCACTTTGCGGTCGAGCGTAATTCCAGCGAGCTTCAGCGCGTGGATGAACTCGCCATAGGTCAGCCCCTCCGCACGTACCGCAGCGTTGATGCGCTGGATCCAAAGCGCACGGAAGCTCCGCTTCTTAACCTTGCGGTCGCGATAGGCGTATTGGCCGGCCTTTTCGACAGCCTGCCGGGCAATGCGGATGGTGTTCTTGCGGCGGCCATAATAGCCCTTCGCCTGTTCCAGGATCCGCTTGTGCTTGGCGCGGGTGGTCACACCCCGCTTGACGCGTGCCATTTCAGCTTCTCCTTACTTCAGGCCGTAGGGTGCCCAGCGCTTCACCGTCGCCGTATCGGCTTCGCTGAGCAGTGTGGTACCGCGGTTCTGTCGAATATATTTGGCGTTGTGGCTGATCAGCCGGTGGCGCTTTCCAGCGACCCCGTGCTTGATCTTGCCCGTCGCCGTGAGCTTGAAGCGCTTTTTCACGCCGCTCTTGGTCTTGAGCTTGGGCATTTTTCGTCTCCTGACGTTCTTGAACGGCCGCGGCAGCCCTTTGTAAGCCGGGCGCGTTCGGTTGTTTTCCAGAGGCTGGAAGAGCGCGGCCCTATAAAGTCGGATCAGCGATTTAGCAAGTTACCAGGGGAGCTCGGAGCCGTTCCGGCGAAGGAAGCGACCGCTATCATCGATCGTCAGGCGCTCGATCAGCCCGCGCATGTCGCTGACGCTCTCCTCGGGCGTGATCTCCGCGCCCGCGCCCCCCATCCGCGTCTGCACCCAGCCCGGGCTCAAGAGCGCGGCGACGACCCCGCGTGGCTTGGCCTCGAGCGCGAGCGAGGCCCATGCCATGTTGAGGGCAGCCTTCGAGGTCCGGTAGGGAATCCATCCGCCGCTGTTGTCGCCGATGCTGCCCATGCCACTCGAGATCGCGATTGCCTTTCCATTGTCTTGCTCAAGATGCGGCAACAGCCCTTGGCCAAGCATGAATGGAGCAATGGCGTTCACCATCATCATCATTTGCCATGACCGCGCATCATCCGGCGTCTTCGCGTCCATCGGCCGGTTGGTGCCGGCATTGGCGATGAACAGGCTGAGCGACCCGTCGAACCGCTCAATGAGCCTTGTGACCGCGTCGGCATCAGCCAAGTCCAGTTGCTCGACGGAAACCGGGAGAGCATCGAGATCCGTGCTCGAGTGACGCGCGGTCGCGATCACATCCCAGCCGGCGCTGGAATATTGCCGTGCAAATTCGAGGCCGATGCCGCGATTGGCGCCAGTGATGAGGACTTTGGGCATTCCGGCGGAACGCAAGAGGCGCGAAAAAGGTCAGTCCCGGCGCGAAACGGCCAGGCTGCCGGCAATGCTTGGGCCGAGCAGCGCGACAGATTTCGCCGACCCGTCGAGCCAGGAGCGCCATTGCGGCGGCGCCAGCAGCGCGACGCCGCGAC
>DATIQO010000013.1:0-4510 GCA_035470745.1 Sphingomicrobium sp. | reverse complement strand
ATCGACGCGCGCTTGTCGCCCCGCTCGACATAGGGACCGAAGCGACCGGTCTTGAGCGCGATGTCGCTCCCAAGATCCTGCGGCCCCTCGCTCTGCGCCTGCTCTCCGCCCTGCCCGAACTTCTGCGTGTAGCGACAATCCGGATAATTGGAGCAGGCGACGAACGCGCCGAAGCGACCGCCGCGAAGCGAGAGCCGGCCATTTCCGCACTGCGGGCAGAGCCGCGGGTCGGTTCCGTCGCCGCGCGGCGGATAGAGCCAGGGAGCAAGGAACTCGTCGATTGCCTGCGTGATCTCGCTCGGCTTCTGGTCCATGACCTCGCCCGCCTTGGGCTTGAAGTCGCGCCAGAAGTCGTCGAGCAATTTCTGCCAGTCGAGCCGTCCGCCCGAGACGTCGTCGAGCTCCTCCTCGAGCTCGGCGGTATAATCGTAGCTGACATAGCGCTCGAAGAATCGCTCGAGGAAGGCGGTTACCAGGCGGCCGCTTTCCTCGGGTACGAACCGGGCCTTGTCGGTGCGCACATATTCGCGGTCCTTGAGCGTCTGCAGGATCGACGCATAGGTCGAAGGCCGCCCGATCCCGAGTTCCTCGAGCCGCTTGACGAGGCTCGCCTCGGAGTAGCGGGGCGGCGGCTGCGTGAAATGCTGCGTCGCCTCGACGAGGGTCTTGAGGGGCACGTCGCCGCGCTCGAGGTGCGGCATGCGCGCTCCTTCCTCGTCGTCGTTCTTTTCATCGCGCCCTTCCTCGTAAAGCGCGAGATAGCCCTGGAAGAGGACGACCTGTCCCGAAGCGCGAAGGACCGCCCTGCCCGCCCCGTCGACGAGCTCGACGGTGGTCCGTTCAAGCCGCGCCGAGGCCATCTGGCTTGCCAGTGCCCGATTGTAGATGAGCTCGTAGAGACGGGCGTGATCGCCTGTCGCGGCGCGGGCGCGATCGAAGTCGGTCGGCCGGATCGCCTCATGGGCTTCCTGCGCGTTCTTGATCTTGCTCGTATACTGGCGCGGGCGGTCGGGCACGAAGCCCGCATCGTAGCGGGTCGCAATCGCTTTGCGCGCGGCGCTCACCGCCTCGGGGGCCATGTCGATGCCGTCGGTCCGCATGTAGGTGATGAGCCCGTCCTCGTAGAGCGACTGGGCAACGCGCATCGTGTGGCTCGCCGCAAAGCCCAGCTTTCTTGCTGCCTCCTGCTGCAGCGTGGACGTCGTGAACGGTGGCGGCGGGTTCTTGGCAAAGGGCTTGGTTTCGACGGACGCGACCGTGAACCGCCCGGCTTCGACGACGGCCTTGGCGGCATCTGCATCGCCCCGCGTGCCGATCGTCAGTCGCTCGATCTTGTTGCCGTCGAGCTGGACGAGGCGAGAAGTGAAGGATTGGCCGTCCTTCTCGAAGGTCGCCGTGACGGCCCAATGTTCCTGCGGCTTGAAGACCTCGATCTCGCGCTCGCGGTCGACGATGAGGCGGAGGGCAACCGACTGGACGCGTCCGGCCGACTTGGCGCCAGGAAGCTTGCGCCAGAGGATCGGCGAAAGCGTGAAGCCGACGAGATAATCGAGTGCGCGGCGCGCCCTGTAGGCGTCGATCAGATCCTCATCGAGATCGCGCGGCTTCTTCATCGCCTCGGTCACCGCCGAGTTGGTGATGGCGTTGAAGGTCACCCGCTGGACCAGCTTGGGAAGCGCCTTCTTCTGCCGCAGCACTTCCTGGACATGCCAGCTGATCGCTTCGCCTTCGCGGTCCGGATCGGTCGCGAGGATCAAGGTGTCGGCCTTCTTGGCCTCGTCGGTAATCGCGCGAAGCTGCTTTGAGCGGTCGGGCGAGACCTGCCACAGCATGTCGAAGCCATGCTCCGGATCAACCGAACCGTCCTTGGGCGGAAGATCGCGCACATGCCCGAACGAGGCGAGCACGCGATGCCCGCTGCCGAGATATTTCTCGATCGTTTTTGCCTTGGCCGGCGATTCAACGACGACCAGCTTCACTTTTTGCTCTCACACATACGCGTGTAGGTGGGGTCGGCTGATTTGCGCCGTCAAGCGGTCCTGCGGCGAAGCTGGACGCGGCCGACCTCCCAGGATCCTGGTTCGGCGGGCAAGGAGGAAGCGGCTCAAGCGGCGCGAGCGCCCCCGCCTCTCGAGGGGTCAGGCGGCCGAGGAGCGCCGCGAGCCGACCCGAGGCTCGATCCCTCTGCGAAGGCGAAGGATATTCTCGCGATGCTTCCAAAGGACGAGCAACGCGAACCCGAGGAGCAGCGGAAAATAGGACGAATGGAGCGCGAAGGCGACGATCGGTGCGGTGACGGCCGCGGTCATTCCCGCAAGCGACGAAATGCGCAGCGTCAGCAGGAGGAAGATCCAGGCGGCGGCATAGACGATAGCCGCCGGCCAGAGCTGGAGGCCGAGCAGGATGCCAAGGAGGGTGGCGACGCCCTTTCCGCCATGCAGCCGAAGCCAGACAGGATAAAGATGGCCAAGGAGCGCGCCGGTTGCGGCATAGGCGCCTGCCTGCTCGCCAAAGAGCCGCTGCGCGACGAGGATCGCGGCGGTCGCCTTGAGGCAGTCAAGGACCAGCGTCAGCGCCGCGAGCGCCTTGCTCCCGGTTCGAAGGACGTTGGTTGCGCCGATATTCCCCGAGCCGATCTGGCGCACGTCGCCCTTGCCGGCGATGCGGGTGAGGACGAGGCCGAACGGAACCGACCCGAAGAGGTAGCCGAGCGCAAGGGCGAAGAGCATCTCGCGGGTCATTGCAAGGTGACTAGCACAAGCTTCCTGCCGCGCAATCGGCGATGACTGGCGCAATCCGGCGTGCGCGCACCGGATTGCGTCATCGCTCCAATCCTTCCAATGACCGGTCCCCGTGGATCCCAAAGCCCCCATCCTCTTCTTCGATTCTGGCGTCGGCGGCTTGTCGGTGCTCGAGCCGACGCGCCGGCTGCTGCCCAATGCGCCGATCGTCTACGCCGCCGACAGCGCCGGTTTCCCCTACGGCAGGCGCAGCGAGGCGGAGATCGCGAGCCGCGTGCCCGCGCTTCTCGGGCGGCTGGTCGAGCGCTTCCACCCGCGCCTTGCGGTCATCGCCTGCAACACGGCCTCGACGATCGCGCTCGACCATGTCCGCTCCGCGCTCGACCTGCCGGTCGTCGGGACGGTCCCGGCGATCAAGCCGGCGGCAGGATTGTCGAAGTCGCGCGTCATCGGGGTGCTCGGCACCCAGGCGACGGTCCGCCAGCCCTATGTCGACGATCTTGCCAAAAGGTTCGCAGCCGACTGCACGATCATCCGCCACGGCTCGCCCGAGCTGGTCGAGCTCGCCGAGGCAAAGCTCGCCGGCGAAGAGGTCCGCATCGAGGATGTCAGGGCGGCGGCGCGGCCGATGTTCGAGGCGCCTCGGGGCGAGCTCATCGACACGGTGGTGCTTGCCTGCACCCACTTCCCGCTCCTCACGGACGAGCTTCGCGCCGCCTTCAAGGACGTCGCTTATGTCGACGGCGGCGAGGGAATCGCGCGCCGGATCGCTCATCTCACGAAGGAGCAGCCGTGGCCCGCCTCGACGAGCGAAGGCATATTGGTCTTCACCGGACCGCCCAGCCGCCGGCCGCTCGAGAGCGTCCTTGCAAGACTTGGCATTGGTCAAATCCTGACCTTGTGAGCTGTTGCGAGTCGTTCGCAATGGAATTGCGGACGAGCGAGAGTTAAAGGCGCGAATAAACGAGAACTAAGCCTTGGATTACGACCGCATTTTCAGATCCGCCATCGAGCGCCTTCACGACGAGGGCCGCTATCGCGTGTTCATCGACATCCTGCGGACCAAGGGAAGCTTCCCGAACGCGCATTGCTTTGGCGGCAACGGGCCCAAGCCGATCACGGTCTGGTGTTCCAACGACTATCTCTGCATGGGCCAGCACCCGGTCGTCGTCGATGCGATGGAGCAAGCGCTGCGCGAGGTTGGCGCGGGCTCGGGCGGCACTCGCAACATCAGCGGGAACACCCATTATCACACCGAGCTAGAACGCGAGCTTGCAAGCCTTCACGGCAAGGAAGGCGCATTGCTGTTTACGTCGGGCTACGTCTCCAACGAGGCGGCCCTGTCGACGCTCGGCAAGCTTCTTCCCGGCTGCGTGATCTTCTCGGACGAGCTCAACCACGCCTCGATGATCGCCGGGATCAAGAATTCGGGCTGCGGCAAGCAAGTCTTCAGGCACAACGACGTCGAACATCTCGAGGAGCTTCTCGCGGGCAGTGATCCCGACACCCCCAAGCTCATCGCGTTCGAAAGCGTCTATTCGATGGACGGCGACATCGCGCCCATCGAGGCGATCTGCGACCTTGCCGACAAGTATAACGCGCTCACCTATCTCGACGAGGTGCACGCAGTCGGCATGTACGGCGAGCAAGGGGGCGGCATTTCCGACCGCGACAGGATCGCTGATCGCCTCACCATCATCGAGGGGACGCTCGGCAAGGCATTCGGCGTGATGGGCGGCTATATCGCGGCCGACAAGACCATCATCGAC
>DATIQO010000012.1:0-9529 GCA_035470745.1 Sphingomicrobium sp. | reverse complement strand
GGCGGGGCGGCGCCCCTTAAGCGCCGCCGCCTGCCAAAAGCGACAAGTGCCCAGGTGGCGGAATTGGTAGACGCACCAGCTTCAGGTGCTGGCGCTCGCAAGGGCGTGGAGGTTCGAGTCCTCTCCTGGGCACCACTTTTTTAGAGCTGCGGGAAACCCTTTTCGCTGGCATTCCGGCTGACTTTTCGGAATTCCTCGGCTGAACTCACCCGCGAATGGCCGCTAGTCAGACGCGCGGCTTCGAGCGGCCCGGGCTTACCGAACGAACGTTCCAGGAAGATGCGAGCAGCAGGCCATCACCCAAGTAATCGCCTCTCGATCATATTCATCGCCCGAGCGATAGCGTTCGAAATAATCGTTGAGTGCCTTCACGCGATCTGGCCAGAGATGTTGACTCTGGAGGCCGATCGAGACCCCGTAGTTCGCAAAGGCGATGCGTACGTTCCGGGCGTAGCTCGCCCGCGCGAAATAACCCGGAGGATCGACCCATAGCCGTTCGAGGGCGCGAACGCCGAGGCCGCGCTGGACGACCGCCCAATCCTCGTCCCGGAAGAAGTGGGCGAGCCACAACATCATTCCAAGGCCAAGGTCCTGGTCGATGTGCAGCGACATATATTGCTGCTCCATTATCTCCCGCATCTGGGCGATTTCGCCGGCGAGTTCAGTTTCACTCAGCAGCCGGTAGGAGACGTAGCCGTCGAAGGCATCCATCGCGCCGAGGCCATAGCCAGGATATGGTCCAGAAAGATCCTCTTCCATTTTCCAGATCACGCCTCGGCGGGGCATCACGAAGGAACGGTGAATGTCGCGCGCGATACGGATGCCCTTCTCGCGATAGCTCGCGTCAAGCTCCGCGAGGCGTGCGAGCGCGAAAAGCCACATCGCGAGATAATGAAAATATTGCCCGTCACGATCCGGCGCTTCGCCGATTCGGTAACCGCGCGGTCGGCCGAGCACCTTGTCGACCGCGCCTACCAGCCATTTTGCATCATCCAGCCAGTGCTGCTCTCCAGTGGCCTGGAAAAGCGACACGTAGAGGACCACTCCAAAGCCGTCGGTCCAAAGATATCGAAGGCCGTTGGGCCAAATCCGCTCGGAGCGCATCCAGTCTAGCTTGCGTGAGACATAATCGATGTCTTCGAGCATGGTGACATCATAGCACGGCAACAATCGCGTCGCCCGGCGTTCTGCCGCCGCATGGCCGAACATTCATCCCGGACCGCGGTCATCGCGGCGCTCGCAGGAAATATCGCGATCGCCGTCACGAAAGGCTTCGCTGCGGCGTTCTCCGGGAGCTCCGCGATGCTGAGCGAATCGGTTCACTCGCTCGTCGACAGTTTGAACGAGCTGCTCCTGCTCTACGGGCAGCATCGCTCGCGAAAGGCGCCGGACCGTCTTCACCCGCTCGGCTACGGCCGCGAGATCTACTTCTGGTCGTTCGTCGTTTCGCTACTGGTATTCGCGCTTGGCGCTGGCATTTCGATCTACGAGGGCGTGATCCACGTTCGCAATCCCGAGCCCATGACCGATCCACGCTTGAATTACGTGGTTTATGGGGCATCGGCGCTGTTCGAGGGTATCAGCTGGGGGTTTGGTTGGAGCGCCTTCAAGCGCGTCCGCGGAGACAAGCCGATCCTTGCTGCAGTCGAGGCAAGCAAGGATCCGCCGACCTTCATGGTCCTCTTTGAAGATAGCGCCGCGCTTGTCGGCCTTGCGATCGCGGCGCTCGCCACCGCACTTAGCATTGCCTTCGCTGCGCCCTGGATCGATGGAGCCGGCTCAATCCTGATTGGCCTCGTCCTTGCCGTCGTTGCAGTGCTGCTTGCGCGCGAAACGAAGGATCTCCTCATCGGTGAACGTGCCATCCCCGAGCTCAGTCAATCGATCCGCGAGGTCGCCGAACGGCAGCCGGGCGTCATCGGCGTCGAAGGGATTCTCACCAGTCAGCTTGGTCCCGAACAGGTGATCGCAAATGTCGGTCTGGAGTTTGCCGATGATCTCCGGACCTCCGACATCGAGCGATTGATCGGCAAGATCGAGACCGAATTGCGAACCCGGCACCCTGAGCTATTCAGGGTGTTCGTCCGGCCGCACCCCGACAAATATCAGGGCGAGGTGCGGCTGCTGGACGTCGGACCTGCCTGAGGCTGGAGGCCTATTCATGCCGCTGTACCGGATTTTGGATCTCGAGCCGCAGCTTGGCGAGGGCGCCTGGGTTGCTTCGTCGGCAGACCTCGTCGGCGATGTGCGGCTCGGCGCACGTGCGAGCGTCTGGTTCGGCGCAGTACTGCGCGGGGACAATACGCCATTGGTGCTTGGCAGTGAGACCAATTTCCAGGATGGAGCGATCGGGCACAGCGATGCCGGTTTTCCGCTGCTGATCGGCTCGCGCGTGACGATCGGGCACCAGGCAATCCTCCACGGCTGCAATATTGCCGACGATTGCCTTATCGGGATGGGGGCGCGGATACTGAACGGCGCGACCATCGAAGCCGAGTGCATTGTCGGTGCTGGCGCGCTGGTGACGGAAGGCAAGCATTTCGAAAGCGGCAGCCTCATCGTGGGCTCACCGGCGCGCATCGTTCGCGCGCTCACCGACGCCGAACGGCAGCTCCTTCGCGCATCGGCGGCGCACTATGCCGAGAAGGCGCAAGCTTATTTAGCCGGGCTCCATCGGATCTAGCCCGCAAGTGCGGCGGCCCGCGCTGCGGCCTGAATGCGTGCGGTTCGACAGCCTTCGATCAGCCGGTGAACGGCAGCTCAGTAGACGCGTTTCTTCGGCTTGATGTACTGGATGCCGTCGGTGAGCGTGAACTCGTGGACCGGGCGGTAATCGATCTTGACGCCGCCGCCATTGCCTCCCCATCCATCGAACCAGGCGATGGTGTGCTTCATCCAGTTCTTGTCGTCGCGTTCCGGATAATCTTCCTGCATGTGAGCACCGCGACTTTCCTTGCGGTTCTCGGCGCAATGCATCGTGACCACCGCCTGGCTGAGGAGGTTGTCGAGCTCGAGCGTCTCGACGAGGTCGCTGTTCCAGACGAGGCTCCGGTCCGTGACGTGGACGTCCGCCATGCGTTGATAGACCTTATCGATCTTCACTACGCCTTCGGCGAGCGTGCGATCGGTCCGGAACACCGCGCAGTCTGACTGCATCGCGCGCTGCATTTCGAGCCTAATCTCGGCTGTCGGGCTGCCGCCTTCGGCATGGCGGAACTTGTCGAGGCGCGAGAGCGCGAGCTCGGCCGCATCGGCCGGCAGCTGCTGCTGGATCGCTCCTGGCTTCACGACTTCTGCGAGCCTCAATCCGGCGGCGCGGCCAAAGACGACCAGGTCGATCAGACTGTTCGAACCGAGGCGATTTGCACCATGAACGCTAACGCAGGCTGCTTCGCCGACGGCAAAGAGGCCGGGCACAACGGCGTCCGGGTTGCCGTCCTTCAGCGTGACGACCTCGCCATGATAATTCGTCGGAATGCCGCCCATCGTATAATGAACGGTCGGCGCAACCGGGATCGGCTCGCGCGTCAGGTCGACACCAGCGAAGGTCTTGGCGGTCTCGGTAATGCCGGGCAGCCGTTCATGGAGAATCTTTGGGTCGATATGGTCGAGATGGAGGAAGATATGGTCCTTGTGCTCGCCAACTCCGCGGCCCTCGCGAATCTCCATCGCTTCGGAGCGCGACACGACGTCGCGGCTGGCGAGATCCTTCGCATGAGGCGCATAGCGTTCCATGAAACGCTCGCCTTCGCTGTTCGTCAGATAGCCCCCCTCGCCGCGAGCGCCCTCGGTGATGAGCACGCCGGCGCCGTAAATGCCGGTCGGGTGGAACTGGACGAACTCCATGTCCTGCAGCGGTAGGCCCGCCCGGAGCACCATCGCATTGCCGTCACCAGTGCAGGTGTGGGCGCTCGTCGCAGTATAATAGATGCGCCCATAGCCGCCGGTCGCAAGGACTACGGCCTGCGCCCGGAAGCGGTGGATCGAGCCGTCGTCGAGGCATAGTGCCACGACTCCCCGACAGACACCGTCATCCATGATGAGGTCGATCGCGAAATATTCGACGAAGAAGTCCGCGTCATGCTTCAGGCTCTGGGAATAGAGCGTGTGAAGCATTGCGTGCCCGGTGCGGTCCGCTGCAGCGCAGGTCCGCTGCGCGGCTGGACCTTCGCCCATGTTCTGGGTCATTCCACCGAATGCACGCTGGTAGATCCGTCCGTCCGCCGTGCGGCTGAACGGCAACCCCATATGTTCAAGCTCGACGACCGCCGCGGGGGCTTCGCGGCACATATATTCGATCGCATCCTGGTCCCCGAGCCAATCGGAGCCCTTGACCGTATCGTACATGTGCCAGGTCCAGTGATCCGGTCCCATGTTGCCAAGGCTCGCCGCGATTCCGCCCTGCGCGGCTACCGTATGGCTGCGCGTCGGGAACACCTTGGTGACACAGGCGGTCTTCAGGCCATGTTCGGCCGCTCCCATGGTTGCTCGAAGGCCCGAGCCGCCGGCGCCGACGACGACGACGTCATAAGTGTGATCGACGATCCGATAGGCGCTCACGCGGCACCTCCGAATGCGATCGTTGCGATTGCGTAGAGCGCGATCGCAGCTCCCGCGATCGCGACAAAGAGCAGCAGCGTATTGATCACGAAATTGCGGCCGGGCTCGTGGACATAGTCGTCGATGAAGACCTTCATTCCATCAAGTCCGTGCCTGAAACCGACGATGACGAACAGCGCCATTGGGATGGCACCGCTCGGTGCCCGCAGCCATTCCCTCAAGGTGTGGAGGTCGAGCGCAGGAAGGATCAGAAGCGATGCGATGAACCAGCTGCCAAGCAGCAGCAGGGCAATGCTCGTAACGCGCTCGGTGAGCCAATGCTCGCCGCCTTCGCGGGCGGAGCCGAGACCGCGGGCCTTGCCGAGCGGAGTGGAGCTTTGCCCAATGCTCATTTCACGTACCCCAAGAACCAGATCCACAGCGCGATGGTGAGGAGAACCGATCCGATGATGGTGAGGATCGCCAAGGTCCTGTTGAGGCGGAGCTCGAAGCCGGCGCCGGTATCCATGACGAGGTGCCTTATTCCAGAGAGAAGATGCTGGAAGAAGCTCCAGCTCAGGCCGACCAGGACGATGATCCCGATCGGGCCGTGCGCTGTCTTCTCGAACGTCGCGTAGGCGTCGGGGCCCTGTGCGAGTGCCATCAGCCACCAGCTTAGGATCGCAAGGCCGCCGATCGAAAGCGCAACGCCAGTCGCGCGGTGAAGAATGGAAACGACCATGTGCGGGCCCCAGCGCCAGATGGTGAGGTGGGGCGAGAGGGGGCGTGGTCTCATGCTTGCCATGGTGCCGCCGCTTAGGGCGCGGTCCAGCGGGGCGCAAGTTTCGGCGTTCTCCTAACCCCGTCTTAACCATTCGTGCGGCAAGAGCTGGTGCAAATCACGGCAGGCGAAGACGGAGAGCGGACGAATGAGTGGCCAGACTGGACAGCTGCAGAGGCTGACGGATGAGCAGGTGAATGCCAGGCTCCTGGCCTATAATGCAGACGGAGCGCTGGAACGCGACGTGCACCTGCTCCGCGACAAGATTGGCGAGCTCATTTCAACCGAGGTTCGCGAGCAGTTCGGAAGCGAGGCGGCCGCGACGCTCAAGGCCCATTATTCCGGCAAGGTCGACGCGAACTGGGTCCAGAACGTCGCCGAATACGGGCGCCGGATTTTCCGGGAGAAGATTTCGGTGCCGCAATATATCGCGGCGCGCGACCAACTTAAGACCCGCGTGATCGCCGGCATGTTCGAACGGTTCGCAAACAATCTCGATGAATTGCATGAATGCGTCGCCGCTTTCCAGCGTCTCACGACGATCGAAACCGACATCATCCTTGCCCAAGTGTCGCTCCTCGAGGCCATCCAGGCGGCCGATCAGCGCGGCCGCGAGAGCGGAGAGTTCGAACGCCGCGTCGCGGACCTGGTTCGGGCAAGCACCGAGCAATCGAAAGCACTGACCGAACGAACCCGTTCGACCGCGGCTTCGGCGCGCGGGATGCTCGGCAAGACGAGCGAAGTCGCGGCTGCCGCCGAGCAGTCCGCCGTCGCTATGCGCGAAGCTGCTCAAACCGCTGCCGGCCTGATCCGGGCCATCGAGGATGCGCGGTCAGAAGTCGAGGTTGCGGCGGGCGTCGCGACCCGAGCCGGCGACCAGGCGAGCCAGGCGGTGAAGGTCAGCCAAGCCCTTTCTGCGCACGTCGAAGCGATCGAGTCGATCCTTAGCCTCATCCGCGACATTGCCGGCCAGACGAACCTCCTTGCACTGAACGCAACGATCGAGGCGGCCCGCGCGGGTGACGCCGGGCGTGGCTTTGCGGTTGTCGCCCAGGAGGTGAAAAGTCTTGCTTCGCAGACGGCTCGTGCAACGGACGACATCACGGCAAAGATCACGGCGATCCAGCAGGCGACCCGCCAGACGGTCGAATCGAATGCGTCGATCCAGGGCACTGTCGAGGAAGTTCAGAGCTCGGCTGACCGCATCCGCGAGGCCATGGAGTTGCAGGCGCAGACGGTGACCATGATCACCGCGGCTGTCGACGAGACGGCGCTTGCCGCCGACTCGATGAGCTCGACCATTGCCGCCATCCGTTCGGATACGGAGAATGTCGCCAAGGACATCGACCAGGTGGAACAGGGCTTCGGACGTTTCTCCGAGCAGATCGCAGGCTTCAAGGCGACCGCCAAGGAATTCGTGAACGGGATCGCGGCTTAAGTCGCCTCCCTACCAAGTGCCGCCCCGACGGCACGCTTCCCCAGGATGTCGCGGCGCCGTTTCGCTTGCCGACGTCCTATCTCGATGTCGTGTGCCAGCCTCCCTCTCCCCTCGGCATCGAGGCGGCGATATAGGCGGCTCATGAACATCCTTATCACCGGCGCGAGCCGCGGCATCGGCGCGGCCGCTTATGCGCTCCTCAAGCAGACTGGTCAGAACGTCGTGGGCCACTCCACGCTAGGCAGCGACACGCTGATTGCTGGTGACCTGATGGATCCGGCGTCGCCGAGAGACATCTGGGACACCGCGCTCGACGAGCTCGGCGGCGAGATCGACGTGCTGGTCAACAATGCCGGCGTCTATGAAGCAATTGCCGACAATTCGCCCGATGACCAATGGCACGCTGCCTGGCAGCGTACACTGACCATCAACCTTCAGGCGGCAGCCGATCTTTCCCGCCTTGCGGTTTCCCACTTCCTCGATCGCGGAGGCGGAGGGCGGATCATCAACATCGCGAGCAGGGCCTCGTTTCGGGGCGATTCGCCGCAGCATTGGCACTATGCGGCGTCAAAAGCAGCGATGGTCGGCATGACCAAGACGATCGCGCGGGGCTATGCGAACGAGGGCATCCTCTGCTTCGCAGTTGCGCCTGGCTTCACCGTCTCCGAAATGACCGCGGAATATCTTCAGGGCCGCGGCGGGGCCCAGATCATCGCCGACATTCCGCTCGGACGGGTCGCAAGCACGGACGAGGTCGCGGAGGTGATCCGCTGGCTCGCTGCTGACGCGCCGGCTTCGGCAACTGGCAGCATCATCGATGTGAACGGCGCCAGCTATGTTCGCTGAAGCGGCGCTGGCGCCATTGCTTCTTGCGGCAGCACAGCAGATTTCCGTGCCCTTGGGCCATCCGCAGGTCATCGAGCAGCCCAAAGCGCCGATCGAATCGGCCGGACCCATGTGGGCAGCGGAATGCGCAGGATCGGATGACTGGGACAAGCCGGCCCCCCCGGTTCGGATCCACGGCAATACCTATCTCGTGGGCACCTGCGGGATTTCATCGATCCTGATCGTTGGAAATTCTGGCGATATCCTCATCGACGGCGGGACGGAGGAAGATGCCGACCTCATTGCCGCCAACGTCCGCTCCCTCGGCTTCAGGGTGCAAGACATTCGTTTCATCCTCGGCAGCCACGAGCATCCCGATCATATCGGCGGCGTCGCTCAGCTGCAGCGATTGAGTGGAGCGACGATCGTCGCGTCTGCTCCCCAGGCGAAGGTTTTCGAGACGGGTCTTGCCAACGCGGACGATCCACAAGCCGGAACGCTAAAGCGCGTCCCGACCGCGCCGGTCGGGAGGGTGATCGGCGATAATGAGGAAGTGCGGCTTGGCAACCTGATGGTGAAGGCGATGGCCACGCCCGGTCATACCTCGGGCGCAATGAGCTGGCGCTGGGTGAGCTGCGACGGCGGCGTGTGCCGAACGATCGTCTACGCCGACAGTCTCTCTCCCGTTGGCAGAGAAGGCTATCGTTTCACCGACCATCCGGCCTATCTCGCCGCCTATCGCGCATCAATCGCGAAAATCGCGGAAAGTCCGTGCGAGATCATCCTTAGCCCGCATCCCTCGGCGACAGACATGCCGCATCGGCTGGCGCTTGGCCGCCCGTTGCTCGACGAGGGAGCATGCCGCTCCTACGCGGCCCAGATTACGCGCAATCTCAACGACCGGCTCGCGAAGGAAGCGGCTGCCCAAAGACCCGCCAAGCCGTGAGCTTCCGTGTCACGGTCGCCTGTTCACGCGCTCAAGCGGAGGCAGTTGCAAATTCGGAGGAAGAGATCTTTCCCGAGTCCGCAAGCGCGCCGGTTGTCGTTGCCGACGAGCCGGACGAGAGCAAGCCCGACGAGTGGTTGATCCACGCCTATTTCGAGCATTCGCCGAGTGCGGACGAGATGCAAAGGCTCGCTTCGCTTGGCTCGGGAATAGCGCGCGTCGAAGAGCTTGGCGAAGCCGACTGGGTAACGATGAGCCAGGCCGGTATCCAGCCCATCCGCGCCGGGCGCTTCTATGTTCATACGCCGATGTACCGAAGCGCGCCGCCGGGAACGATCGCCTTCGAGATCGACGCCAGCCTCGCGTTCGGCACTGGCCAGCATGCGACTACCCGCGGGTGTCTCGAGGTTCTCGATCGCCTCGAGCGCGAGGGGGCCGGCTTTGCGAATATCGCCGACATCGGAACGGGGACGGGACTTCTCGCTTTCGCGGCCCTCGCACTCTGGCCACGAGCAAAATGCATCGCGACGGACATCGACGGGATCGCCCTCGAGGTCACTCGCGACAATGCGGCGATCAATCGAATTAGGCTCGGCCACGGCGCCGGCGAACTGCTCTTGGCACGAGCCGACGGCATGGATTCGCCGCTACTGTCCGCGCGTGCGCCGTTCGACCTCATCATCGCAAATATCCTCGCCGGCCCGCTTATCGATCTGGCGCCGGACTTTGCGAGGTCGCTGCAAGCAGGCGGCTCCATCCTCCTTGCAGGACTGCTCGATAAGCAAGTGGACGCCGTGTCTGCCGCTTATCAGGCGCACGGACTTAGAGTTCGCGATCGCGGCTCGGGCGAGTGGCCGGTGCTCGTGCTGGGCTCCTAGGCCCCGGCGACGATCCTTGCCCAATCCGCTTCACCGATCACGCGGATGCCGAGTTCCTCGGCTTTCTTGAGCTTCGAACCGGCGCCAGGACCGGCAACCACGAGGTCGGTCTTCGCGCTGAC
>DATIQO010000011.1:0-9591 GCA_035470745.1 Sphingomicrobium sp. | reverse complement strand
CGAAGACGCGCTCGCCGACGTTCGCGCCGGCCGCCGCGTTCCTGACGCAGCGCTAGTGAATGCCGTCCTCGGCATCATCTACCGTATTGCAGAGATGGTTGCCGCCATCGACGCCGGTGAAGACATGCCGTTTGGCGACGATAGCGCCCTGATCGCGGCGCTTGCGCCAGGTGCGGAAGGACCGGCCGTTCAGTCTGTTGTCCTCGAGGGTCAGGGGAAGGCCGCCGCCGCTCCGCGCACGATCCGCCTTTCCATCGAATTGCTCGACCGTGTGATGAGTACCGTTTCCGACATGGTGCTCGCCCGCAACGAACTTGCCCGCAGGCTTCGCGAATCCCAGGCAGAGGTGTCGGTAGACGGAGCGTTCGAGCGCTTGTCTTCGATCATCGCCGAAATGCGCGACGCCATCACGCGGACGCGCATGCAGCGGATCGAAAACCTGTTCGTCGGCCTGCCGCGCATGGTCCGCGACCTCTCGGCCGAGCTTGGCAAGCAGGTGCTGGTGGATATCGAGGGCGGCGACGTCGAGCTCGATCGCGAGATGATCGAGATGATCCGCGACCCGCTGACGCACATCATTCGCAACTCGGTCGACCACGGCATCGAGAAGCCCGCCGAGCGTCTGAAAGCCGGGAAGCGCGAGATCGGGATCCTGTCGGTCGCGGCGCGCCAGTCCGGCAACCAGATCCTCATCGACATCCACGACGATGGCCGCGGCATCGATGGCAGCCGGCTCGTCGCAAAGGCGCTCGATGCCGGCATCATCGAGAAGGATGATGCCGCAAAGCTTGGCCACCGCGAGCAGCTTGCGCTGATCTTCGAGGCGGGCCTTTCGACCGCCAAGGAAGTGACATCGATTTCGGGCCGCGGCGTCGGGATGGACGTGGTTCGCTCCAATATCGAGCGGATCGGCGGCATCGTCGAGGTCGAGAGCAGGCTCGGCGAGGGCACGCGCATGACCTTGCGCGTCCCGCTGACGCTGACGATCATTCCCGCGCTCACCGTCTCGATCGACGGCCAGCATTTCGCGATTCCGCGCTCGGCAATCGAAGAGATCGTCCGCGCGAACGGCGACAGCGTGACGCTCGAGCATCTCGGCGGCGCGGGCGTTGCAACCATTCGCGGCCGGCGCGTTCCCGAAGTCTCGCTGGCCCACATCCTCGGCATCGACAGCGGCATCGAGGAGAAGGACCGCACGTTGATCGTTCTGCGGCCGGCGGGCGGCGATGTGTACGCGCTCTCGGTCGATCGCATCCACGATCATGAGGAGCTGGTGGTGAAGCCTGCCGCGCCCGCGGTCATGGCGACCGGCCTATATGCCGGAACGACCCTCGCGGACGATGGCAGCCCGATCCTCCTGTTCGACCCCGCCGGGCTTGCCCAGGTCGGGGGAATCAAGCTCGAGGCGCAGGAGCGCGCGGCGCGGATAGCCCAGGGGCCGGCTGGCGCAGCGTCGCGATCGACCTCCGTCTTGCTGTTCCGGGCACTGGACGGAAGCCGCCGCGCACTTCGCCTCGCGGTCGTCGACCGGATCGAAGAAGTGCCCGCCAGCACGGTCAGGAAGTCGGCAGGGCAGCTAAGAGTCCAGGTCGGCGAGGCGATCCTCCCCCTTGCGGGCGCTGCCAGCTCCGAGCTTGGCGAGGGCAAGGTGCGCCTGTTCCGTCTCAACGACGGCGTTCACGAGATCGGCTACGCCTTCGCCGAGGTCATCGATTTTGCGACGATCGACAATGATGTCATCCACGCCGATCGTCCGGGCGAGATCAGCGGCGTTTCGCTCATCAACGGCGAACCGGCCGAACTTGTCGATGCCCATTGGCTCTTTGCGAACCATGTCGGTCTTGCGGCGCGCACGAGCGAGCAGCTGGTCTGCCGCCTGCCTGGCGATGATCCCTGGATGCAGAACATGTTGCGCCCGATCGTCGAGGCCGCCGGCTATCTCGTCGTCGGCGACGAGCACGACGGCGATGCCGATCTCGTCATTGCCGCTCAAGGGGAGCCGGTCCCCGGCGAGGCGGCCAAGAAGACGATCTGGCTGCGGACCGAACCCGATGCCGCGGGCAAGAAGGACGAGAGCATCTACCGCTATGACCGCGCGGGCCTTTTGATGGCGCTCAAGACCGCCGGTGCCGGGAGGGGCAAATGAACGAGCTGTTGCTGGTCGTGACGATCGCCGGCGAGCGCGTGGCGCTTCCTGCGGCCGCGGTCGAATCGGTTGTCGAACTTGATACGCTGATCCCGGTGCCGCGGGCGGCGCCCCACGTCGCCGGGCTTTCGGCGCTTCGCAGCCGCGTCCTCACCGTCATCGACTGCAAGCGCTCGCTCGAGCTTGGAGTGAGCGATTGCTCGGATGGGATCCGCGAGGCGGCCGTGGTCGAATTCGACGGCCATCATTACGCCCTCATCGTCGACCTCGTCGAAGACGTGGTCGAGGCGCTCTCCGACCCGACCCCCGTTCGCGCGACGATGGGGGAGGGCTGGGAGCATGTTTCAAGGGGCATGGTCGACACCGAGACCGGGCCGCTGCTCCTCGTCGATGTTGCCGCACTGATTGGCGGCACTGCCGAAGCCAAGGCGGCTTAAGGTCTTCGTTACCCTTAACCTTTAGAGAAGCCCCGAGTGGGGAAGCGGGAAGCCGGAAGAATGAAGAGCTGTTTGATCGTCGATGACTCCAAGGTGATCCGCAAGGTGGCGCGGCACATCCTTGAGACTCTCGAATTCGAGGTTGAAGAGGCGGGCGACGGGCAGGAAGCGCTTTCCCGCTGCGAAGCCAAGATGCCCGACGTCGTCCTGCTTGACTGGAACATGCCGGTCATGAGCGGGATGGAGTTCCTGCGTCTCCTTCGCCAGCGTGGCCATGGCGACCAGCCCAAGGTCGTGTTCTGCACCACCGAGAACGACATGGCGCACATCCGCGCTGCCCTTGAAGCTGGCGCTGACGAATATGTGATGAAGCCGTTCGATCGGGAGACGCTTCACATCAAGCTTCAGCTCGTCGGCGTCGCCTGAGGCCCGCGGCCGTGGAGCGGGCGCTCGCCAGACCGCGGGACCGCCAGCTGGAGCCCGCGCCGATGAAGCGGCGCATCCGGCTGATGATCGTCGACGATTCGACGGTTGCCCGGGCGGTTCTCTCGCGAATGGTCGAGAGCGATCCCGCTTTCGAGATCACCGCCGTTGCGGGAACCGCCGAGGATGCCATCGAGGCGCTCAGCGAATGCCGCGTCGACATCGTCATTCTCGATCTTGAGATGCCAGGAGCGGGGGGCCTGAAATCGATCCCGCGGATCATTGCTGCCGCAGCCGGCGCCAAGGTCATGATCGTCTCCTCGCTCGCCGAGGACGGGGCCGAGCAGACCGTTGCCGCCCTCGCGCTCGGCGCCGCCGACACGATGCCAAAGCCCGGAACCGGCCGGTTCAACGGCAAGTTTTCCGAGATCCTCCTCAGCCGGCTAAAGGCGCTCGGCTATGCCGACCGCGCGCCGCAAAGCGCAGGCTATGCCTCGCGCGCGACGGGCCCGCAGGCGGTGCTTCGGGCAATGCCGACGGATCCGATCGGCGTGCTTGCGATCGGCGCATCGACCGGCGGCATCCATGCGCTTGGCGTGCTTTTCAACGCGCTGCCGCGGCGGATCGGCGTTCCCATCCTTTTGACGCAGCACCTGCCGATGCCGTTCATGCCGGTCTTCGCGCGGCAGCTCGGTGCCATTGCGCACCGGCGGGCAGTGGTTGCCGAGGATGGCATGCTGCTCGAGCCCGACCACATCTACCTGGCCCCGGGCGATGCCCACCTGACGCTCGAGCCCGGCAAGGGCGGCGTCATGGTTCGCCTCAGCCACGGCCGGGCGACCAGCGGCTGCCTTCCCTCGGTCGACCCGATGTTCGCGTCGGTTGGATCGATCTACGGGGCAGGCGCGCTCGGCGTGGTGCTGACGGGCATGGGCCGCGACGGGGTCGAGGGAGCAGCGACGCTCGCCGCCTGCGGCGGCTCGATCATTGCCCAGGACGAGGCGAGCTGCGCCGTGTGGGGAATGCCGCGGGCCGTCCTTGAAGCGGGGCTGGTCAGCGCTGTCCTGCCGCCGGAAAAGATCGCGCGGCGAATTGCTTCGCGCACAGAGGAGCAGCGCGAGTGCAAATAAGCGACAGTTCGACGCGTATCCTCGCCGGCCTCCTCGAAGCGCGTACCGGCCAGCAACTGACGATGAGCCGGCGCTGGCGTATCGAGACCGCTTTGTCGTCGCTACTTAGAGAGCGCGGCATCGCAACGCTGGACGAGCTCATCACGATCCTCGTCATGGGCAAGGAGCCGAGCTTGTCGCAAATGGTCGTCGAGGCCCTCTTGAACAACGAGACCTATTTCTTCCGCGATCGGGCGCCGTTCGATCTGCTCCAGCGCTATGCACTGCCGCAGCTCGAGCAGCGCCGCGCCGATACCAAGCGCCTGCGGATCTGGTCGGCCGGCTGTTCGACCGGCCAGGAAGCCTATTCGCTGGCGATGCTCTTTGCCGAGGAGCCGGAGAAGTGGCGCGGCTGGACCATCGATATCGTTGGAACCGACGTGTCCGGGAGCTGCGTCGATCGCGCGCGCACCGGCATCTACAGCCAGTTCGAGGTCCAGCTCGGCCTTGGCATCAGCCAGATGATCAAGTGGTTCGAGGAATGCCCCGAGGGCTGGCGTGCGGTCGAGAATCTGCGCCGTCCGGTGCGCTTCCAGGTCCACAACATCCTCGAGCCGCCGCCGCACCCGGGCGCGTTCGATATCGTCCTTTGCCGCAACGTCCTCCTCTATCTCAGCCCCGAGAAGAAGACGCTGAGTTTCGAGCGCCTTGCAGCGGCGATGGCCGAGGACGGCTGGCTGATGCTTGGCGCCGGCGAAACGGTCATCGGCCAGACCAACAAGCTTGGTGCCGACATCAACGCCCGCGGGCTCTACCGGCTGACCGGCGACGGCAGCGGCATCGAGAAGCGCCACGGCGCCGATCGCCGCAACTTGGCGGCAAGGGCTTGACCCCATAGCATCAGCTGTGCGCCATTGTGCGCGTGGACCTGGACTTCATCGAGCGGCCTTCGCCCAATTTCGACGAACGGCAACTGCCGGTCTCGATGATCGTGCTTCATTATACCGGCATGCCCGACATGCAGTCGGCGCTCGACCGCCTGACCTCGCCCGAGGCGAAAGTCTCCTCGCACTATCTCGTCGACGAGGACGGGACGATCTACCGGCTGGTCGACGAGACCAAGCGCGCCTGGCACGCGGGAAAATCGCGCTGGCGCGGCGTCTCCGACGTCAACTCGGCAAGCGTTGGCATCGAGATCGTCAATCCCGGCCACGAATTTGGCTATCGGCCTTTCCCCGACGAGCAGATGGCCTCGGTGATCCCGCTCGTTGCCGACATCAAGGAACGCCACGGCATTGGCCGCGGCAATGTCGTTGGCCATTCGGATGTCGCTCCGGCGCGCAAGGACGATCCTGGCGAACTCTTCCCCTGGCACGCGCTCGCCAAGCGGCGGCTTGCGCTTCCAAGCCCGACGCGCGAGCTGATCGATCCCTATTGGACCGACGCCGGCTTCCTTCTCGCGCTCGAGCGCTTCGGCTATGACGTCACCGATCCGCAAAAGGCGGTGATCGCCTTCCAGCGCCGCTTCCGGCCCGATCTCATCGACGGCATCGTCGACGGCGAATGCCGGGCAAAACTGCTCGCCTTGTTGCTGCCAAGGCCTCAATAGACCATATTGGCCTGGCCAGAGGGCTGGGCGGCCGCGGGTCTCTCACGAGACGCGAGGAAAGTCCGGGCTCCATGGAACCACGGTGCCGGGTAACGCCCGGCGGGTCGTCATTAGCTTCGTGCGAGGGCGGCTTAGGGAAAGTGCCACAGAAAGCATACCGCCCGGCTTCGGACGGGTAAGGTCGAAAGGGTGCGGCAAGAGCGCACCGCGGTCCTGGCAACAGGGCCGGCACGGTAAACCCCACCGGGTGCAAGACCGAATAGGGGCGGCAGTGAGCCTTTGGCTCCGGGGCTTGGTTCCAGCTCGCCGCCCGGGTTGGTTGCTGGAGGGGCGGGGCAACCCGTCCCCTAGAGGAATGGCCGCACAGTCGTGCCTTCGCGGGCACGACGGACAGAACCCGGCTTATAGGCCCTCTGGCGCAATATTTGGCGGCTATGAGCGCAGCGAAGCGGTCAATGCGGCGTTTTGCGGATTGCGTCGTCGCATTCGCTTGGCGAAGAAGGATCGGAAGGGAAGGCATGGCTCGGCAGAAGCGATCCAACGACTGGGGTTTCCCGCGCTGGCGCTCCTATGGCGACAAGGGGCGCTCGGCGGCGAAGCTGCGCCTGTGCGACCGCGTCGGGTGCAACGAGATCGGCGATCGGCCGGCGCCCAAGGCTCCCAACAGTCCCGAGCGCTGGTATTTCTGCGAAGGCCATGCTGCCGAGTATAACAAGAACTGGAATTATTTTGCCGGCCTCAGCCCCGAGGAAGCAGCGCGCCGGGCGGCCGAGGAAGAACTGGGCAATTCGGGGTTCCGCCAGTCGGCGCAGTGGAAATGGGCGGGTCCGGGCGACGGCAGCCGCAGCCGCGACGAGATGCGCGCGCTCGGTGCGCTCGAGCTCGACAGCGACGCCGATTTCACTGCCATCAAGGCCGCGCACAGGCGGCTCGTCAAGGAAACGCACCCCGACGCCAATCCCGGCGACGAAGAGGCCGCCAAGCGCTTCAAGCAGGTCCAGGCGGCGTATGATGTTCTCAAGAAAGCCGAAGAGCGCAAGAACGGGAAAGCGGCCTAGCTGAAGATTTGTTGGCTCGATTTCGAAACTCGCGCATTATTGTGGGGCGGGGGTCAATGGTGACCATGAACTTCGACAGCTTCTTCATGGCTGGTTTCGAGTGCTCGTCGCATCGGCGGCGCGACGGCGTTCGTCTCGACTTGATCCGGGCCACGGGGCATGACCGCCACGCGCTGAAGGACTATGCCTTGTGCAAGAAGCTGGGCTTCAGCACCTTTCGCGACGGGGTGCGCTGGCACCTCATCGAAAAGTCACCGGGCAAATATGACTGGTCGAGCTGGATGCCGATGCTCGAGGCGGCGGAGGAGGCCGGAGTCCAGGTCATCTGGGACCTCTTTCACTATGGCTCGCCCGATTGCATCGACCAGGCCGACGAGGATTTTCCTGAGCGCTTCAGCGAATTCGCGCTTGCGGCGCTCGAAGTCCAGCAGTCGGTCAGCAGCCGGCCGCCCGTCGTTTGTCCGCTCAACGAGATCAGCTTCCTCGCCTGGGCGGTCGACGAGGGATATTTCCCGCGCGTCGGCAACGAACCGCGCGGCTGGTTCAAGGAGCAGCTCGTCAAGACGGCGGTTGCCGCATCGTCCGCGATCAGGCAGCGCTGGCCAGGATCGACGATCGTCTGGGCGGAGCCCCTCATTCACGTCGCTCCGCACAACGAGCATCGCCGGTCGGTCCGCGCGGCCGAGCTCAACCGGCAGGGCATGTTCGAGGCCTATGACTGGATCATGGGCAAGGCAAAGCCGGAACTTGGCGGCGATCCCTCCTTCGTCGACGTGATCGGGCTCAACTACTACCCGCACAACCAATGGTATTGGGAAGGTCCGACCATCCCGATGGGCCACCACGAATACCGGCCGCTCGCCGACATGCTCGTCGAGATGGCGGAGCGCTACGAAAAGCCGATCATGATTTCGGAAACCGGCGCCGAAGGGACCGGAAAGCCGTCATGGCTCCATTATGTCTGCAACGAGGTGCGCGAGGCGATGAGCCGCGGCGTCGATCTTCGCGGGATCTGCTGGTATCCGATCACCGCTTATCCCGGCTGGGACAATTCGCGCCACGCCGAGACGGGCCTTTTGTCGAGCATCGTCGCCGACGGGAGCAGGCATGTCGACGAGCGCCTCCTTGCGGAGTTCAAGGCGCAGCGAGCGCAGTTCGCGAACCTCGCTACCGAGCGCAAGCGTCCTCGCATTATCGCCGGCGGACGATCCTAGACGACCGGGGCCGGCAAGGGCTCCTCGGACGGTGTCCCGACCCAGGGCCAGCCGTCGTGCCATTCGAGGCGATCGATGAGGAGGATCCTGCGGCTGTTGATCTCGTCTTCCTGACGCTGCCGCGGCCTCTCGACGTCGATCGCATGATAGACGATCCAGCTCTCGCCCGCTTCATCCTTGATGATGCAATTATGTCCGGGCGCGAGCCAGCGGTCATTCTTGAAGAGGATGAGGCTGTGCGGCACGCCCTTGGCCTCTTCGAGCGTTTCGAACGGGCCGGTGGCGCTTGGCGAGCGCGCAACCATCACGCCATATTCGGCTTCCGGGCCGCAGCAATTGTCGCCTGAGTAGAACAGGTAATAATAGCCCTCGTGGCAGATCACCCAGGCCGCCTCGACGAGGCGCGGAAAGCCGCCATTCTCCCCGTTCGGCCAGATGAGATCGATGGCCTTGCTGTCGGGCGCAAAGGAGATGCGGTCGGCTGCGAGCTCCTGGACCCTGATCGGCTGGAACCCCGAGCCCCAGTAGAGGAGGTGCTTGCCCGTCGCGGGGTCGTCGAACGCCATGGGGTCGATAAATTCAAAGCCGGAGCCGAGCAGCAGCGGCATGCCCATGTCGATGAAGGGGCCGGCAGGCGAGCTCGCCGTTGCAACTGCAAGCGCGTGCCCGCGCTCGTGATGATGGCAGGCATCGGGCGTTGCCGAATAATACATGAAATAGGTCGACCCATCGTAGATCACGCTCGGCGCCCAGAAGTCCTGCGTCGTCAGCGCCCACTCGGGCTTTTGCGGAAGCGCGTCGCCAAGATCCTCCCAGTGGACGAGGTCGGGCGAGCGAGCGACCTGGATGTTGATCCAATGGCCATCGCGCAGCGTCTGCGTCGCATAGGCGTAATAAAAGCCGTCCGGGGCCCTGATCAGGGCCGGATCGGGAAAATCCGTATCGAGGATCGGGTTCTGGTAGGATCGTTCGTGGAAGGAAGGAGCAGCGCTCGCCAATTCATCGGACTCGATTGGGTTACCCATGAGGGGCTCATATGGCGGGGATCGTCATTCCGAAAGCGCGCCTGCGACAAAAACGGCCGGGCCGGCGCTCAGCTCGCGCAGGCATAGCGCTCGGCAGTCTCCTTCACGAGCGCGATCATGTTGGGAACGCCTTGCGTCCGATTGGCGCTGAGGTGCTTGCGCAGTTCGAAGGGGGCAAGCGCCTCGGCAACGTCCATCCTGGCAACTTCCGCGGCCGGCTTGTCCTGGACGGCCGTAAGGACGAGCGCGACGATACCCTTGGTGATCGCGGCATTGCTGTCGGCAAGGAAGTGGAGGCGTCCGTGGGTCGCGGTCGGGTAGACCCATACCGAGGCCGAGCATCCCCGGACCTTGGTCGCATCGGTCTTCAATGCCTCGGGCATCGCCTCGAGTTCGCGGCCAAGGTCGATCAGCAGCCGGTAGCGGTCTTCTGCATCGACGAGCTGATATTCTTCGAGGATGTCGGCAAGCGAAGGAAGACCGGCCATCGCGGCGCCCTAGCTCCTTATCGGTCGCGGAGCGACTCGATTTCCCGCGAGAGGCTGTTTTCCTTCTCGACCGTGATCCGTT
>DATIQO010000010.1:0-11764 GCA_035470745.1 Sphingomicrobium sp. | reverse complement strand
GGTACTTATGTGCAGGTCGTCGGCCGCGATCGCGGAATGGTCATCGTCAGGCTGAATTCAGGCGAGCAGCGCTACATCCGCTCGGACTGCATGGCGACGGTCGGCGCGGTGTCGAACCCCGACAATGCCAACACCAACCTTGCCAAGGCCGGCCGCAATCGCTGGCTCGGCAAGCGACCGCTGACCCGCGGTGTCGCCAAGAACCCGGTCGACCACCCCCACGGCGGTGGCGAAGGCCGGACCTCGGGCGGCCGTCATCCGGTTACCCCCTGGGGCAAGCCGACCAAGGGTGCCCGCACCCGTCACAACAAGGCGACCGACAAGTTCATCATTCGGTCGCGTCACGCGAAGAAGAAGGGTTAATCCATGGCCCGTTCCGTCTGGAAAGGTCCGTTCGTCGAGCTTTCGCTTCTGAAGAAGGCGGAAGCTGCGCAGGACAAGGGTGGGCGCGCGCCGATCAAGACCTGGTCGCGCCGTTCGACGATCCTGCCGCAGTTCGTCGGTCTCACCTTCAACGTCTACAACGGCCGCAAGTTCGTGCCGGTGTCGGTCAACGAGGAAATGGTTGGAATGAAGCTCGGCGAGTTCGCGCCGACGCGCACGTTCCACGGCCACGCCTCCGACAAGAAGGGCAAGCGCTAATGGGCAAGGCAGCTGCACCCCGCAAGGTCGGCGAGAAGGAAGCGCTCGCGGTCGGAACCACCATCCGTGGTTCGGCGCGCAAGCTCAACCTGCTCGCCCAGATGATCCGTGGCCGCAAGGTCGAGGAAGCCCTGAACATCCTGAAGTTCAGCACGAAGGGCATGAGCGAGGACGTGTTCAAGGTGCTCGCCTCGGCAGTCGCCAACGCGGAGAACAACCACAATCTCGACGTCGACGCTCTGGTCGTCGCGGAAGCGAGCGTTGGCAAGTCGATCTCGATGAAGCGGTTCATGACGCGTGCGCGCGGCCGTTCGAGCCGGATCGTCAAGCCGTTCAGCCGCATCCGCGTCGTCGTTCGCGAGCAGGAAGAAGCTTAAATGGGTCAGAAATCCTCTCCTGTCGGGCTTCGCCTGCAGATCAACCGCACCTGGGACAGCCGCTGGTTCGCCGAGGGCCATGATTATGGCCGGCTGCTGCTCGAGGACCTCAAGATCCGTCGCTATATCCTCGAGAAGGTGCCGCAGGCAGCGATCTCGAAGGTGGTGATCGAGCGCCCGGCCAAGATCTGCCGTGTCTCGATCTACGCGGCTCGCCCCGGCGTCATCATCGGCAAGAAGGGCGCGGACATCGAGAAGCTGAAGCGCGAGCTTCAGAAGATGACGAGCTCCGAGGTCAGCCTCAACATCGTCGAGATCCGCAAGCCCGAGGTCGATGCCAAGCTCGTTGCGCAGGGCGTCGCCGACCAGCTCGAGCGCCGTATCGCCTTCCGCCGCGCGATGAAGCGCGCGGTCCAGTCGGCGCTCCGCCTCGGTGCCGAGGGCATTCGGATCACCTGCGCCGGCCGTCTTGGCGGCGCCGAGATCGCCCGCACCGAATGGTACCGCGAGGGCCGCGTTCCGCTGCACACGCTGCGCGGCAACGTCGATTATGCCGAGGCCGAGGCGCACACCGCTTATGGCGTCTGCGGCGTCAAGGTCTGGGTGTTCAAGGGCGAGATCTTTGCCCACGACCCGCTCGCGCAGGATCGACTGATGATGGAAGCTCAGACCTCCGGCGTCCGGCCGGCGCGCGAAGAGCGCGGCAACCGGTAAGCGGAAGGAAGTAAGAGATGCTGCAACCAAAGCGCACTAAATTCCGCAAGGCCTTCAAGGGCCGGATCCATGGCAATGCCAAGGGCGGGACCGAGCTCAACTTCGGCGCCTTCGGCCTCAAGGCAATGGAGCCGGAACGGATCACCGCGCGCCAGATCGAGGCGGCCCGCCGCGCGATCACGCGTCACATCCGCCGCCAGGGCCGTTTGTGGATCCGCGTGTTCCCCGACGTTCCGGTGAGCTCGAAGCCTGCCGAAGTCCGCATGGGCTCGGGCAAGGGCGCGCCCGAATTCTGGGTCGCCCGCGTCAAGCCTGGCCGCATCCTGTTCGAACTCGACGGCGTGCCGGGCTCCATTGCCAAGACAGCGTTCGAGCGCGCGGCCGAGAAGTTGCCGATCAAGACGAAGGTCGTCGCCCGCCTGGGCGAGAGCCTGGCCGAGGAGGAGTAAGATGGCTGCGATCGACAATCTCAAGCAGCAGACCGACGACCAGCTTCAGGTGCAGCTGGCGCAGCTGAAGCGCGAGCAGTTCAACCTGCGCTTCCAGTCGGCGACGAACCAGCTCGAGAAGCCGAGCCGCGTCAGGGAAGTGCGCCGCACGATCGCGCGCATCAGGACGCTGCAGAACGAACGCGCCCGGGCGCAGGCCGCCAAGGCGTAAGGAGAGAATAGAGATGCCAAAGCGCGTCCTCACCGGCACCGTGGTGTCCGACAAGGGTGAAAAGACGGTCGTGGTCCGTGTCGAGCGGCGGGTGAAGCACCCGCTCTATGGCAAGATCATCAAGCTGTCGAAGAAGTATCATGCTCACGACGCGGCGAACGAGTTCCACGTCGGCGAGATCGTCCGCATCGAAGAATGCGCGCCGATTTCCAAGCTGAAGACCTGGAAGGTGGTCGATCGCATCGGCACCGCCAGGATGGGCACGGTCGAGATCGCCGAGCCCGGCGAAGTGACGACGGAAACTCCGGAAACTGCCGAGGCGGAAGAGAAGCCGGCCAAGGCGTCGAAGGGCAAGGACAAGGCGAAGGCTGAAGACGCCGCGCAAGCGGACGCCTGAGCCGAGATTTGAAAGAGAGTAGGGTCGAACAATGATCCAGATGCAGTCCAACCTGGACGTTGCGGACAATAGCGGCGCCAAGCGCGTCCAGTGCATCAAGGTGCTGGGCGGATCGAAGCGCCGCACCGCTGGCGTCGGCGACATCATCGTCGTCAGCGTCAAGGAAGCAGCGCCCCGCGGCCGCGTGAAGAAGGGCGACGTTCACCGCGCGGTGATCGTGCGCACCGCCAAGGACATCCGCCGTCCGGACGGTTCGGTGATCCGCTTCGATTCCAATGCCGCGGTCCTCGTCAACAAGAACGAGGAGCCGATCGGCACCCGTATTTTCGGCCCGGTCGTGCGCGAGCTTCGTGCAAGGAAGCACATGAAGATCATCAGCCTTGCGCCGGAGGTGCTGTAATGGCCGCGCAGAAGATCAGGAAAGGCGACCGGGTTGTCGTCCTGTCCGGCAAGGACAAGGGCCGCACCGGCGAGGTCGTCAAGGCGATGCCGAAGGAAGGCAAGGTGCTCGTGTCGGGGATCAACGTCCACGCGCGTCATCGCAAGCCGTCGCAGGTCAACCCGCAGGGCGGGATCGAGCGCAAGGAAGCCCCGCTGCACGTCTCCAAGGTCGCGATTGCGACCGGCGACGGCAAGCCGAGCCGGGTGCGCTTCGAGGTCCGCGACGGCAAGAAGGTCCGCGTCGCGGCCAAGACCGGAGAGCTGATCAATGGCTGACGAAAAATACATCCCGCGTCTCAAGCGCGATTATGAGGAGCGCATCGTCCCGGCGATGGTCGAGCGGTTCGGCTACAAGAACCGCCTCGAAGTGCCCAAGCTCGACAAGATCGTGCTCAACATGGGCGTCGGCGAGGCAACCCAGGACAAGAAGCGCGTCGAGACCGCTGCTGGCGAGATGGAGCAGATCACTGGCCAGAAGCCGGTGATCACCAAGGCGAAGAAGTCGATCGCTCAGTTCAAGCTGCGCGAAGGCATGCCGATCGGCGTCAAGGTCACCTTGCGCCGCGACCGCATGTTCGAGTTCCTCGACCGGCTCGTCACGATCGCGCTTCCGCGCGTTCGCGACTTCCGCGGGCTCAATCCCAAGTCCTTCGACGGCCGTGGCAATTACGCCATGGGCCTTAAGGAGCAGATCATCTTCCCAGAGATCAACTACGACCAGATCGACAAGGTCCGGGGGATGGACGTCATTGTAACCACAACGGCAAAGACGGACGAAGAGGCGCGCGAACTGCTGCGCCTGTTCAATTTCCCGTTTCCCGCCGAGGAGCAGCGGCAGGCCGCGTAAGCGGTTTGCCGGCAAGGAGAAGAACTTAAGTCATGGCGAAACTGAGTTCGATCAACAAGAACGAGCGTCGCAAGAAGCTCGTCCAGCAGAATGCGGCGAAGTACGCGAAGCTGAAGGCGATCGCGAACGATGAGTCGAAGGACGAGACCGAGCGCCTGATCGCGCGCTTGAAGATGGCCGAGCTGCCGCGCAACGGGAACCCGACGAGGGTTCGCAACCGCTGCGCGCTGACCGGGCGTTCGCGCGCTTATTACCGCAAGTTCCGTCTGTCGCGGATCATGCTCCGGGAACTGGCCAACAAGGGCCTGATCCCCGGCGTCATCAAGTCGAGCTGGTAAGGATTTACGGATGGCGATGACCGATCCCCTGGGTGATATGCTCACCCGCATCCGCAACGGCCAGCAGGCGCGCAAGGATTCGATCCTGACGCCGGCGTCGAAGCTGCGCGTGCACGTCCTCGACGTGCTGCAGCGCGAGGGCTACATCCGCGGATATTCCGAAGAGGAGCTTGCCGGCCAGAAGGGCCTGCGTATCGAGCTCAAATATTTCGAGGGCCAGCCCGCGATCCACCACCTGGCGCGCGTGTCGAAGCCCGGCCGCCGCGTCTATTCGGCCGCGCGCGAGCTTCCGCGCATCCGCAACGGCCTTGGCACAATCATCGTGTCGACCCCGCGCGGCGTGCTGTCGGACGTCGAGGCGCGCGAGCAGAACGTCGGCGGCGAAGTGCTGGCGGAGGTGTTCTAATGTCGCGCATTGGCAAGAAACCGATTGCCCTCCCGACCGGCGTCACCGCCAGCGTCGAGAGCGGCACGCTGACCGTGAAGGGCCCCAAGGGAACCCTTGCGATGCAGCTTCTCGACGATCTCGTGAAATATGAGATCGCTGAGAACGAGATCCGCGTCACTCCGCTCACCGATGCGCAGCGCAACCGCGCCGCGTGGGGCATGACGCGCACCAACGTGCAGAACCTCGTCACCGGCGTGACCGAGGGTTTCACCAAGGTGCTCGAGATCACCGGCGTCGGCTACCGCGCCCAGGCCCAAGGCAAGAACCTGCGCCTGCAGCTCGGATATAGCCACGACGTCAATTTCCCGGTCCCCGAGGGCGTCGATATCAAGACTCCCGACCAGAACACGGTCGAGGTCAGCGGAATCGACAAACAGCAGGTCGGGCAGGTCGCGGCCGAGATCCGTCGCTGGCGCAAGCCGGAGCCCTACAAGGGCAAGGGCATCAAGTACCGCGGCGAGTATATCTTCCGCAAAGAAGGCAAGAAGAAGTAGCCATGGCGAAACTCTCTCTCTTCGATCGCCGCCGCCGCCGGGTGCGCACCGCGCTTCGCTCGCGTGCAGCCGGCAAGCCGCGCCTGTCGGTCCACCGTTCGGGCCGCCACATCTACGCCCAGGTCATCGACGACGCAGCCGGCAAGACGGTCGCGGCCGCCTCGACGCTCGACAAGGACCTCAAGGGCAAGACCGGCGCGACCAAGGACGGCGCTGCTGCGGTCGGCAAGGCAGTTGCCGAGCGCGCCAAGGCTGCGGGCGTCAGCCACGTCGTCTTCGATCGTGGCGGCTTCCTGTTCCACGGCCGGGTCAAGGCCCTCGCCGACGCTGCCCGCGAAGGCGGACTGGAGTTCTAGATGGTACAAGAAACAGAAACCCCTGAAGTCACCCAGGAAGGCGCCGAGCAGGCGCCGGCCGAGGTTCCGGCCGAGGGCGGCCAACCGCAGGGTCGTGGACCTCGCGGCGGTCGCGGCGGCGGACGTGGCCGCGGTGGCGGTGACCGCGATGGGCGCGGCCGCGGTCGTCGCGACGATCGTCGCGGACGCGGCGGGGACGATGAAGGCGGCGAGGAGCTGATCGAGAAGCTCGTCCACATCAACCGCGTCTCCAAGACCGTGAAGGGCGGCAAGCGCTTCGGCTTTGCAGCGCTCGTGGTTGTCGGCGATGGCAAGGGCCGCGCAGGCTTTGGCCATGGCAAGGCGCGCGAGGTCCCGGAAGCGATCAGCAAGGCCACCGCTGCAGCCAAGAAGGCGATGATCCGCGTTCCGCTGCGCGACGGGCGCACGCTCCACCACGACGGCAACGGCCATTTCGGTGCCGGTCGGGTGACGCTCCGTTCGGCTCCTTCGGGCACCGGCATCATTGCCGGCGGTCCGATGCGCGCGATCTTCGAGAGCCTCGGGGTCGCCGACGTCGTGACGAAGTCGGTGGGCACCTCCAACCCCTACAACATGATCCGTGCGACCTTCGAGGCGCTCAAGGAGCAGACCAGCCCGCGCTCGGTCGCCCAGCGGCGCGGCAAGAAGGTCGCTGACCTCCTCGGACGCGGCGGCGCCAACCCCGCCGAGGCCGAGGCCCAGGCCGAAGCGATCGCGGAGTAAAGTCGATGGCGAAGATCAAGATCACGCAGACCGGGTCGCCGATCCGCCGCGACAAGACCCAGCGGGCGACGCTCGTTGGCCTTGGCCTCAACAAGCTCCACCGTACGGTGGAGGTCGAGGCGACGGCGGAAGTGATGGGGCAGGTCCGTAAGGTCCAGCACCTCCTCCGGGTCGAAGAAGCGGCCTGACCATTTTTGCCCCGTTCGGGGGCAGCGCGACAAAAGCGAAAGCGAGTGCAGGAAAATGAAACTCAACCAACTCAAGGATAACAAGGGCGCGCGCCAGTCGCGCGTTCGGGTCGGCCGCGGCATCGGCTCCGGCCTCGGCAAGACCGCGGGTCGCGGCCAGAAAGGCGCCAAATCGCGCTCGGGCGTGTCGATCGCCGGGTTCGAGGGTGGCCAGATGCCGCTCCACATGCGGCTGCCAAAGCGCGGCTTCAACAATATCTTCGCGCGCGACTATGCCGAGGTGAATATCGGCGCGATCCAGAAGGCGATCGACGCCGGCAAGCTCGAAGCCAAGGGCACGCTCGACCATGACGCGCTGAAGGCGGCAGGGCTCGCCCGCGGCGGCAAGGACGGCGTTCGCATTCTCGGCAAGGGCGAGCTCAAGGCTAAGCTTGCACTGAAGGTCGCAGGCGCATCGAAGGGCGCGCGCGAGGCAGTCGAAAAGGCGGGCGGCTCGATCGAACTGATCGAGCGCAAGAACCCGGCCGAGCTGGCCGCCGCGAAAAAGGGCTCGCGCAAGGCCGCTGCCAAGGCCTGAGCCCTTAGACATGCGGCCTCGAGCCATTATATCGGCGGCGGGGAGGCTTCAGGGCCTTGACGCCGCCGTTTGTTTTTCCGGGGAATTTTAGTCGATGGCATCCGCAGCCGAACATCTGGCCTCCAGCATCACGCTCGCGAATTTCCAGAAAGCGACCGAGCTCAAGAAGCGGCTGTGGTTCACGCTTGGCGCGCTGGTGCTGTTCCGCTTGCTGTCGTTCGTGCCCGTTCCCGGCATCGACCCGGCGGCGATGAGCGCGCTCTACCAGACGCAGAGCGGCGGCATCCTCGACGTCTTCAACACCTTCTCGGGCGGCGCGCTGCAACGCTTCTCGATCGTCGCCTTGGGCGTCATGCCCTACATTACCGCCTCGATCGTCATCCAGCTCGGCGCGACGCTCTACGGGCCCTGGCAGCAGCTGCGCAAGGAGGGCGAGACCGGGCGCAAGAAGCTCAACCAATATACGCGCTACCTGACCGTCGCGATCACGCTGGTTCAGGGCTATCTCGCCGTGAAGGGGCTTGAATCGCAGTCGGTCAAGCAGGGCATCCAGGCCGTTGTCGCGCCCGGCATCCTGTTCGAGATCGCAGGTACCGTCAGTCTCATCGGGGGAACCTTGTTCCTGATGTGGATCGGCGAGCAGATCACTAGCCGCGGCATTGGCAACGGCGTGTCGCTCATCATCATGGCAGGCATCATCGCGCGCCTGCCCCAGGCGGTAGGCCAGCTGCTCGAGGGCAGCCGCACCGGCTCGATCAGCGGCCTTCTCGTCGTCGGCATCATTGCCCTTAGCATCGCGCTCGTCCTCTTCATCTGCTTCATGGAACGCGCACAGCGCCGGGTGCTGATCCAATATCCAAAGCGCCAGACAGTGCGGGGGATGCAGCAGGAGCGCTCGCACCTTCCGATCAAGCTCAACACGGCGGGCGTCATTCCGCCGATCTTCGCTTCCTCGTTGCTGCTGATGCCGCTGACGGTCCTCAATTGGGCGGGAAGCCGGGCTGGCACCGAAAGCGGTGCGAGCGACTGGCTGATCACGATCAGCACCTTCCTTCAGCCGCACGCGCCAGCCTATATGGCGCTCTACGCGATCGGCATCGCCTTCTTCACCTTCTTCTACACCGCTGTGCAGTTCAACAGCGAGGAGACGGCCGACAATCTGAAGCGCCACGGCGGCTTCATCCCGGGGATCCGCCCGGGCAAGGCAACCGAGGAATATTTCGATTATCTGCTCAACCGTATCACCGTCATCGGCGCAGCCTATCTCGTCGTCATCTGCCTCATTCCGCAGATCCTGTCGGCGCAGGCCGGGCTCAACATCCAGCTTGGCGGCACCAGCCTGCTCATCGTCGTCAACGTGACGATGGACACGGTCAGCCAGATCCAGAGCCACCTAATCGCTCACCAATATGGCGACCTCATCAAGAAGGCGAAACTCAAGACGACGCCGCGGCGTCGGTAGGTTCGTCGGCGGACAGGGGAGGGCGCCGAAGTGCTGAATATCATTCTCCTTGGCCCCCCCGGGGCCGGCAAGGGTACGCAGGCCGCACGTCTCCAGGCCGAGCGCGGCATGGTCCAGCTCTCGACCGGCGACATGCTTCGCGAAGCGGTCGCTGCGGGCACTCCCGTCGGGCTGCAGGCCAAGGCGGTGATGGAAAGGGGCGAGCTCGTCAGCGACGCGATCGTCAGCGCGCTCATCGGCGAGCGGCTTGATGCCGCGGTCGACCAGGGCGCGATCTTCGACGGCTTTCCGCGCACCCGGGCCCAGGCCGAGGCGCTCGACCTCCTGCTTGCCGATCGCGGCCGCGACCTTGACCATGTGATCGAGCTTGCCGTCGACGAGGACGAGCTCGTCAAGCGCATCGTCGGCCGCTTCAGCTGCGCCAAGTGCGGGACCGGCTATCACGACGAGTTCAGGCCTACCAAGGTGCCCGGCGTCTGCGACGTCTGCGGGTCGCGGGAGTTCAAGCGCCGCAAGGACGATAATGAGGAGACCGTCCGCACCCGGATGGCCGAATATCGCGCCAAGACGCAGCCGATCCTCCCTTATTATGAAGCGCACGGCCTCGTTCGCCGCGTCAACGGCATGGCGCCGATCGACGTCGTCGCCGCCGAGATCGACGCCGTTCTGGACGCCGGGCGCTAGTCGAGGCATCCTTGGCTCTTCCACCGGAGGGGCCGCCAATGAAAAAGCTAGCGCTGCTACTTCTTGCCGTCGGCACGCCTGCCTCGGCCGACGTCGTCAGCGCGTCGGCGAACGGCTTTGAGGTCCGCGAGACCGTCCCGCTCGTCGTCCCGCCCGACGTCGCCTTCAAGGCCTTCGGGCAGCTCCCGTCATGGTGGGATCCCGAGCATACCTACAGCGGCCAATCCTCTAACCTGCGGCTCGAGCTCGTTCCCGGCGGCTGCTTTTGCGAGCGCATTCCAAAGTCGGGCGGGGGCGTCGAGCATATGCGCGTTGCCTTCGTCGATCCCGGCAAGCGCCTCGTCATGACGGGAGCGCTTGGCCCGCTTCTCTATGAAGCAACGACCGGCGTCATGGACATCGAGGTGAAGACGATTGCAGGGGGATCGCAGCTGACGCTCGACTACAAGGTCGCGGGGTTCGCAAATGGCGGAGCCGAGAAGCTTGCCGGTGCCGTCGACGGGGTGCTCGGTGAGCAGATGAAGCGGTTCCGGACCTACGCGACGAGCAGGCCGAGAAGCTAGAGGCGGCCCAGGGTTACGAAGCGGAAGGGCGGCGTACCCTCGCCATGCTCTTCGCTGAAGGTCTCGCGCCAGGAGCCGCTCGCCCTGGGATCCGCGATCGCGGTGTCGCCCTCGATGTCGGCCAGCACCTCGGTAAGTTCGATACGATCGGCCCTTGGAAGGAAAAGGTCGAAAAGGTCGGCGCCGCCGATGACGGAGACGGGTTCGCCGCCAGTGAGCTCGAGCGCCTCTTCCGGCGAATGGGCAACCTCTGCGCCAGGCGCCGTCCAGCCGGGATCGCGCGTCAGGACGATGTGGCGTCTTCCCGGGAGTAGGCCGGGAAGGCTTTCGAAGGTTCTTCGTCCCATCAGCATGACCGACCCCATCGTCAGCGCCTTGAAGCGCTTGAGGTCCGCCGGAATATGCCAGGGCAGCTTGCCGCCCCGGCCGATGACGCCGTTCTGGGCGCGTGCGATCACGATCGTGATGGGCGGCTTTATCATTGCGCTGCTTTGACGCGCGCAGCGGCCCGTGCCAAGCGCCGCGGCATGACAAAGGGCGAAGCGCAGCTGATCGCCGAAGCGGGCCGGCGGCTCGGTCCGAAGGCGGTTGTCACCGACCCATCGGAGATCGAGCCCTGGGTGACCGATTGGCGGGGAAGGGTCCACGGCACCGCGCCGGCCATGCTTGCGCCGGCGAGTACCGAGGAAGTCGCCGAGATTGTCAGGCTTGCTGGCGAGCATCGCGTACCGCTGGTCCCGCAAGGGGGGAATACCGGAATGGCCGCCGGCGCCACGCCGCCCGCCGACGGCTCGGCGCTTCTCCTCTCGATGCGGCGGATGAACCGCATCCGCGCGATGAGCGGGGAGAGCCGGCTTGCCGTCGCCGAGGCCGGAGTGATCCTCGAGGCGCTGCACGATGCGGCCCATGAAATCGGCATGCGCTTTCCGCTGACCCTGGGATCGCGGGGCAGCTGCACGATCGGCGGGCTTGCCTCGACCAATGCCGGCGGCACGCAGGTGCTGAAGTTCGGAACGATGCGCTCGCTGATTGCCGGAGTTGAAGCAGTGCTTCCCGACGGCTCGATCCACGATGGTCTCTCAGCCCTCAAGAAGGACAATCGCGGCTACAGCCTCGACCAGCTGCTCATCGGCGCGGAAGGAACGCTCGGCGTCATCACCGCTGTCGCGCTTCGCCTCGTGCCGGCAATTGCGGCGCGCGCCGTGGCGTGGGCAGGCGTCGAAAGCCCGGCCCGTGCGCTCGAGCTTCTGCGCTTCCTAGAAGCGCGAACGCACAGCATCGAGGGGTTCGAGCTCGTGCCTCAAGATTCGCTGCAGCTCGTCTTGAGGCACATCCCCAATACGCGGCCGCCCCTGTCCTCGAAGCACGACTGGCACGTGCTGGTCGAAGCAACGACCGCCGATGGCGACCAGGATATTGCCGGCGAGCTCGAGCAATTACTCGAGACCGCGCTTGGCGAGGGCATCATTGGCGATGCTGTCCTTGCCGCAAGCGAGGCCCAGGCCGAGGCGTTCTGGAAGCTCCGCGACAGCATCTCGGAAGCCGAGCGCAGCGAGGGCCAGACGCTTGCCCACGATATCTCGGTCGCCGTTGCGGCGATGCCCGAGTTCCTCGTCTCCGCCACCAGCGAGGTCGAACGCACTTTTCCAGGCGTCGTCGCGAGCGGCTTTGGCCATCTTGGCGACGGCAATATCCATTTCCACGTGAGAGCCGCGGGCCATGCCGCGCCGGGCTGGTACGAGCGCGAAGGAGCAGCGATTACCCGCTTCGTGGACGATCTCGTCACGGCCGCCGGCGGATCGATTTCGGCAGAGCATGGCATTGGCCAGTTG
>DATIQO010000009.1:0-1896 GCA_035470745.1 Sphingomicrobium sp. | reverse complement strand
GATTTCCTCGAGCTTGGAATTGAGCTCGGCCGCGCTGCCGGCTCGGTGCTCCACCACGACGCCTTGTTGATGGCGATCGAGGAGAGCGCGGCCGCCCGCACCCGCCTCTCGCTCGCGCGCGATGTTCACGATAGTGTCGTCCAGTTCCTTGCCGGCGCCGCTTTTCGAGTTGAAGCAATGATGCGCGGCTCCCGGTCGGGGGATCAAGTGGAGGCGGACTTAAAGGAGCTCAAGCGCTTGTTGATCGAGGAGCAGGGCGAAATCCGATCCTTTGTCACCGCGCTCCGTCGCGATCGCGAGCTAGCGCTTGCCGAAGCGGTGGATGAACTCAAGACGCTTGCGCGACGGCTCGGGGAGCAATGGTCGATCGACTGTAATGTCGCTGCAAGCAGCGACGCGGCTTCGGTCCCGATCAGGCTCCAGCTGGACCTCCAGCAGCTCCTTCGCGAAGCCGTCGCGAACGCCGTCCGCCACGGTGGTGCGAGCCGGGTCGACGTGGACGTCGACGTCGACGATGAGCAGTTGCGCCTCGAGGTGAAGGATAATGGATCGGGATTCGCCCCTGCCAACGGCTCCCCGGTCGAGCCCTGGTCGCTCAAGGAGCGCGTCGATCGCGCGCACGGCTCTTTGTCCCTCTATTCGCAACCGGGTTGCACGAATATCGTGATCACTCTTCCACTGACAGGGATCGGTGCATGACCCGAGTGCTTCTTGCTGACGACCATCCGATGATTGGGGCAGCTCTTGATATGCTGCTGCGTGGTTCGGATTATGAGCTAATCGGCCGCGCCCGTAGCGGCTCTGATGCGCTCGCCCAGGTGCACCGCCACAAACCCGACTTGCTTCTCCTCGACGTGAACATGCCCGACGGCTCCGGGATCGACGTTCTGCGCCAGCTTCGAGAGGCTCGCCGCCCGCTTTCCGTCATTCTGCTTACCGCGGGGATGGACGATTCTCAGTTACTGGCTGCCGATCGCCTCAACCCCGAAGGAATCGTGCTCAAGACCTCGGATCCGGCATTGCTTCTCAAGTGCATGGAGCAGGTGCGACACGGCGAAAGCTGGGTCGACCCGGAAATCGCTGAGCGGACTCGGCTCGCCAAGGAGCGGGCCGAGCGTGCCCCGACACTTACGCCGCGCGAGCGCGAACTCGTCGAGCTTGTCCGCCAGGGCCTGCGCAACCGCGACATTGCAGCGCAGCTCGGGGTCACGGAAGGTACGGTAAAGGTCTATCTACACGCGATCTTCGACAAGTTCGGTGTCGACAATCGGACCGAACTTGCGATGCGGGCCGCGGACCTGCTGCGCTAGCCTTCCGCGAACAGCAATCGGCTCCTCCATGCGCGCGAGTCCTGCTCGGAAACCCGCGGGAGTAAGCGGATCGCAATCGAACAATGTTCGTTGGCCACTCGACACGAAACTTCATTCTCCTGAACCGCAGTCGGGCAAGCGCCCAGGAAGATCCGCGCCGGGTTAGCAGCGCGCTTTGCCGTCGTTTCAGCCGTGGCTCAGGATCGCCTCGCGCGCGGCTCGATATTCCTCCGGCGTCACGCGGCCGTCGCCATCCTTGTCGGCGAGTTTGCGGAACTGGTCGGCGGCGGCCTGTGCTTCGCTCGGCTCGAGGAGGATGTCGCGGTTCGCGTCGTAATATTTGAGCGCCCAGTTCATCAGGACCCAGTCACGCGCGAACAGGTTGAGTGCCGCCGATGATCCTGTCTCGAGGCTGGCCCGCGTCGGCTCCGCAAGGAGCGGGCGAGCCGAGACGAGAAGCAAGAACATGCAAAGTTGCCGAACCATGGCCGCCCAACGCGCGAGGACAGCTAGTCGTTCACGGGATCGGCGAGATTGCTCCCCGAACCGCTTTGTGGAGCGCATCGGCGCGGAACGGCTTGGCAAG
>DATIQO010000008.1:0-2420 GCA_035470745.1 Sphingomicrobium sp. | reverse complement strand
TCCTTTGCCAAGTCGATCAAGCTCAAGCTCGACGGCGATATCGACGCGGATCGCGAGCGCATCGCCGTGGTTCGGAAGGCAAGGCCCGATGCATGGCTCGGCGTCGATGCAAATCAGGGCTTCGAGCGGGGCGACCTCGACGCGCTGGCCGCCGCCTGCCGCGACCATTCCGTCTCCCTCATCGAGCAGCCGCTGAAGCGCGGCGACGAGCAATCGCTCGAAGGCTGGATGCCGGGCATTCCGATCGCAGCCGACGAAAGCATCCTCGATCTTGCCGAGCTTTGCGAGAGGGGGCGCTTTTTCGATGTCGTCAACATCAAGTTGGACAAGTGCGGAGGCCTGACCGAGGCGCTGCAGCTCGCCGAGGCGTCCCGACTGCTCGGCAAGCAGTTGATGGTCGGTAACATGGGCGGCTCGACGCTTGCGATGGCGCCGGGCTTCATCCTCGGCCAGCTATGCGACGTCGTCGATCTCGACGGCCCGTACGGGCTCGCCGATGACCCGCTGGCCAGGGAAATCTACCGCGACGGCACGATCTTCGTCCCCGAGGCGATCTGGGGCGGAGCGTAGCGCCCTGCGAACCGCGATCAATTACGAATGCTGGGACGAAAACCGGCTCAAGGCTTGTGTGTGCCGGGCGCCCCGCCAGGCGGATCCCGGCCCAGGTCCATCATCAATTTCGTGAGCAGATAGAGCCGCGGAGTTAAAGTCTTCAGCTCGAGAAACTCATCTGCCGAATGGAAGCCCCCGCCAACGGGGCCAAGGCCGTCGAGCGCGGCAATGCCGCCATCCTGTGCCAACGCTGATTCAGACGCGCCGCCATTGCCCCCATGCTCGAGGGCCAAGCCCAGGCCCGCGTAAATGCGGTCGGCTCGACGGGCGAGCGCATCCACCGCCGGCGTCTCCGACAATGGCGGGAAAGCCGGGTCGGAGCTGATGGCCACCTGCGTATCCGGAATCACTCGCGACAGAGCGTTCTTCCTGAAGTCCTCCTCGACGCGGGCAAGGTCGGCCTTGTCGCGATAGCGCACGTTGAACTGACCCGACGCATGCTCTGGGATGATGTTGTTTCTCGTGCCCGCGCTCATCACCGTCAGGTTCGACGTCAATCCCGAGCCCGTGGTTGGCCAGTGGCTCGCCTCGATTTGGTGAATGAGCTCGAGCGCAGCATTGCGGCCAAGCTCCGGCGCGACGCCCGCATGGGCTGCGCGGCCGGTGACGTCGATATGGAAGGTCGTACTCCCCTTTCGCCAGACCGTGATCTTGTCCGCGGGATCACCCGGCTCGAGGTTCAATTCCACGTCGGCATCGGCAACAAGCTTGCCGATGCGCTGCCGCGTTCCTGGAGATCCGCGTTCCTCCGACGATTCGACCAGCAAGGTGATCGTGCGGAAATCCTTGAATCCCAGGTCGTGCAGGATCTTGAGCGCGAAAATGGCCTGGACCACTCCGCCCTTCTCGTCGGACACGCCGGGCCCGTACGCCCTTTGCTCGTCCATTCGGAAGGGGCGCTTGGCCGCGGTTCCTGGCTCGAAGACCGTGTCGAGATGCCCGATAAGGAGTAGCCTTCCCTTGCCCGATCCGCTGAACGTTGCGACCAGGTTCGGAGCAAGATTGGGCGCCTCAGCGGGAACGGAGATCACCTGCGCTCCGAAGCTGCGAAGTTCTTGCGTCAGAATTTCACCGACTTTGCGCCCACCCTCAACATCGCCGGTTCCCGAATCGATGTTGACCACCTGCTGAAGTAGCTTGAGCTGGTCGCTGCGATACTGATTGGCCAACGCCCAGACCCGGTTGTCGCGGGGGACTATTGGAGCCGCCCGCACCTGGGACCAGGAGATGGTCCCGGTTAGGAGGATGGTGAGAAAGCCGGCAGCCGTCCAAAGCGACCCGGACGACCGACGCTGGACCAATCTTCGGTTCAAATTTGCCTCTCCACTTCGTGCCAATTGCCCTTGGCTTGAGGCGGCAGCTTGGATGAGCGGTTTCGTCTTTTCCAGCAGTAAAAACTATGACTGCCAGTCACTGAGCGCGCGGGTCTCCAAACAGCAAGGTCAGGCGCTTGGCGAGCGCGTCGTTCATTGCCTCATATGCAAGCCGCTGCTTCTCGATGCGACGCCGGCCCCACAATCGAGGAAGAAGGCCAGAAAGTCGCTCTCCGTGCCGCAGCTCGGTAACCTGCCCGCTGCCCTTGAGCTCAAAGTAATGCTCTCCACGAAACAGCAATGGCACGCTACCGACCCACGCGAGTCGGCTGGGCGCCTCCGCAGCGATGATTGTGACGTCCTGCGTGATAGTTCGGCCCGGATGGCCAGGATCGATGAAGGTCATGCGCACTCGAGCACCGCTTGCGGCAACTCCATCGGCGGCGACGTTGAGCGGGTTCCAATCGCAGTAAGATTGAAATTGCGTCAGTACAG
>DATIQO010000007.1:0-2949 GCA_035470745.1 Sphingomicrobium sp. | reverse complement strand
GCCGGCCGATTGCTTGAACCCACTGCAAACAGGACCTAAATCCCAACTCATGGCCATTCGCCGCATCTATGAGACCCCCGAACCTGTCCTCCGGCAGATATCCAAGCCCGTGGAGACGTTCGACGAGGAGCTGAAGACGCTCGTCGCTGATATGTTCGAGACGATGTATGCCGCCCCCGGGATTGGCCTTGCAGCGGTCCAGGTCGGGGTACCGATTCGCTTGCTGGTCATCGATCTCCAGGAGCCCGAGGACCCCGAGGATCCCGAAAGCCCGATGGTCAAGGACCCCAAGGTCTTCATCAATCCCGAGATCCTGTGGCACTCGGATCATGACGTTCCCTACACCGAGGGCTGCCTTTCGGTGCCCGAGCAATATGCCGAGGTCATGCGCCCCGACCGGGTCCGCGCGCGCTGGCGCGACGTCGAAGGCAAGGCCTACGAGGAGGAGATCGAAGGTCTCCTCGCAGTCTGCCTGCAGCATGAAATGGACCATTTGAACGGCGTTTTGTTCATCGACCATCTTTCGCGCCTGAAGCGCGACATGGTGTTAAAAAAGCTCGCCAAATGGCGGAAAGAACAGCAGAAAAAGGCGGCTTAGCCGCCTATTGATGCTGCCGCGTTGCGGCAGTCCTCTGCACATTCGCGGCACATTTGCGCGCAGAGCTTGCAATGCTCATGCTCGTGGTGCTCGCATTCGGCTGCGCAAAGATCGCAGACACGGGCGCACAGCTCGAGCGCCTCGCGCAATACCTGCTCATTCGACCCCGTTCGCCGTACCGCGAGCTTGCCGACCGCTTCGCAGATGTCCGCACAATCGAGGCAGCTGCGGATGCACTGGCCCATGTCCCCTTGCTCGGCGGCGCAGGCATCGGCGCAGCTGAGGCACATTCTTGCGCAGTACATCAGGTGGTGCGCCGCATCGCCGAGCGGCTGGTTGACATGTACCGCCGCGTCCGGGTGCAGGGCGATCATCTTGCGAATCGACATGAATTTTGTTCCTCCCTCGCTTCACTAGGCGAGCGAAGAAGCGGTTCAAAGGTTCCGTCCCGGGATGGGCTGGACGATTGGATGTCCGATCCGTCCATGGACGAGCCGGAATTTGCCGATGATTGCTCGATGATCGGCTTGAGCGCCGCTCCACTCGCGCTTACAGTTCCCATTCTGTTCCGGGGGAGTCACGGTCATGGACGCGGCCGTTGTTGCATGGGTTGGTATCGCGCTGGTGCTTGGCGCCGCGCTCGGCTGGCTATGGGCAGGCAGGGATGCCGCGAGCGCCAGGCAGAGCGCCGAGAACCTTCGTCTTCAGCTCGATGAAGCCGTAAGGGAGCGCGATGCGGCGAGAGCCGATCATGATCGATCGTCGCGCGAGCTGGCGGCGCTCCAGGCGGACGCGCGCAACTTCGAGCAGCGGATGAAGGACCTCACCGAATCGAAGGACGCTCTTGTCGCCCAGTTTCGGGAGATCGGCGACAAGCTGCTCGAAAAGGCGCACAAGGATTTCCTCGACAAGGCCGGCGAGCGTTTCTCGAGAGCCGACCAGGAGAGCGAGGCCAAGCTCAAGTCGCTTCTGCAACCGGTCGAAGCAACCCTCAAACGCTATGAGGAAGGCCTCCAGCGCGTCGAAAAGGAGCGCGTCGACCATTATGCCGGCCTTCGCGCCGTCGTCGAGCAGGTGCGCGAAGGGCAGGGCCGCGTCCGGGATGAAACCCGCAACCTCGTCAATGCCCTGCGCTCCTCCCCGAAAGCGCGCGGGCGCTGGGGGGAACAATCGCTCCGCAACGTCCTCACCCAGGCCGGGCTCACCGAGGGCGTCGATTTCGAGATGGAAGTATCGGTGACAACCGACGAGGGGCGGCTTCGCCCCGACGTCGTCGTCAACCTGCCATCGGGCCGCAAGCTCGTGATCGATGCCAAATGCTCGCTCAACTCCTATCTCGAGGCATGCGAAGAAGTTGACGACGACAAAAGGAGCGCCTGCTTCCAGGCCCATGTCGCCTCGATGCGCAACCATGTGCAGCAGCTCGGATCCAAGGCCTATTGGGCGCAGTTCGGCGATGCCGCCGACTATGTCGTCATGTATATCCCTGGCGAACATTTCCTCACTGCCGCGCTCGAGCAGGATCCCGGCCTCTGGGAGTGGTCGTTCGAGCGCCGGGTGCTGCTCGCGACGCCGACCAATCTGGTGGCAATCGCGCGCACCGTTGCAACCGTCTGGAAGCAGGAAAAGCTTGCCGCGGAGGCGGGCAAGATCGCCGAGCTCGGGCGCGAACTCCATTCGCGGCTCGCGACCATGGCCGAGCATGTCGCCTCGGTCGGCAGCAACCTCAGCCGCGCGAACAATGCCTATAACAAGATGGTCGGAAGCCTCGAAAGCCAGGTGCTGACGCAGGCGCGCCGGTTCGAAGACTATGGTGCTGGCAGTTCCAAGGAGATCGTCGAGCTACCGATGGTCGAAGCAAGCCCGCGGCCGCTCACCAAGATCGCCTCGACGCCGTCCAATGACGAGCCGCCCAAGATCGCCGCGGAATAGGCTGGTCCTGCATCATTGAACGAGCGTTTCCTGGCGGGTTCGGCGGGTGCGACCGCCTCAGGGGCCTTGCCGGACGAGCAGGATCGAGCCGGCGCCGCTCGCAAGCGTCAGCTCCTGGCCCGAAGCCCACCGCCAGCGCATCGGCTGGTTGATGACCGCAAGGCCGCGGCCTTCGAACCTGCCGGCGGGCTCCGGGCAGGCCATCTTCGTCGATACGACCTGCGCCGCCGTGATTCGCTCGCCCGTCACTGCAAAGGCTCCGCTCCAGCTGTTGCAGCCGAAGCGGCCGCTGATGCGACCGTTTTCGAAACTGACGCGGTAATCGCCCGAAGCGGGCGTGGGCTCGCCGTCGATTGCGGTCACTCGCCAATAAGTGCCCTCGAATGTCCGGCTATCGACCGCGATGCTCGTGCATGCCG
>DATIQO010000006.1:0-17374 GCA_035470745.1 Sphingomicrobium sp. | reverse complement strand
ACTCTCTTCGAGCGCATGTCGAACATCGCCCGCGGCGCGCAAAAAGCGCAGATCGAGGAAGAAGATCCGAGCTATCGGCGGGAGCCGATCGACATTCCGCGCTTCCTCAATCGGCAAAACAACCAGTAATTCACTAGAGATTGGCTTGAGGAGGGACAGTCCCCATGGGGCTGTCCCTTTTTCTATTTGAATTGCTGTTTTCGCGCAGGTTCCTGGCCCAAGCGTTCAGCTTTGCCGCACCTCACCGTCTAGTTCGCACGGTTCGCCGTAATGCCTCTAGGCAGAAAGCTTCCGGCAAGATTCTCTGCTGCACGGGGAGGATCGATGCGGGGATTGTCACGAATTTCATTTGCCGGGGCGCTGCTTGTCTGCGCGAGCGCGCTTGCTGTCGTTGCCGTGCCGGCTTCGGCGCAGGGCAGCTATTCACCTTATAATGAAACGGCAGCCGCGGCGCTTGCCCGCTATGTCCGTGCGCTCGCCGCCGATCCCAAGGATTTCAACTCGCTGATTGGCGCTGGCCGCGCCGCGCTCGAGCTTGGCGACACGCAGGCCGCCGCCGGCTTCTTCGCACGGGCCGACGAGGTCGATCCCAAGAGCCCCTTCCCGCAGGAGGGGATGGGCGCGGTGCAGGTCGCGAACGGCGACGCCAAGGCTGCAATGCCGTATTTCAGCAGGGCCCAGCAGCTTGGCGCCGCGCCGGCGGCGCTGGGATGCGACCGTGGGCTTGCCTATGATCTGCTCGGGCAGCAGGCGCAGGCGCAGACCGATTATCGCGCAGCTTTGGCCGGCGCCGATGCCGACGAGGCGCGCCGTCGTCTCGCCCTCAGCCTTGCGATCAGCGGGGACAAGACCTCGGCACTGGCAACGCTGGCGCCATTGTCCGCCAAGGGCGACGCAACGGCCAATCGCATTCGCGCCTTCGTGCTCGCGCTCGCCGGCGACACCAATGCTGCAATGGGCGCCATCGATGCTGCAATGCCCGGCAGCTGGGCCCGCGTTGCCCCCTTCCTGAGCCGTCTGCCGACATTGCCCGCCGGCGAAAAGGCGGCTGCGGTCAATCTTGGCATCTTCCCGGATTCAACGACAACCTCTTACGCTTATGCTGCGGCAACCCCGGCCGTGCCGTCCACGGCGGCAATGAGCCAAACCATGAGCACCGATCGATTGTCGGGAATCGACTCGATCTTGCACCAGCCCTCCGCCGCCTCCGCGGCGCAGCAAGCCTGGCAGCAATCCGACGTCCAGGCGCAAGCGCCGGCCCGGCCGCAACCGGTGCAGATCGCCTATGCGCCGCAGCCTCGTCCAGCAACCGTGCAACGGACGGAAGTCGCGGGCAGTCCCAAGGTCTGGCTGCAACTTGCGAGCGGTCGTGACGAGACTGCGCTCTCCAGTCAGTTCCGGCGGATGAAATCACGCGACCATGACCTTTTCCAGGGCATCACGGCTTATGTTGCGGAAAGTCCCGACCGTGCCCGCCTCCTCATCGGGCCGTTCCGCGGCCCATCGGATGCGGACATCTTCCAGGATGACCTGCGCTCAGTAGGTATAGACGCGTTCCGCTGGACCAATTCCGAATCCGACAGGATTGTGCCAATCGCGGTCGAATGACCCTTCCCAGCGGGCTCGCCGCCAACCCGTCGACATCGCGCGGCCGCCTACATCCCGAAGATCGATCCGGCCCAAGAGGTCCGCGCGACATTTTTCAGCGCGACCGCGACCGGATCGTCCACTCCGTCGCGTTCCGGCGCCTTCGCCACAAGACGCAGGTGTTCATCGCGCCCGACGGCGACCATTATCGCGTCCGCCTGACACACAGCCTGGAAGTCGCGCAGATCGGCAGGACGATCGCTCGGGCGCTCGGCCTCAACGAGGACCTCACCGAAGCGCTCTGCCTTGCCCACGACCTTGGCCATCCGCCATTCGGGCATGCCGGTGAAGATGCGCTTAGCGAAGCGCTCGCCGATGCCGGCGGCTTCGACCACAATGCGCAAACCATCCGCATCGTCACCAAGCTCGAAAACCCGTATCCGGATTTCGAGGGCCTCAATCTCAGCTGGGAGGCGCTTGAAGGGCTCGCCAAGCATAATGGACCGATCGTCCGTCCAAGCTGGGCGCTTGCCGAGGCGAATGGCGAATGGGACCTCGAGCTCGGCACCTGGCCCGGCCTTGAGGCCCAGATCGCTGCGATCGCGGACGACATCGCCTATGACAATCATGACATCGACGACGGCCTTCGCGCCGGGCTCCTGCGGATAGATGAGCTGATCGAGCTGCCGATAATCAGGCGACTATGGGACGCGATCCCTCTGCGCCATTCCGGGCTTTCGATCGAAAAGCGGCAACGAGCGCTCGTTCGGGACATGATCGGCACGATGGTTGGCGATGTCCTTGCGGAGACCGCGAGACGCGTGCGTGAAGCGGGCGTCGAGACCATCGATGAAGTTCGCTCCGCCGGCCGATCGCTTGCCGGCTTCTCCGAAGCGCTCGCTGGCGAGGAGCGCGAGCTCAAGCGCTTTCTCTATGCGCGCCTTTATGGTCTTCCCGAACTAAGGCCCGTCCGGGAAGAAGCGCAGCGGGTCGTCGCCGAACTCGCCGCGGCCTACCGGGCGAACCGGGCCCTTCTTCCCCTCGCCTGGCAGCAAGGCGGCGACGAGGTTGAGCAGCTGCGCACGATCGGGGACTTCATCGCCGGAATGACAGACCGTTTTGCGATCGCCCGGCACAAGGAGCTCATCGGGCCGGTGAACCTGCCGCAGGACCGCTTTTAGCCCGCGCGCTGGGCTGTCTCATCGGCACAGCAGCGGTGTCCCGTTTGAATTCCCGACCGTTCTGCGGCCCGAAGGGCCTCGTCCTAATCGGCGTTATGGCGACCATCGCTACGGAGCGTATCTTTGATGCGGGGAGGACGAGAGCATTTCCCAAACCGACGAATTGCGGGCGGCCCCGCGCCGACCAGTCAACGCCGAGGTCCGGCTCCGCCGCAGCGGAGAGCTCAATTTCACGGTCGACGTCCATGACCTGTCAGAAAGGGGCTGCAGGACCGAGTTCGTGGAACGCCCGCGCATCGGCGAGATCGTCTGGGTGAAGTTCGGCTCGCTTGCTGCGCTCGAATGCACCGTACGCTGGGTCAACGGCTATCAGGGCGGGCTTGAGTTCAACCAGCCGATCAACCCTGCGGTCCTCGACATGATTATCCGCCAAATGAACTGAGCGCGGGCGTGACGCGCGGCCATCGCTGCGCTAGAGGGCCAGCCCTTCCAGCACTGGTGGACAAAAGTTGAGCCTCTACGCCCAATATGCTGCGCTCCTCGATGGAGTGCTCGACGATCTCGTTGCCGAAGGCGCATTGCCTGCGGGACTAGGTCGCCGGAACGTCACCGTCGAGCCGCCCCGTGATCCGTCGCATGGCGACCTTGCGACCAATGCCGCGATGGTGCTCGCAAAGCCGTCGGGCACGAACCCGCGGAGCCTTGCCGAGCTGATCAAATCGAAACTCGAGGCGATGCCGCCGGTGAGCTCGGTCGAGATCGCCGGGCCTGGATTCATCAACCTCCGGCTGCGATCCGAAGCCTGGCGCGACGAGCTCCGCACGATCCTTCGTGAAGGCGAGGACTATGGCCTTTGCACCGTCGGCAAGGACGAGCGGGTCAATGTCGAATATGTGTCGGCAAATCCAACCGGCCCGCTGCACATGGGGCATTGCCGCGGTGCGGTGGTCGGGGACAGTCTTGCCCGCATCCTCGAGGCCGCCGGGTTCCGCGTCACCAAGGAATATTATGTCAACGATGCCGGCGCGCAGGTCGACACGCTCGCGCGCTCCTTGCACCTCAGGTACCGCGAAGCGCTCGGCGAGGACATCGGCGAGATCCCCGAAGGGCTCTATCCTGGTGATTATCTGAAGCCGGTCGGGATCATCATGGCCGCCGACTATGGCGACGACATGGTCGAGGTGCCCGAGGAACAATGGCTGCCGATCTTCCGGGAAGCCGCAATCAAGGCGATGCTGAATCTCATTCGCCACGATCTCGCGCTCCTTGGCATCCACCACGACATCTTTTCGTCCGAGGCGGAATTGCAGCGCTCGGGCGCGGTCGACCAGGCGATGGAAGTTCTGCGCGAGAAAGGGCTCGTCTATGAAGGCACGCTCGAGCGGCCCAAGAGCCTCGATCCGCACGATGAATGGGAGCCCGTCGAACTGACGCTCTTCCGCTCGACCGGGTTCGGCGACGACCAGGACCGGCCGATGAAGAAATCGGACGGCAGCTGGACCTATTTCGGCGCTGACGCCGCTTATCATTGGCAGAAGTCGCAAGATGCCGACCATCTGGTGAACATCTGGGGCGCGGATCACGCCGGAACCGTGAAGCGCGTCCAGGCGGCCGTGAATGCGCTGACCGACGGTCGGGTCGACCTCGACGTCAAGCTCGTCCAGATGGTGCGCCTCTTCCGCGGCGGCGAGCCGGTGAAGATGAGCAAGCGCGCAGGCGACTTCGTGACGCTCGCCGACGTCGTCAGCGAGGTCGGCAAGGACGTCGTGCGCTTCATGATGCTGACCAAGCGCTCCGACACGCCGCTCGACTTCGATTTTGCAAAGGTCGTTGAGGCCTCGAAGGACAATCCGGTCTTCTATGTCCAATATGCCCATGCGCGAATCAGCTCGCTGAGGCGTAAGGCCGCTGATGCGGGCGTTGATCTCGCGGACGACGCCGATCTTGGCCTGCTCGATGACGAGGAGCTCGCCCTCGTCAAGCGCGCCGCGCAATATCCACGCGTGCTCGAAGGTGCGGCATTGGCCCACGAACCGCACCGGATCGCCTTCTACCTCTACGATCTCGCGGCTGAATTTCACGCGCTGTGGAACCGCGGCAACGACGATCCCGATCGCCGCTTCCTCCTTGAAAACAATCCACAACTTTCTCGGGCTCGGCTAGAACTGGCGCTTAGCATCGGGCAAATCATCAAGAGCGGTCTCGCGCTCATGGGGGTGGCGGCCGCCGAGGAGATGCGCTGACGATGAGCCAGGCCCAGGCGGCGGCCGCAGCGGAGCGGCTGCCGTGGCTCGAAGACGAGCCGATGCCGCAACCGAAGACCAAGCAGGAGCGGCGCGGCGTGAGCCGCGAGATCCTCGGCTGGGCGGCCGCTGGAACGCTCCTGGTTGCAGGCGCTTCTTATTGGATGGGCGTCCACAGCTCGCGCGAGCCGGCCGCCGGCGGCAAGGCGATCGCGCCAAGCACGAATATGCCCGTGCCAAGGGCGCAAATCGCCGAGGGCCCACAAACTACCCAGCCCGAGGTTCCGGTCGAAGCCGCTCCGCAGGTCAGCCCGCCCCCGCTTCGCGAGGTGCCGATTTCGCGACCAAGGAGTGAGCGTCGAAGCCCTGGTCGATCGGCGGCGAACGGATTCAAGCGGGCGCCGGCGCAGCGGCCGAGCGCGCCAAAGGAGCCTACCGTGCAGGCGGCGGGGCAGGCGGCTGCTGAACCGCTGAAGAGCACGGCCAGTCCCGACGCGAGGCCGTTGACGGTCTGGCCCGCGACGAGGTCGGAAGGCGCGGCCGGGCGCATCGTTCGCATCGGGGCATTCGGGACGCGCGAGCAGGCGAAACTTGGCTGGCGCTACATGATCCGTGCGTATCCGGCCGTTGCGCATCTCAAGGCGACGGTCGTTGGCGATCGCAATTCGCGTGGCCGCTTTTTCTACCGGTTCCAGATCGGCACCACCTCGCAGGCGCATTCTGAAGTGCTGTGCCAGCGCATGCGCCGAATCCACTTGAGCTGCGCAGTCGTGGGACTGCCGTGGAAGTCAGGCGAGGTCGAGCGTTGAGCGATACGCGTCAATATGACGAGCAGCTGCCCTGGCTGCAGCCGGTCGAGGATGAGGACGAGCCGCGCGGCATCTCGGCACGAAAGATGTTCGCAGCCCTTGTCGTCGTCTTGTTCGCTGCCCTCCTTGTCGCTGGAACCTTCTTCTGGCTCGGCCGCCGCAACGCCGCGGTCGGCGGCCCGCCCGAGCTGATCCATGCGCCGTCTGGGCCCTACAAGGTAAAGCCGCCAAATCCCGGCGGTCTCGATATCAGCGCCGAAAGCCAGACCGCTTTCGAGACCAGCGCGGGCGAGGACAGCAACGCGCAGCTCGACACCAGCAAGCTCCCGCAAGGAACGATCGCCAAGCCTGCGCAGGAACAGCCTAAGGCTGCCGCCGGGGCCACTCAGCCTGCCACTGCTACTCCCGCGCCCGCGCCCGCGCCGACCACTGCGCCAAAGGCAACCGGCGGCACGGGCAGCGTCATCCAGCTCGGCGCGTTTGCCAACCAGGCCCAGGCCGAACGCGCATGGGCTGCGCTATCGGCGCGTTTTCCCTCAATCGCCGCGATGAACCGGATGATCGTTCCTTTCCCCCATGGCATGCGCCTGCGGGCCGGCACAGCTTCCCCGGCAGACGCCAAGCAGGCATGCGACATGCTGAAGGCGGCTGGCGAAAACTGCTTCATCGCCGAATAGGCACAAGCTCATGCAGGCTGCGATTTACGGCTTCGAGGGCCTTGAGCTGACCGACAGCGAGCGCGACTTCTTTCGCGACATCGATCCGGCAGGTTTCATCCTGTTCAAGCGCAATTGCGGCACGGCAGACCAGCTGCTGCGGCTGACGGACTCGCTTCGCGACCTGTCGGGGCGCGCCGACCTACCGATCCTCATTGACCAGGAGGGCGGGCGCGTTGCCAGGATGAAGCCGCCGGAGTGGCCGGCCTTTCCGGCGGCGGAGAGATTTGCGCAGCTCTACCGCAAGGCGCCGTCGTCGGCGATCGAGGCGGCGCGGGCCAATGCGCGGGCAATCGCGCTGATGCTGCGTGCCGTCGGCATCAATGTGAATGCGCTGCCCCTTCTCGACGTGCGGCAGGAGGGAGCCACCGACATCATCGGCGACCGCGCGCTCGGCTCGGAACCGATGCAGGTCGCCGCGCTCGGCCGGGCCGTGCTCGATGGAATGGCGGCGGCAGGCGTCGTCGGCATCGTCAAGCACATGCCAGGTCATGGGCGTGCGCTCGTCGACAGCCACAAGGAGCTGCCGGTGGTGACTGCGAGCCTGGAAGAGCTCGAGGTCGATCTTGAGCCGTTCGAGCGGCTCTCGGCAGCCCCGATGGGGATGATGGCGCATGTCGTCTACACCGCCTGGGACCCCGATCATCCGGCAAGCCAGTCACCGCTGGTGATCGAGCGGATCGTCCGCGAGCGGATCGGATTTGACGGTTTCCTGATGAGCGACGACAGCAACATGAACGCGCTGACCGGCAGCCAGGCAGAGCGCGCCGCGGCCTGCGTCGCTGCCGGATGCGACGTTGCCTTGCCGTGCAATGGAGTGCTCGACGACAATATTGAAATCGCGAAGCGCCTTGGTCCGATCAGCGTTGAAGGTGCGGACCGGCTCGCGCGCGCGATGGCAGCGACGATGATCGAACCGGATGGTCCGGACTTTGCGGAATCGGTCGCAAAGCGCGACGCGCTGCTGGCGCTCGCCTGACTTCAAGGTTCCCACGTTCGCAGATGTCAGACGCCCGTTCGTCGATGCATAGGGTTGTCGCTCGAAACTAACTTTTGGCAAGGTGCACGCCTCGAGCTCGCCACCCCAGTCAAGAGAACCTTGCCGATGCATCGCCTTTCGCTTCTTTGCGCTGCCGCCGCCCTTATTGTTTCTCCGGCCCTTGCCCAGTCAGCGCCGGCAGGCGGCGGAGACAAGGGCAAGAGCGTCGATGAACTGCACAGCGAGGCCCTCTCGAAGGAGGCGGCGGACGCCTGGGCCAATGCTCCCGTTGACGAGCGCACCGTTTCCACCCGGCACAGCGCCGTCGTCGACGGGCGGACGCTTCCCTATAGCGCGACGGCAGGTACGCTCACCATCCGCGATGCCGAAGGCAAGCCGACCGGCAGCATCTTTTATACGGCGGACACGCTCGACGGGCCCGCCGGCTCGCATCGCCCTGTCACCTTCTTCTATAACGGCGGGCCGGGATCGGCCTCGCTCTGGCTGCGGATGGGCTCGTTCGGCCCGATGCGCATTCAGACCGCCAATGCCGAATATGTCCGTCCAGCGCCGTTCAACTTCACCGCGAACCCCGACACGCTGCTCGGCGCGACCGACCTCGTCTTCATCGATGCGCCGGGTACAGGCTATTCGCGCCCGCTCGGCGACGCGAAACCGGCGGACTTTTACGGCGTCGATCAGGATGCCGATGCCTTCGCCAAGGCCATTATCCGTTACGTCACCAAGTTCGGCCGATGGGACAGCCCGAAGTTTCTCTTTGGCGAGAGCTACGGCACAACCCGTTCGGGCGCCCTTGCCTATCAGTTGCAGGAGCGCGGCATGGCGCTCAACGGCGTCGTGCTGTTGTCGTCGATCATGAATTACGGCCGTCGCCAGCCGGGCCTCGATCGCGATTATATCAACTACCTGCCAAGCTTTGCGACGACGGCCTGGTATCACCACAAGATGAGCAATCCGCCGGCAACGGTCGGGGAAGCCGCCGCCCAGGCGCGCGCCTTTGCTCAGGGGCCTTATTCGGCAGCGCTCGAAAAGGGGCAGACGATCAGCAGGCAGGAGGAGGATTCAGTCGCGCAGCAGATGAGCGCGCTGACGGGTCTCTCGCCGCAGTTCATCGAGAATGCCGATCTTCGCGTCGACCTGTCGCAATTTCGCAAGGAGTTGCTGCGCGACCGGCGCCTGACCGTTGGACGATTTGATTCGCGTTACACCGGCGTTGATCCGAATGCTTCGGGCGACTCCCCCGATTTCGATGCGTCCGATGTTGCGATCAGCGGTGCCTTCATCGGCACGCTGCAGAGCTATCTTGCCAATGACCTTGGTTATCAGACCAACATGACCTACCGCCTGAGCGCGAGCGATGCGGACGGCTTCAAGTGGGACTTCAAGCACAAGGCGCCAGGAGTACGCTACACCCTTAACGATCCCGACACTGCGCTCGATTTGGCAGCAGCAATGCGCACCAACCCCTATCTCAAGGTTCTCTCGCTGAACGGCTGGTACGACATGGCGACGCCCTTCTTCGGGACCGAATATGACCTCAACCACATGATGCTTGAGCCGGGGCAGCAGCGAAACCTCGAGTTCCGCTACTATCCCTCGGGCCACATGGTCTATCTCAACCCCGATGCGCTCCACCAGATGCGCCTCGACGTTCAGAACTTCATCAACGAAGCGGTCGCGGAATCTGGCTCGCCCGCACCCCAGGCGACGCCGGCGCGTCGTCGCCGCCGCTAAATTATCCACAATAGAGTGTGGCGCTCACTTCGCAGCGCCACTACTCGTGGTATCATCGCGGCGTGGACGAGGATTTCGACGAACGCCCGGTCCGGCAGTCGGATGAGCTAACGCTGAGCCTTGACGGCTGGGAGGGGCCGCTCGACCTTCTCCTCAGCCTGGCGCGTGCGCAGAAGGTCGACCTCACGCAAATCTCCATCCTTCAGCTGGTCGAGCAATATCTCGCCTATCTTGCCGAGGCGCGCGCGCTCAAGCTCGAGATTGCGGCCGATTATCTCGTGATGGCCGCTTGGCTCGCCTATCTTAAATCCTGCCTCCTGCTTCCCAAGGATCCCGAGCAGGATCCCAGCCCCGAGGAAATTGCGTTCCGGCTGCAATTGCGGCTGCAGCGGCTCGACGCGATGCGGGAAGCGGGGGCCCGGCTGCTGGGCAGGGACCGTCTTGGCCGCGACGTGTTCCCGCGCGGCGCCCCGGAAGGGCTTCGGCTCGTCCGCAAGGCCGCGTGGCAAGTGCGCGACTTCGACCTGTTCGCCGCCTATGGCGCCGTTCGCGCTCGTAATGCGCCGGCGATGCATGTGGTCCATGCGCGTTCGGTAATGACCCTCGAGGAGGCGATCGAGCGCGTGGGCCGGATGATCGGCATGGCGCTCGAGTGGACTTTCCTCGAGAATTTCCTTCCCGCCAGCGAGGATAAGCAGTTTCGCCGCTCGGCGCTCGCCTCGAGCTTCCTTGCCGTACTCGAACTTGCCCGGCGCGGAAGGCTCGAGATCGCCCAGGATGGAGCATTTGCGCCGATCAAGCTGAAAGCGGCCTGATGGACGAGCTCGTGCGCGCAATCGAAGCAACTTTGTTCGCCTCGGCCGAGCCGCTCGCCCTGGAAGAGATAGCCGAGCATGTCGGGGAAGGGGATATCGCGGTCGCGCTCGGCCAGTTGCAGCGGCAATATGAAGGCCGCGGCATCGAACTTGTCGAGCGCGGCGGCCGCTGGCATTTCCAGACCGCCCCCGATCTTGCCCATCTGCTGCGCCGGACCCGCGAGGAACCGAGGCGATTGTCGCGCGCAGCGACCGAGACGCTCGCGATCATCGCCTATCATGAGCCGGTCAGCCGCGCCGAGATCGAAGCAATCCGCGGTGTCCAGATTTCCAAGGGTACCCTCGACGTCCTGATGGATGCGGGATGGGTACGCCCCGCGGGCCGTCGTGAAGGACCGGGGCGGCCGCTCCTTTATGCGACGACGAAGGAGTTCCTGACGCATTTCGGGCTGACGTCGCGGCGCGACTTGCCGGGTATCGATGATCTCAAGGCGGCGGGGCTGCTCGACCCCCTCGACGAGGCGGTCTTCCAGCTGCAACTGGAAAGCGAAGAGGAAGGCGACTAGATAGCCGCCTCAAAGGAGTTTTCGGTGATGGGCGGTTTCAGCATCTGGCATATCTTGATCCTCGCGATCATTTTGCTGCTTCTCTTTGGCGGCAACCGTTTTTCGTCGATGATGGGCGACGTCGCGAAAGGCATTAAAAGCTTCAAGCAAGGGATGGCCGACGACGAGGACGAGAGTCGCCGTCGCTACGACGAGCAACGGCGCTACGAAGAACAGCGGCGCGCCGAGCCGCCGCGGTTGCCGCGCGACCAGGAGCCGATCGACGTCACTCCGCGCCGCGAAGAAGCCGCCCCGCCGCCGCGGGACAACGAAACGCACTAAGCCCTAAAGGGCCTTCCATGTTCGGTATTGATTCCAGCGAGCTTGCCGTTGTCGTCATCCTCGCGCTGATCTTCATCGGCCCGAAGGATCTGCCAAAAGTCATGCGAACGGTCGGCTATTGGGTCGGGCGGATGCGCGGGATGGCGCGCCATTTCACGGCCGGTATCGAAAATATGGTTCGCGAGGCCGAGCTCGAGGAAATGGAGAAGCGCTGGCGTGAAGAGAATGAGCGGATCATGAGCCTTCACCCGCCGGGCGCCCATTATCCCGAGCCGGGACAACCCGACACGATGCCGCCGATCGCCGAAGCGGGAGAGCCGATGTTGCCGCTCGCCGACGTGCCCGAGCCGATGTTGCCGCTCGACGAGACCCAACCCGAAGACCAGCTTCCGCCCGAGAAGCGGCCGCTGCCGTGAGGGACATCGACGATACCAAGCAGCCGCTGCTCGAACATCTGATCGAGCTCCGGCGCCGGCTCTTATGGTCGCTCGCGACGATCATCCTTTGCTTCTTCATCTGCTTTTGGTTCGCGAAGGACATCTTCGCCGTCCTCGTCCAGCCGCTCATCAAGGCCGGGCAGGGCAAGCTCATTTATACCGATATCTTCGAAGCCTTCTTCGCGCAGGTGAAGGTGGCGCTGTTTGCAGCGCTCATGCTGAGCTTCCCTGTCGTTGCCACCCAATTGTGGCGCTTCATCGCCCCGGGCCTGTATGCAAAGGAGAAGAAGGCTTTCCTGCCCTTCCTCCTCATGACTCCCTTGTTCTTCGCTGCAGGAGCTTCGTTCGCTTACTTCGCGGCAATGCCCTGGGCCCTGCATTTCCTGCTCAGCTACCAAGGCGACATCGGCGGCATCAGCCAGGAAGCGCTTCCCGGCGTCGGCAATTACCTCAATTTCTGCACGCGGTTCATTTTCGGCTTCGGCGCGGCTTTCCTGCTGCCGATCCTGCTCATGATCCTGGAGCGAGCCGGGATCGTCACGAGAGAACAGCTTGCGCGCTCACGGCGCTACGCGGTGGTCGTTGCTGCGGCGGTTGCCGCCGTGCTTACGCCGCCAGACGTCGTTTCGATGCTGATGCTGCTGGTGCCGCTCTACGGCCTTTACGAATTCGCGATTCTCGCGATCCGCATCACCCACTGGCGCGAGGCCCGTAAGGCCGCTCGTCAACCCGTTGTCGTTGCTGGGCCCCAGACAGAAGAGGGCCCGGAAGCGCCACCGGGGGGGGGGAGGGTTGGCGGTTCCGGGCCCATTTAAGCGGATAGCGAGAGCGGGGGGGCAAAAGGTCACTATCCGAACAGCACAACGCCCCTTCTTCGAGTTGAGTTCCGCCCGGGGGAAAAGAATTCCAACTTTTTTTGAGCGGGGCCGAAACGATCGGCAGCGTCCTCAGGACGGCGGGAAAACCGGTAGGTCGACGCTGTATCGGCCGAGCTTGCGCTCGAGCGGGGAGCGAAGCTGCTTTGCAAGCCCGCCGACGATCCGCTCGAATTGCATCTTCTCCGGCTCATCCTCCTCGTCGGGTACGAGCACCTTGCTTGTCAGCATCAGCCGCGCGGTGAGCTCGCTGGTGCGCCTGAGCGAGATCTCGATCGGGTCCGACGGGCAGTGGATCATCGAGAACTCGACAATTTCCGTCACCAGAAAGGCGACCGCGACCGCGACATCCTGAGTAGTGTTGACCGAGTCGAGCTCGAGTTCGATCCGGAGGCTGCGGGCTGCCTCCGGCGCACCGGCGCGCAGCTCGGCTGCAAGCTCGGTTACCAGCGGCCGCATCGCAATGCCGCGATTCTCCTCCATTTCCGCGAAATGGTTGCGATGGACGATCGAGAGCGCGCCCACCCGCCGGCTGATCCCAGCATAGGCCGAACGCGCTTCGGGGGTGGTTGCGCTTCGTCCGTGGATGTTGAGGAGCGACGCGACCACCTGCAAGTTGTTCTTGACGCGGTGATGGACCTCGCGGACGAGCCGGCGCTGTCCCTCGAGAGCCCCCGTCATCTCCGCGTCGGACTGGTCAACCCTTGCAACGGCGCGGCCGAAGGCGTCGCGCAGTGCCTGGATCTCCTCGGCCGGACCAAGCTTGCTTGGCAGGTCAAGACGATCGCCCGGCGACCAGTTTACGACCGCGCGTTCAAGACGCTTCAGCGGTCGGACGAGAAGTCGGCTGACGAGCAGCCAGGTGATGAGGGCCGCCGCGATCCACATGAGTACGGGCAGCAGCAGCACCAGGCGGTCGCGGGTCGTGATCCTCTGGTCCGGGGCTCCGATCCGCGCCTGCAGCGTTCCGCTGCCGACGGGCCATTCGCTGACTCTCAGCGAATCGGCGGTCGAGCCGGGCGGGTTGAGAACGGCGATTTCGCGCGTGCCATAGTGCAGCACCACGCTGTCGACGTCGCCCGGTGCGTTCAAGGCCGCGGTGCGCAGTTCCGCGACCGGGATCAAGGCCGTCGCCATGCCGCCGACAACGCCGACGCGAACCGCGACCGCGTCGAGGCCCGGGGCGATCTGGACGCTGATTGCGCCAGGAGCGACAAGAGGAAGGGCGCCCGTCTCGCCGACAATCCCGGTGACGCAGATGGGATGGGCATCGGCGGTTTCGAGTTCAAAGCTCTGGGCGACTCCAGGCGCAATCGTCAGTGATCGCTGCGCGCGGCTGCAGGCGTCCGCATTTCCCGTAGTCAATGCGCCGTTGGCGGCGATCCGAAGCGCAAGAGCATCGCGCGCGATGAGGCTTTGCATGGCCTCGGCCGCGGCGCGCGACTGGTCCTCGGCCCGCCCCCTCAAGGCATAATTTGCCTGGCGGATGCCGGTTTCGCCAAACCAGACCAGCGCAATGCCGATTGGCAGCAGAACGGCCGTGAGAATGAGAAGTAGCTTGGCGGGGGTCGGTAATCGCGCGAACCGCTCGGCCGCTGTCATCGCGCGGCCCCGAAGCTCTTAGCCGAGCTTGCCGATGAGATTGAGAATATCGTCCGGCACCGGCTCGCGCAGAGTGTCGTCGTAGACCGTCCGGAGCGCGCGCCCCAGATCGCTTTTCCGAGCTGTTCGTTCGGAAGACTTCGACTTCTTAGAGTGCCTTGGATGGCCAGCTCCCTCCGTCTCGCTTCCTTTTCTGGCACTCAACTCCTCGTCCCCCCTCGCGCGGGTTTCGACGCGCTCATACAAATCTCGCTGCGCGGCGCAACGGCTGCTTTGCCAATGCTCCGCTTCGATACGTAATAGGCCGGCCGCCGCGCGGTTTTTCGTCAGCGCAGCGTACCGGTCACGTGTCGGAAACCAAATGGCCGGTCCTTGGTTCCACACTCGAGCCACTTCTCTGGGGGGCGGTGCGGCGACGCAACAGTAGGTTCTTCCAGGGTTGAATCAATCTAGGTGTCCGGCCAAAGACGCCACAAACAACATTTCGAGGGAGTTTCCACCATCATGTCCCTTGGCCAAGAACTTGCACCGCACCTGCCCTTCCTGCGTCGCTATGCGCGCGCATTGACCGGCAGCCAGACGCACGGTGACGCTTTTGTCCGCGCAACGCTCGAAGCGATCGTTGCCAAGCCCGACGAATTTCCGCGCGACGTCGATCCGCGGCTGGGGCTTTACAAAACCTTCCATGCGATCTGGTCGACCGCCAACATCGAGGAAGGCGAGGAGCCTTCCAAGAGCCCGGTCGGTGCTGAAAGCATTGCCCATGCGCGCCTCTCGCGAATCACGCCGCTGTCGCGCCAGGCGCTGCTGCTCACCGCGCTCGAGGGCTTTTCCTCAGAGGATACGTCCTACCTGATCGACGTCAGCCCCGCCGATGTCGATTCGCTCGTCGCCGAAGCGCTCGAGGAAATCGAGCGCCAGACCCTCGCCGACGTTCTCATCATCGAGGATGAGCCGATCATCGCGATGGACATCGAGACGATCGTGCGCGACCTTGGCCATAACGTGACCGGCGTCGCCGTCACGCGTGACGAGGCCGTTGCGCAGGCGCGCCAGCATCCGCCGGGACTCGTTCTTGCCGACATTCAGCTCGCCGACGACTCGAGCGGCATCGATGCGGTCAAGGATATCCTTGCGGAATTCTCAGTGCCGGTGATCTTCATCACGGCATTTCCTGAGCGGCTTCTGACCGGAACTCGGCCCGAGCCGACCTTCCTCATCACCAAGCCTTTCCAGCGTTCGACCGTCAAGGCGGCGATCGCCCAGGCGCTATTCTTCGACGCGGCGACTGTTCCTGCGGTGTAAGCAAACCTCGGGAACACGGTTCCTGTCGGCGCGTTGGCCGGTGGAACGGTGATTTCGTGACGAGAGTATAATGGTTGATCCGCGACATATCGAACCTTCGGTCGTTGAAACGACGACAGAGGCTCGTGCCGGCTCTACGCCGGGCGTTGCCCGCAATGTTCTTGTGATTGGAACATTGCTGGTGATCATTATTTTCGCGGTGATCGTCTTGGTTGGACGCAGCTGAGCGTCTACCTCCTGTCACAGTCGTCGTTCATGTTTGATCTAACTGCGCTCGGCCACGGTCGTGTGCCAGTCCAGGGTGGGGTCTAGTTTGGCAGACGATCTTCAAGAGGACCAACCAGTAGCCGCCTCGGCGGAGCCGGTCCCTCTGTCCGATCCCGAGTTCAAGGACCAGCTGGCGTCCGTCATTCCGCATTTGCGCGCGTTCGGCCGCTCGCTGTCGGGCAGCCGCGACCTTGCGGACGATCTTGTCCAGGAAACGCTTCTCAAGGCCTGGGCGGCGCGCAAGCGCTTTCAGGCCGGCACGAACATGCGCGCTTGGACCTTCATCATCCTGCGCAACCTCTTCCTCAGCCAGATGCGGCGCGCACGCTTCAAGGGTGAGTGGGACGATATCACCGCCTCCAAGATCCTCGCCGCACCAGCGAGCCAGGACCGGCATATCGAGCTTGGCGACATGCAGCGGGCGCTGATGCACTTGCCGCAGCCGCAGCGCGAGGCGCTGATCCTCGTGGGCGCTGGTGGTTTTGCATATGAAGAGGCGGCCGAAATTTGTGGCTGCGCGGTCGGAACGATCAAGAGCCGCGTGGCGCGTGGGCGAGTTGCGCTCGAGCAGCTGCTGTCGAGCGGCAAGCTGCCTTCACGGCGGCAGCACAGGACCGATCCCGACAAGTCGGCGCTCCAGACGATCATGGGCGAGGTCGACGAACTTAGCCGCGATCACGAATAATTCGCCCGCCGGGCGCAAGACAATCACCACTTGCATCGGGTCTCCGGCGCGGCGAACAGCGCTAGCTGCTTATTTCGCTCCAGCACTCCGTTCGACGGCGGAAGAAAGTCAGTTCAGTTTGCGAAGAAGCTCGGCGAAGTCGCGGTCAGACGGCTCCGCCGCCGCCGCTTCAAAGGCGCGGCGGAGCGCGGCAGTAATGCCTGCATGCGTCGGCTGCATGTCCACTCGGATAATCCGGCGGTCCATCGAATTCAGGTCCGACAATGCAACGTCTTCTCGCTCCAGTTTCATCGCCATTGCAAACGACCGGAACCGGGGGGAAGTTTCGTCACCATGCGATCAACGGATTTGAAAAGCCCTAAATGAGTCGCGCAGATGCACGATCTGCCAAGGGACGTCGGAGCGATGCAGTAGCGCGCGCGCGCGAACATTCGCCATTCTTGCGCGAAGCCATGGCCGCTCGAGGCGAGGTCGCCGAGCTGTTTATCGAAAAGGGCGCCGTTGCCGCGGCGCGGGCGGCGCTCGAGGCGGCGCCCGATTGTCCGCTCGAGAGCCGCCTTCGACAGCGTCGCCACGGCCTTGCGCTTGCTGTCGCGCTCGGCGACCTCGCGCAGGAATTGCCGCTCGAGCAGGTAACGCGGCTCCTTTCCGATTTTGCCGACCGTGCAATCGACGAAGCGGTCGCTGCCGCGATCATCGAGCGGGTGCCGGATGCGATCCCGGCGGGCTTTGCCGTCGTTGCGATGGGCAAGCTTGGAAGCCACGAGCTCAATTATTCCTCCGACGTCGACCTTTTGCTGCTGTTCGACCCCGAGACCCTGCCGCGGCGTGCGCGCGAGGATGCCGGCGAAGCCGCGGTCCGGATTGGCCGCAGGCTCATCGAGCTGCTGCAGAAGCGAACCGAGGACGGCTATGTCGAGCGTGTCGATCTGCGGCTTCGGCCTTCGCCCGAAGTCACTCCCATCGCCTTGCCCGTGGACGCTGCAATCTCGCATTACGAGTCGAGCGCGCTGCCCTGGGAGCGGGCGGCTTTCATTCGCGCGCGCGCAGCAGCAGGCGACATCGCGCTTGGGCAGAGATTTCTTGATTCCATCCAGCCTTTCGTCTGGCGGCGGTCGCTCGATTTCGGTGTCATCGAGGAAGTGCGGCAGATCTCCGCCCGCATTCGCGATCATTTCGCGCAAGGCGCGGAAATCGGTCCCGGCTACGACCTCAAGCGCGGACGCGGCGG
>DATIQO010000005.1:0-18661 GCA_035470745.1 Sphingomicrobium sp. | reverse complement strand
CACCGCGACGCGTCACAAGGACCCGCGCGACGCCACCATCGGCTGGAAGAAAGTGCCGGGCGCCATCGGATACAATATCCGTTTCGGAATCCGTCCGGATCGGCTCACGCTCACCTATCAGCTCTGGGCCGACGAACTCGGGAATGGCACGACGCTGACCAAGGATCTGCGGTCGCTCAATGCGGGCGTCCCCTATTATGTCGCAATCGAAGCCTTCAACGAGAGCGGGGTGTCGAAGCTCAGCCGCGTTCGCCCGGTCCGCTGAGCCATCCTCCCGTGAACCCGGCCCGCATCAGGCCACGGCGGATCGCGGGGTGCTTGCGCATGTGGCGCCAGACGAAATCGTCGCGATAATTCGCGGCCTGGAGCAAGATGGGCCCCTGGTCGATGCCGAGATAATCGGTCGCGACCCACCCGTGATTAGGGTCGACCGAGCCGGTTTCGACCCTTGCGCCGGCGAAAGTGAAGCTTGGATTGAAGCTGTCCTTGAAGCCGTAGCGGTCGAAAACTCCCGGACGACGACGCAGCGCATCCGCGCACGGGATGACGATTTCAGGAGCGAACGGCAGCGATCCGAGCGCGGCAGTCGGAGCGATGGTCCCATCGTCGAGGCCATCCGGTTCGCCCAGCGGGCCGCGCGCGGCGTAGCCGCGGAACGCGCGCTCGACGCCTCTATAGGTGAGCAGGAAATCGCCAGGCCCGTCGCAGGCACTCAGGCCCCAAACGCGATCTGAATAGTCCCGCCACTTCATCGGGTTGGCGATGCAGTATGCCCGGTTCGCATAGGTCTCGCGTCGACTGTTCTCGAAATAATCGAACCCGGCCTCGCGCATCACGGCGTCGCGGATGCCGCGGAAATCGATGAAGATGTGACTGTACTGATGACCAAAGAGCGGCGCAAAGGCGATCCGGCGGGTTTGCCCCTCTCCCCGCCAGAACCTGCCGTAATTGGCTGTCCATTGCCGCCAGAGGTCGTCGGGGCCCGGGTGGGTTGGCGAACCAAGCGCCAGAATGTTGACGAACATGCCTTCATTGAAGCCGACCCAATCATCCCGGATCAGCCCCTGGTCCGGGTGCCAGCCCATCGAGATCGCCTTGCGCCCATCGGAGCGGAAGAAGTTCCAGTCGGCGCGCTCGTAGAGCGCTGTCGCAAGCCGCCGGATCTCGCGTTCGGACATGTCGTCGCGATCGAAATACTGGCCGGCGAAGAGCACCCCCATGAAGAGGATCGTGGTGTCGACGCTGGACAGCTCGACGGTGCGGAAGCGCAGGCCATCCTTCATGTCGAGGAAGTGGTAGAAGAAACCCTTGTAACCGCTGGTCCCGGTTGGCGCGGGTCCCTGGGGAGCGTTCCAGAAGAACCGCAAGGTTGTGAGCGTGAGGTCGCGCGCTTCGGCCCGGCTGCACCAACCCCGTTCCACCCCGATCGCATAGGCGGGCAGCGCGAAACCGACCGCCGCAATGCTCGAGAAGCTCGGTGACGGCGAACGGTCGGGGACGAGGCCGTTGGTTCGATTGGCGTTGTCCCAGAACCAGCGAAACGTGCGCTGCTCGATCTCGTCATAAAATGCGGGAAGCGCTTTCGAAGCAGTCCGCAACGCCGCGCCAAGGGGCATCGGACATGCCGCGGTCGCCAACAATAGCGAGGAACCTTTGAGCAGCTCGCGCCGGCCAAGGTCGATCACGCGCCGTTCTCCTCACCCGTGGTGTTTCGGATGACCAGCTCGGGAGCGTGAAGCTCTTCGCCGCCGCCATCGGCCTTCGCCATTACAGCGAGAAGACGAACCAATGCTCGCTCACCGAGTTCGGCGATGCGGACCCGGACCGTGGTCAGGCCGAGATGGCGCGCAAGCGGAATATCGTCGAAGCCGACGACCGCGACGTCGGTCGGAACCCATTTCCCGGCATCTTGCAGCGCCTGCAGGGCGCCGATGGCCATATTGTCGTTGCCTGCGAAAAGTCCGTCGAACTCGCGCCCGCTTGCAACGAGCTCGGCAACCGATTGTTCTCCCGATGCCTGGCCGAAGTCGCCGCGCAGGATCTCGCAACCAAGGCCTCTCGCCGCACAGGCTTCCTGGAATGCGTGGGCTCGTTCATCCGCATCCATGTTCCCTTCAGGACCAGCGACATGGACAAGACGCCTGCGCCCGAGGGACGCGAGATGCTCGACGACCGCCGCAACGCCCGCGGCATTGTCGAGGTGGATCGATGCGTGCCCGGTTCCGACGCCGCGGGTGTTGATGAGGACCGACGGGAGCCTCGAAGGAAGCGCCGCGGCGAGATCCCGGCTCGACAGGGTCGGAGCCATGACGATCAATCCATCGACCCGCCCATGCATCGCCCGAAGCGCCAGGGCTGCCTGTTCGGTACTTCCGTGGAGGTTCGACAGGAGGAGGAGATAGCCCCGGCGACTTGCTTCCCGGTCCATGCCGCGAACAATCTCCGAGAAGAACTCGCCGTGGAGGTCGGGAAGGACGACTCCAATCGCATTCGTTCGCGCAAGACTGAGGCTTCGAGCTCCGGCGTGCGGAACATAGCCAAGGTCTCGAACGGCTTCGGTGACCCGCTCGCGCGCCTGTTCGCTGACATTCTCAAAGCCGTTCAGGACTCGCGAAACGGTCGCGACGGATAGCTGTGCGCGGCGGGCGACATCGCGAATCGTGGCTTCGGGCATGCTCTCCCCAGGATCGAGCGGGTTGAAGACCGCCTTATCGGCAGCAATGGGTGCAAATGTCACGCGCGAGGCGATTGCAATTGCTTCTGGCGTGCGTCATGTAACCGGTTACATGACGCGTCAAGTGCACTTTGGCGCGTGCTGCTGTTATGGGCCGTTGCGCTCGGTCCGCGTCCGCTGTGAGAGGGAGTGTTAATGCTGGACACGCGCATTTCCCGAAGGTCTGTGTTGATGGGTGCAGGTGCTGCGGCAGCCTGGCTTGCGAGCCCGGCAAGGGCCCTCATCCAAGCCGCCGGCAAGCTCGAGATACCCGCATTCGTCGATCCATTGATCGCGCGCATGTCGCTTGAGGAGAAGGCCGGCCAATTGCAATTGATGGCCTCGGCGTGGGGCGGCGGCGCTGCACTCAGCCTCAACCCCCCGGGGACCGGCTCCAATTTCCAGCAGCAGGTCAACGAGGCCCGCGAGGGACTGCTGACCGGCGTCTTCAACGGCAATGGAGCGCGCATGGCGCGGATCCTCCAGACCGCCGCCGTCAAGCAGTCGCGGATGAAGATCCCGCTCATTTTCGCGGCCGACATCATTCATGGCCATCGCACGATCTTTCCGGTTCCCCTGGCCGAGGTCGCAAGCTTCGAGCCCGATCTTGCACGCCGCACGGCAGCTGCAGCAGCTTTCGAAGCATCGGGCGCCGGGATCGACTGGACCTTCTCGCCGATGGTCGATGTCGCCCGCGATCAGCGCTGGGGACGCGGGGTCGAGGGCGGAGGCGAGGATCCCCTCCTCGGACGCCTCTTTGCAGCAGCGAGGGTTCAGGGATTCCAGGGCGCGGACCTTAAGTCCACCGACCATCTCCTTGCCTGCATCAAGCATTTCGCTGCTTATGGCGCAGGGGAATCGGGGCTCGACTACAACATTGTCGACATGTCCGAGCGGCGGCTCCGCGAGGTCTACCTGCAGCCCTACAAGGCCGGCTTCGATGCCGGAGCTCTGTCGGCGATGGCCTCGTTCAACGAGATCAACGGCATTCCATCGACCGGCAATCACTGGCTGATGACCGACCTCCTGCGCGGCGAGTGGGGTTTTGAGGGATTCGTCGTCTCCGACTATACGGGAGACGAGGAAATGATCGCCGCCGGCTACGCCAAGGACGGCCGCGACGCCGCCCGGCTGGCGTTCCTTGCCGGCGTCGACATGAGCATGCAGAGCGGCCTTTATCGCGAGCATCTGCCGGGACTCGTGCGGAGCGGCGACATCCCCGAGGCGCGCGTCAACGAATCGGTTCGCCGGGTGCTTGCGCTCAAAGCGATGCTCGGCCTCTTCGACGACCCGTTCCGACGGATCGACGAGAAGCGCGAGGTCGCACGCTCGATGCTGCCGCAGACGCGTGCCCTCGCCCGTGAAGCGGGGCGCAAGGCAATCGTCATGCTGAAGAATGACGGCGACCTCCTGCCGCTTCCCCGCAGCGGCAAGCGCATTGCGCTCATCGGCCCGTTCGCGTCAGGTCAGCACGATCTCGTGGGGCCCTGGGTGGTCTACGGAGACGATGCGAAATCGGTCGATCTCGCGACCGCCGTCCGCGCCGCGGTCGCTGATCCCACTCTGGTTTCGGCCGTCCAGGGTTCGGGTGTCGAGGAAGCACTCGCTGGCGGGATCGAGCAGGCGGTCGCTGCCGCGCGCGCTGCCGATATTGTCGTTCTTGCGATCGGCGAGGGCGCGAACATGTCGGGTGAGGCCCAGTCGCGCACCGAGATCATCGTCCCAGCGCCGCAGCAGCAGCTCGCCGAGGCGGTCGCTGCCTTGGGCAAGCCGCTGGTTGTGGTCCTCAAGCACGGCCGCGCGCTGGCGCTCGAAGGCGCAGTTGCGGACGCACCGGCAATTCTAGCCACGTGGTTCCTTGGCACGGAGACCGGCCACTCGATCGCGGACATCCTGTTCGGCGCCTACAGTCCGTCAGGCCGCCTGCCGGCGAGCTTCCCGTGGAAGTCAGGGCAGGAGCCCTATTATTACGCGCATAAGCCGACCGGGCGACCCAACCCGCCGGGCGAACTGCAGCCGTACAAAGCCCACTTCCGGGGCTTGGCGAACAGCGCCCGCTATCCGTTTGGCCACGGCCTGACTTACGGGAAGATCGACTATAGCGGTCTTGCGCTCAGCGCGCCGACCATGGCGGTGAACGGCAGCATCCACTTGTCGGCGACGATCACCAACCATGGTTCGCGCGCGGCCGAAGAAGTCGTCCAGCTCTACATCCACGACCGGGTTGCAAGCGTTACGCAGCCCGTCCGTGAGCTCAAGGCGTTCCGCAAGATCGCGCTCGCACCCGGTCAATCGCAGGTCGTTAGCTTCACCCTTACCTCCGCCGATCTCTCTTTCTACGGCCTTCAGAACCGGCCGGTCGTGGAGCCAGGGACGTTCGACGTCTGGATCGCACCCTCAGCCGAGGCGGAGGGCGCTCACGGACAGTTTGAGCTCGTCGCCTGAGGCGCGGCCTCGCCCGCAGTTTCCGGGGCTCCGGTGGAGCGACGCCCAAGCGGGTTCAAGAGCATCGCGACGCACGACAAGCTAAGGAATGCCAAGGGCGCGAGCGAGACCGTCATGCGCATTTGCGCGAGGGTCGCGGCACTTTGCTCGATATTGGCGACATAGCCGGCCGATTCGAAGCTCCAGCCGAGGATCGCCGTCGCAATGCCGATTGCGATCCGCTGCAGAAGTGCAGCGAGCCCGAAGACGGTTCCTTCGACGTGCAGCCCCGTCGCGCGCTCGCCATATTCGATCGTGTTGGGGAGCATTGCCCAGAAGACGAAATTGAGACCGACGCTCATCACCTGCATGCCGATGAGGAAAAGCTGCATGGTCCTGACGCCGCTCAACGGAACCGCCGCGAAAAAGGCCAGGCCCGCGATTCCAAGACCTGCTGCTATCAACCATGATCGCCGAAGGCCGACATAGCGACCGAGCATCATCCAGAATGGTATGGCAATGCCGCTGACCAGCCCCATCGAGGCGAGCGCGAGCTGGCCCGCATCGGGATCCTTCAGCAGATATTTGAAATAATAGAGAACGGATTTGTTGAGGACGGTGGTGGCGACGATCATCGCCATCATCGCCGCGTTGAGCGCGATAAAGGCACGGTTGCCACCGATGCTGAGGAGAGCAGCTCGAAGACTCGCCGGTACCGGTCGGTGCGGCTCGGCGCCCTCGCGATAGCTGCAGCCGACAATGACGAGGATGAGCGCGCCGACGAGCGCAAAGAGCATCGCCGCGCCGAAATAGGCCTGCGCGGCATTGGATCCCGTGAGCCAATGCCCAACCGGCACCGTGCAGAGCGCCACGACAACGGCTGCCGCTGTGCCGAACATCATTCTAAGTCCGGCAACGAGCGCGCGGTCGCCCGCCGCCGGACTGATCCGCGCCGACATCGCGAGATAGGGTACGTTGACGGCCGCATAGGCGGTTCGAAACAGGAGATGCGCGGCGAGGACCCAGGCAACTGCCCAGCCGCCGGTTGCCGCCGGGGGCATGTAGGTGAGGACAAAGGTCAGTCCGAGCGGAACAGCGCCGGCAGCAATGAGCGCGCCGTAACGAAAGCGGTCATGCTCGCGATCGACGAGCACGCCGGCGGCAAAGTTGGCAAGACCGTCCCAGACGGAAGCGACCATATATGTCGTCGCGGCGACGCCGATCGGAAGCACGAGCGCGTCCGTGTAATAGAAGAGCAGGAAGAGCATGATGCTCTGCCAGTAAAGATTGAAGGCAAAGTCGCCGAACGCGAACAGCGCCAGCCGCGCCTTCGAAGGCATGTCCATCTGGCAATTGGGATAGCTCAAGCACCGGATCGGTCAATGGCAGCTGCAAAAAGGGGGCAGCTTTTTCAACTATCGCGATCGCGTTGCTGCACCCATCGGAATTGATTGACGTTCAAAAGCAAAACGGGTCGCTATACATACGCTTCGGCGGCGCTAAGATTTCGATCTGATGACGCAGAGGCGGCCGACCTCCTTCGACATTGCGGCTCTTGCGGGCGTGTCGCAGCCGACGGTTTCGCGCGCCCTCTCGGGCAATCCCTCGGTCAGTGAGGAGACGCGGCAGCGCGTTCTCGCCGCCGCCAAGGAGCTCCACTATACAGTCGACAAGAATGCCTCGGGATTGCGCAGGCAGCAGGCAAAGACGCTCGCGCTATTGTTCTTCGAGGAACTCCCTGACCATTCCGAGATCAACCCTTTCTACCTGTCGCTACTTGGGCCGATGGTGCGGCGCTGCGCCGATTGCGGCTACGATCTTTTGATCTCCTTCCAGCATCTCTCCTCCGATTGGCATGTGGATTACGAGGACAGCCGCAAAGCGGACGGCATCATCCTGCTTGGGTACGGCGATTATCTTCAATACCGACCACGCCTCGAAAAGTTGGTAGAGCGCGGCACGCATTTCGTCCGTTGGGGCACCGCGGGCGAACGTGAGATTGGCGCGACGGTCTCATCCGATAACGAGCAAGGCGGGTTCGAAGCGACGACCCATTTGCTTGACCAAGGCCGCCGGCGCATCGCGTTCATCGGCACCGGCGGCCCGGGCTTTCCGGAAGTCCAGGAGCGCTTGCGGGGATATTGCCGCGCCCTTCGATCGGCGGGCATCGAACCCGACGATCGCCTTCGACTGGACGCTGCGCCGCGCGAAGAAGATGGCCGAACCGCAGTCGCGCAGTTGCTTTCCGGCGGGGTCGAGTTCGATGCGATATTCGCGGCGAGCGATATTGCGGCCATCGGCGCAATGAATGCCCTCCAACTGGCCGGCCGGAGCGTACCCGAAACAGCAATCGTCGGGTTCGACGACATTCCCGCCGCGAGCCTTGCAAGTCCCCCGCTGACCACTGTCACGCAAGACGCGCACCGCGCCGCCGAGGCCTTGATCGATACGCTAATTCGGTCGATCGAAACCGGCACCGCCGACGACCAGGTCCTGCCGGTCCGGCTGACGATCCGCGATTCGAGCGTCCACAGCAGCTGAACGAATTCGTATGCGCTCCCGCGCGGAGCGTTGTGGACTTGTTCCTGCCGTGCAAGCTTGTGGCTCGAGAGGGAGACGCAACTGGATGGACAAGCAGACGAGCCTGGAGAAGCCGCGCCAATCCTTTGCCGGCCTATGGAACATTTCGTTCGGCTTCTTCGGGATCCAGATCGGGTTTGCACTGCAGAACGCGAACATGTCGCGGATCTTCCAGTCGCTGGGATCGAACGTTGATGACCTGGCCGCGCTGTGGATAGCGGCACCGCTCACGGGACTGCTCGTCCAGCCGGTCATTGGCCACCTCTCCGACCGAACCTGGCTTGGCCGCCTCGGCCGACGGCGTCCCTACTTTGTTGCCGGAGCCTTGCTCGCGGCACTGTCGCTCCTGCTGATGCCCCTTTCGAGCCAGCTGCTGATGGCAGCGATGCTGCTTTGGACTCTCGATGCCAGCCTCAACATCTCGATGGAGCCGTTCCGAGCCTTCGTCGGCGACATGCTGCGCAAGGACCAGCATACGTCGGGCTATGCGGTGCAGACGGCCTTCATCGGCGCTGGCGCGGTCGTTGGTTCGATCTTTCCATGGCTGCTCGACCGTGCCGGTGTCTCGAATGCAGCGACGCATAACGGAATTCCCGATACCGTCCGACTAAGCTTCTGGTTCGGCGCCGCCGCACTTCTCGCCGCGGTCCTTTGGACAGTGCTTAGCACGCGCGAATATTCACCCGACGAGATGTCGCGGTTCAGCGAAACGGCCGACCAGTCCGGCGTCGCACATACGGTCGACACCCTTTCCAGACGCAGCCTCGGGACGAGCATTCTCTGGGGAGCGATCGGAATCAGCGTCCTGTTCGCAGTCATCGAATTGCAGCTTGCTAAGGAAATGTATCTCCTGGCGGGATTGCTCATCATCTATGGCATCCTCACCGCGGTCGCGATCAGGCTGGCGCGACGCGGCCGGACGAGCAACATGCTCGCCAACATCGTTGGCGATTTCGCCGGAATGCCCAAGATCATGAAGCGTCTCGCACTGGTCCAGTTCTTCAGCTGGTCGGCGCTCTTCATCATGTGGATCGACACGACGCCGGTGGTCGCGCAGGACTTCTTCCACTCGCCCGACCCCGCCAGCACGGGCTACCAGGACGCAAGCAACTGGGTCGGGGTGCTGTTCGCCGTCTACAACGGCGTTGCCGCGATCGCCGCGATCGCCTTGTTGCCGTGGCTCGCAAGAATGCTGGGGAAGGCAAGAGTGCACATGCTGTGCTTGCTTGCAGGTGCCGCGGGTTACTTCAGCTTCTTCCTTGTTCGCGAACCCGGCATGCTGCTGCTCTCGGAGCTCGGCATCGGGATTGCCTGGGCGTCCATCCTGGCAATGCCCTACGCAATCCTCGCGAGCAGCCTGCCGCAGCAAAAGCTCGGGATCTACATGGGGTTGTTCAATATATTCATCGTCATCCCCCAGCTCCTGGTTGCGACTGTCATGGGATCGATCATGAAGGCGTTTTTCCCCGATCAGCCGATCTGGACGATGCTCGCCGCTGGGCTGGTCATGACGATCGCCGCGCTCGCCATGCTGCGGGTCGAGACGAGCGATGGCCCGAGCCGCGCCGCCAGTTTCTGAAATAAGCCCTGCCCCCACGTTCGCCCGGAGAAGAAAATTGAAGCGAAGCCTGGTTGCGTATCTCGTCCTCCTTAGCGGCGCGCTGGCTCCCGTGGCCGCGAAGGCTGCGACGCAGTCGCCGCAGTTCGTCCATCTAGCGAACGGTCTTGAAGCGTCGGGATCTGCTGAGAGGATAGAAATCACCGCGTTGACCGACGACGTCCTTCGGGTCCGCGTTACGGCGAGCGCGAACTTCGGCGAGGACGCAAGCTGGGCCGTACCCGCCGGAGTGCGGCGCCAGAATATCGCGGTCGAGCCGACGCCAACCGGCTTTCGCACCAAGTCGATTGAAGTCCGGGTGGATCCTTCCTCGCTTGGAGTTCAGCTCCTGGACAAGGCCGGTCACGTCATCAGCAGCGACGCTGCCGAACCGGTCGAATTCGGGCAGCGCGGATTTGAGCTCCGCAAGGTGATGGCGCCCGGCGAGCATTATTTCGGGATGGGTGACAAGACCGGCGTCCTCGACCGGAGGGGCTACACCTTCACCAACTGGAATTCGGACACCTATGGCTACACGCCGTCGACCGACCCGATTTACAAGTCCATCCCCTTCTTCGTCGCCGCGGGCGGACCAGGCGGAAGCTATGGTCTGTTCCTGGACGATACGTATCGAAGCACGTTCGACTTTGGCCACCGGACGCCAGACACGCTCGCGATAAGCGCGGTCGATGGAGCGATCGATTATTATCTGATCGGCGGACCAACCGTCGCGGACGTGGTGCGCCGATATGCTGACCTCACTGGCCACGCTCCGCTCCCGCCGCGGTGGGCGCTGGGCTACCAGCAATCTCGATACAGCTACATGAGCGACGCCGAAGTCCGGCAAATCGCGGCCACCTTCCGCCGGGACCGGTTCCCGCTCGACGTCATCTGGCTCGACATCGATTATCAGGACCGCAACAGGCCCTTTACGGTCAATAAGACCGTCTTTCCCGATATGCCGAAGCTGGTTGGCGACATGGGCGCGCTCGGGATCAAGCTCGTGCCGATCACCGACCTCCACGTCGCTTACCTGCCCGGCGAGGGCTACGCGCCCTATTACAGCGGTGCCGCCGGCAACCAATTTGTCCATGCTTCTAACGGAAGCGTCTACGTAGCGCCGGTCTGGCCGGGTCCGTCGGTCTTTCCTGATTTCACGCGCGCTTCGACACGTGCCTGGTGGGGCTCGCTGTACAAGTCCTTCGTCGACGATGGGTTCGCCGGCTTTTGGAATGACATGAACGAACCGGCGGTCTTCGATACGCCAGGGCACACGATGCCGCTTAGCAACCTGCATCGCATCGAAGGCGACGATTTTGCGCCGCGAACGACGACGCACGCTGAAGTGCATAACGTCTATGGCATGGAAAACACGCGCGGCACCTACGAAGGCATGCTTCGCCTCCGTCCAGGCAAGAGGCCGTTCGTAATGACGCGCGCAACCTACGCGGGTGGGCAGCGCTATGCCGTGACCTGGACCGGCGACAACAGCTCGACCTGGGATCACCTGAGGCTGTCGGTCGAGCAACTCATCAATCTTGGTCTTTCCGGGTTCGCCTACAGCGGGGCGGACGTCGGTGGCTTCACCGGCGGACCAAGCGCCGATCTTCTCACGCGCTGGTTCGAAATCGCGACCTTCACGCCCGTCTTTCGCGACCATTCGGCCAAGGGGACACCACGCGCGGAACCCTGGGTCGATGGCCCGAAGCACCTCGAAATCCGGCGCCGGTACGTCGAGGAGCGCTACAGGCTAATGCCCTATTTATACGCCCTGGCTGAGCAGAATTCGCGCACCGGCGACCCGCTCATGCGACCGGTCTTTTACGACTATCCCGATGCGCTGACGTCCGATTGCGATCTCTCGATGAGCTTCACGCTCGGGCGAGACCTTCTCGTCTTCGGCCCGCCCAAGCCTGAATCGCCAGCGCCGTTTCAGCTTTGCCTGCCACAGGGCTCCTGGTTCGATTATTGGACGGGACTGCCGGTCAAGGCGAACAGGTTCATGCAGCAGCCCAAGCTCGAAGACCTGCCGGTATTCGTCAGGGCGGGGACGATACTTGCGCGCCAGCCGGTGGTAGAAAGCACTGAGGATATACCAAGCGGCCCGCTCCAGCTCGATATCTATCCCGGGGAGGATTGCCGCGGCGAGCTTTACCTCGACGATGGAACCAGCATCCGCGGCGCGAGCCTGCGGCAACAGCTCAGCTGCAGCATCTCGAAGAAAGGGCTGGTGCTCCACTTCGGCCAGAGAGAGGGCAGCTACCGCCCATGGTGGTCCAAGATCGCGGTAACCGTGCACGGCTCGACCAGGGCGATCGCGCACTTGCCGGATGGCCGGATAGCCGTGAGCAACCCCCGCGCTCAAACGATTGCCTTCACCATTGCTGACCAGGCCGGGCCACAAGACATTCTCGTCGGCGCTCTTCGCTGACCGCTTCGGAAGCGCATGCGGCGGCTCGCCGCCCATGTGCCCGAAAGCTTCGTCGTCGAATGTCGATCAATGATCGTCGCAGTGAGGTTGAAACCGAGCGCGGGGCGATGCACTCGCGAGTGAATGGGTAAGGCTCAACTGATTCACGGCATCGTCGACCAACTCGCGGGCATTTACGACGAATCGGTCGACAATCTGCGAGAGGCGGTCGCCGCATATGTACGCGATCGCACCGCGCCTGACGCGGCGAGTCGCGCTCGAGGCGCATTCGCTTATCCCGAGCTTCGCATCGATTATGCGGGCAAGTTTCCGCGGCCTTCCGTTGCCCGGGCGTTCGCTCGCCTGACGCAGCCAGGCACCTATGCGAGCAGCATCGCCCGCCCGCGCCTCTTTCGCGACTATCTCGTCGAACAGCTCGAGCATCTCAGCCGCGACTATGAAGTCGATATTTCAGTCCGCCGCTCGGCGAGCGAAATCCCTTATCCCTATGTCATTGAGAACAGCGGGATTGAAATCGGTGAGATTGGCACCGCCGAGCTGTCGCGCTTCTTCCCGTCGAACGAGCTCGTACACATCGGCGACGAGGTCGCCGACGGCACCTGGATTTCTCGCGACGTGCGCCCGCTCGCGCTGTTCGACGGGCCGCGCACCGACTTCAGCCTGGCGCGGCTGAAACACTATACCGGGACCCCGGCTGAACACTTCCAGCATTTCGTCCTGTTCACCAACTATGTCCGCTACGTGGACGAGTTCGTGCGCGTTGCGATCGCCGAGGTGCGCCGGCAGGGGTCGCGCTTCACGGCTCTTTCCGTGCCGGGCGCGGTCTACGATCGCGGCGATCTTGGCGATGCCGAGGCGCAGATCGCGGCGGGGCAGTGGCGGCGGCACCAAATGCCCGCCTACCATTTGATGGCGGACGGACGCACTGGAATTACGCTCGTCAACATCGGCGTCGGGCCTTCGAACGCGAAGACGATCTGCGACCATGTTGCGGTTCTTCGCCCGGAGGTATGGCTGATGATCGGCCATTGTGGCGGCCTCAGACCGAGCCAGACGATCGGCGATTACGTGCTCGCCCACGCCTATTTGCGCGACGATCATGTGCTCGACGACGTGCTCCCGCCCGAAATTCCCCTTCCGGCCATCGCCGAAGTCCAGCAGGCGCTGTTCAGCGCGACCCTTTCGGTCACTGGCGAGGATGAGGATAGTGTGAAGCAGCGGCTTCGTACGGGGACGGTGGTGACGACCGACGACCGCAACTGGGAGCTGCGCTACGCCGCCTCGTCGCTGCGCTTCAACCAGAGCCGGGCAGTCGCGATCGACATGGAATCGGCGACCGTTGCCGCCCAGGGTTACCGCTTCCGCGTACCGTTCGGCACCTTGCTATGCGTTTCCGACAAGCCGCTCCACGGCGAGCTCAAGCTGCCTGGGCAGGCCAATGCCTTCTATGAACGTGCGGTCAGCCAGCATCTGCGCATCGGCATCGAAGCGCTCGGCCTTCTGCAGCTCGAGGGCGAAGGGCTGCACAGTCGCAAGCTGCGCAGTTTCGACGAGCCGCCGCTCCGTTAGCCGGGCGATGGCGGCTGTCGTGCCGCTCGCGGTCAGTGCGCGGTAAGGTCGCGGATACGGCCGACCGTTGGAACCGCTGGATTTGCCGCAAGCCACGCCTCGAGCGCGTCGAGGTCCAGTCCCGCGTCTACCGTATCCTTGCCCTGCGCCAGGACCGAATAACCGTCGCCGCCGCTCGCAAGGAAGTTATTGACCGCCACCCGATAGCGGCCGGCTGGATCGATCGGCTTGCCGTTGAGGGTCATGGCGACAATGCGGCTGCCGCTCGGCTTCGAGAGGTCGAATGCAAAGTGGAAATTGGCGGAGGGCACGAGGGTCGATTCGCGCAGCGCGCCTTTGCCGTTCCTGTCGGCAAACTGCTGCTCGAGCAGGGCCTTGAGCTCGATGCCGGTGAAGGTGCGCACGACAAGGGTGTTGCCGAACGGCTCGAGCGCGAAAATGTCGCCGTAGGTGACGCTTCGGTCGGCCCGGGGGATGAGGTCGGTGCGGGCGCCCCCGGTGTTGATGAAGGATAAGTCGGCGGCGCTCCTTTGCGGGCCTTTGGTCGCTGCAAGCTGCGCATCGGCGATAAGGTCCGCAACCGGGGATTCGCCGTTCTCCAGGGTTTTGAAGACGGGACCCGAAAGATGGCCAACCACGCGCTCTGCCGCAGGCCGCGCCGCCGCTGCGTAGCGGTCCACCAGCGCAGCTACCTTTGGTTCTTCACCGGTGATGCCATCGACCGGGACATTGGTCGCTTGCTCACCGATCAGCCGGTGCGTCGCCCGATCAAAGGTGAGGCGAACATCGGTGTAGAGATAACCGTATTTTCCGGCGCTGGTCAGCAGGCGCATCGCTCCGCCGCGCGCAAGCGTGCAGGAATAGGCGTTGTGCGTATGGCCGGAAATGACGGTCGTGATCGTCGGATCAAGCCTGTCGAGGATCGGCAGGATTTCGCCGGTCAGCCCGCTGCAGCCCTGCTCTTCATACGTGTCGGGAACCTTGCCGCCCTGATGGATGAGGAGAACGATCGCGTCGGCTCCCTCGGCCTTGAGCCTCGCCGCAAGCGCATTGGCGGTCGACGCTTCATCGGCAAAGCGCAGGCCTGCAACTCCGGCCGGGCTGACAAGGATTGCAGTGTCCTTCAGGGTCTCGCCGATGAACCCGATCCGGACCGGCCCCACCTGCCGAAGCGCGGTTCCAGGAAATATGCTGCTGCCGTCGTCTCGAAGTACGTTTGCCGCAAGATATTGAAAACGGGCTCCGGCAAAGGGCTCGAGGCGACACGGGATCCGGGTCGTGTTCCTGCTGCACCCGCCGCGCTGCATTCGAAGCAGTTCCGCGGCGCCCTTGTCGAACTCGTGATTGCCGACCGATGCCAGGCTGAGCCCGATCAGATTCATCGCGTCGATGGTCGGCTCGTCGAGGAAGTAGGCCGAGGCGAGCGGCGATGCTCCGATCAGGTCTCCTGCGGCGACGGTGATCGTGTTGGGATGACCCTGGCGTGCGCCTTCGAGCGCCGATGCAAGCTGCGCGGCGCCGCCGAGGCGAACCTTGCGCACCGTTCCGTCCGCCTGGGTGATCGGAACCGGCTCCGGCGGCGTCTCGATATTGCCGTGGAAATCGTTGATCGCGAGGAGCTGGACCTCGACGGGCGCCGACGAAGCCTGCGGCAGCGAAAGCTGAGAAGCGCAAGCCGAAAGCAACAGGGCCGAGAACGCGGCCGCAACCTTGCCGATCATCGAGCGGGACGCTCCGGGAGGACCCGAGGCTGAGCAAAGATCGCGTTGAGATAGGCTGCCAGCCTGACGCCTGCCTGGCTCAGGCGCTGCTCCATCAGCGGCGTAAACCGATAGACGTAAGGATAGGAAAGATTGGGTACGCCCGCGCCGGCGCCCGCAGTGGCAAGACCGGAGCCCTTGGGCGTGTCGGTGGCGACCGGATAGAGGCTGTCTCGAAGCTTTGCGCTTTCGCCGACCCAGTCTCGCGGATTGATGTCCCACCATGCGATCAGCTGCCGGTCGCTGATATGGCGCTCGAGCTTGGCGGCGAGCTCGGTGAACGACAATTGCTCCTCGTCGACGAGCGAAGAATCCCAGACCGCATGAAGATTGGTCGGCTTTCCGAACCAGCTGACCCTCACGTCATTGGCGCCGCGATCGCAGCACTTGCCGACATGGAGCGGCTGGTGAAGGTCGCCGACGAGGTGGATGACGAAGCGCAGGGCCGTCTGCTTGTCGGCAAGGTTTGCATGCGGATCCTCGAGCAACGCGCGGAAGTGGTCCAGCGCCTCGAGCGCGTCGCCTTCGGGCGGAGCATGATCATAAGCGGTGCCGCTTAGCGTCACATAGTGCCACGGCGTCGCGGTCTTCTGCCAAAACGGCGACGGGTCGGAGCGCATCTCGTCAGGCCAGTTCGCAGCTTCATCAAGGCTCTCGCCCGGCCCCAGGATCTCGCGGATTTGGGCGCGCGCGAGACCCGATAGCTGGGTGTCGGCAATCGCCGCTACGACGCGGTGCCCGGTCTTTCCCCAGGCGAGCGCGGGTGCGGGATCGAAAGCTGCAGCAACGGCTAGGGCGGCAATCGCTGAGATACGCATGCGAATCGTCACTCTTGTTTTCGGCATGGCTGGCGCATGCCCTCTGCAGCCGCTTAAGGACAAGAGCATGACAGATGAACAGCTTCTCCAAATGGCGCGCGAAGCCGCCGCGAAGGCCTATGCGCCTTATTCGAACTTCCTGGTCGGCTGCGCCGTCCAGTCGATCGACGGCGAAATCGTGACCGGCGCGAACATGGAGAATGCGTGCTACCGCCTCGGCATTTGCGCGGAGCAGAGCGCGCTCACTGCCGCGCAGCACAGGTTCGGACTTGGCAAGATCGTCCGGATCGCAGTTGCCGGCGGCACCGATGCAACCGTCTGCACCCCTTGCGGGGGATGTCGGCAGGCGATTTTCGAAGCGGCCCAGCTCAGCGGCCGAGACATCGAGATATTGTGCGCGAGCGGCGACGGATCCGCACTCGAGCGCTACCGGATCAGCGAGCTTTTGCCGTTCGGGTTCGGACCGGCGAACCTTCCTAGACCAGCTTGATCTCGCGCAGCCGCTCCTGGAGGTAATCATCGGCGGTGATCGGCGGCCATTTCGGCTCCTCGCCGGCCGGCACGGTGTCGGGCAGCGCCTCGATCAGGAAATCCGAGCGGAAGTGCAGAAAGAAGGGCATCGAATAACGCGCATGGCTGGCGCGGTCTGGCGCAGGGTTGACGACGCGGTGCGAGGTCGAGCGGAGCACGCCGTTGGTGAGCCGCTGGAGCATGTCGCCAATGTTGATCACCAGCTCGCCGGGCCGCGGCGATACCGGGATCCAGCGCCCGTCCTTCGTCAGCAGCTCAAGGCCGGCTTCCTCGGCTCCGAGCAATAAAGTGATCGCGTTGATGTCCTCGTGCGCGCCGGCACGGATATGCTCGCCGGTGGGCTGCGGTTGCGGCGGATAATGGAGTGCGCGCAGCACGGAATTCCCGTCGCGCACCGCGTCTTCGAAATAATTCTCGTCGATCTTCAGATAGCGCGCGATCGCCCTCAGGATCCCAAGGCCCGTGCGATCGAACGTCGCATAGAGCTCCTGGAACGTCGCCTTGAAGCTCGGCACTTCGTCCGGCCAGAGATTATCGGGCATGTGGTCGCGAAACTTGTGCCCTTCGGGAAGATCGCGGCCGACGTGCCAGAATTCCTTGAGATCGTGCGCCTTTGCGCCCTTGGCTGTCTCGATGCCGAACGGCGTGTAGCCGCGCGCGCCGCCGCCCCCGGCGACCAGGTACTTGCGCTTGATCTCCTCGGGAAGCGCGAAGAAGGCCTTGGCCTTGGCCTCGGCGCGCCGGATCAGTTCTTCGGGGATTCCATGGCCGGCGATGATCGCGAAGCCATAATCCTTGAAACTCCGTCCAAGCTTTTGGGCGAAGCCGTCAGGGTCGCTCTCAGCATCGTGCAGCGAGACGGATGCAAGATGATCGGCGCTTATCGTCGACATATATCTGGCCCTAAGCGGAAATCATCAAACCGGCCAAGGCCGCGCTCATGAGATTGGCGAGGCTTCCGGCGAGGAGCGCGCGGATGCCGAGCCTTGCGATCACCGGCCGCTGGTTGGGCGCGAGCCCGCCGGTCACTGCCATCTGGATGGCGATCGAGCTGAAATTCGCAAAGCCGCACAGCGCAAAGGTCACGATCGCCCGGCTGCGGTCGCTTAAGGTCGCTGCATCCATCTTTCCAAGATCGATGAACGCGACGAACTCGTTGAGCACGAGCTTGGTGCCGAACAGGCCGCCGGCCGCGCCCGCCTCGTTCCAGGGCACGCCGATCAGATACATGACCGGCGCGAACAGATAGCCGACGATCCGCTGGAAGCTGAGGCCCGGGATGCCGACCATGTTGCCAAGGCCGCCAAGGATACCGTTCGCCAGCGCCACGAGCGCAACGAACGCAAGCACCATCGCGCCCACCGCCACCGCGAGCTTCACGCCGGTCTGCGCGCCCTGCGCCGCGGCCATGATGATGTTTGCCGGCTTCACGCCTTCTTCGAACGTCTCGGCGACATCGATTTTGGTGTCTTCGGCCGCTTCGGTGTCTGCCGGCTCGTCGGGCACGATGATCTTTGCCATCAAGATCCCGCCGGGCGCCGACATGAACGCTGCAGCAAGGAGGTAGGGCAGGTATTGCGCACCCAGCAGGCTTGCATAAGCGGCAAGGATCGTCCCCGCGACGCCCGCCATGCCCACACACATGACGGTGAACAGCCGCGAGGGCGGAAGTGCTGCAAGATAGGGCCGAACGACGAGCGGGGACTCCGACTGACCGACGAAGATATTTGCCGCGGCGGAAAGCGATTCGACGCGGCTGATGCCGGTGACCCAGCCGATCGCGCCGCCAACCCAGCGGACGATCCGCTGCATGATGCCGAGATGATAGAGGATCGCAACGAGGCTCGCGAAGAAGATGATCACCGGCAGCGCGGCAATCGCAAAGCTGTGTGCGAGCGGGTTGGATTCGCTCGGCCCGAACAGGAACTCAGTCCCCTTCGTCGCATAGCCAAGCAGATCGCCGACGCCTCCAGAGAGGGTCTCGATTCCGGCACGACCCCAGCTCGTGTAGAGCACCAGCCACGCGACGAATGCCTGCAGCGCGAAAGCCGCGGCAACGATGCGCAGCCGGATCGCGCGGCGATTGGTCGACAACAGTGTGGCGATGCCAAGGATTACGATGATCCCGGCAACACCGAGCAGCTTGCTATTCATGAAGGCCCCTCCCCCGAGGCGCAGATATTCCCTACCAGACCATGCCTTGCGTAGCGGCTGTGACGGCTTCGTCCAACAATTCAA
>DATIQO010000004.1:0-17071 GCA_035470745.1 Sphingomicrobium sp. | reverse complement strand
ATCCTCGTCCCAAACCTCGACCGAATGGGCCTGGCCCGAGCCGTGAAGCGCCAGCATGGCGCGCTCGAGCTCGGCATTGATCCAGGTCTCTTCGCGGTCGGCGCAGGCAGCGATCACGGCCGCGAAATCGCGGTCGTGGGTGATCGCGAACCTTCCCGAGCGCAGCGTCCGGCGGAGCGAGCGCGAAAGGTGAAAGCCGTCCAGTGGAATGATCGCGCGGTTCCGCGGCTCGACCCAGAACAATTCGTCAGCATCACGGCTGTCGGCCATCGGGAATATCCCGGTGGCATAGCCGTGAAGAAGGAGGCGGGGGTCGAGGCCAGTCATCTCACCAGGCGATCCTGAGGCTCCCACCAACCGCTCGGGAAAGAGAGCCGTTCGCTCCAATCTTTGCCTTGGGGCGCCTTGGGTCAAGCGGGGCGGCCGGGCTCGTCACAGGATCTCCCGCACCTTGTCCTGCGGCCGGCACAGCCGGACGCCGGTGGGGGTTTCGACGATCGGCCGCTCGATGAGAACGGGATGCTTGACCATCGCCTCGAGGATCTCCTCGTCGGTGACCTCGGGACGCTTGAGGCCAAGTTCGTCGGCGATCGCTTCTTTCGCTCGCATCCCTTCGCGAGGAGTGATGCCCGCGCGGCCGTAAAGGCGCTTCAGCTCGTCCTTCGTCGGCGGGTTCTTGAGATATTCGTGGATCCACACGTCGCAGCCGGAATCGCGCAGGATGTCGAGCGTTTTGCGGGACGTTCCGCACAGTGGATTATGATAGATAGTGGCTTTCATTCCAATGATCTTTCCAACTACAAATCAACAACTTAACTAAACACGTTGCGCGATCGAAACAACCACTCTAGCGACCCCATTGTCGCGGTTGCGGAACGATGAGCCGCAATCGTCGTTCCTGCGCTTGTAACATGCACCGCCGTGCGGCGGACCTGCTGCGCGTGGCGCATGTTCCGGCAGCTCAACACAATGGGAGAAAGAGCGATGCGTAATTCAATTTTGGCCCTGGCGCTTGCAAGTACAGCCGCCCTTGGCGCGTGCACCGCAAATCCGCACACCAATGCGGACATCGCGACGGGCGCGGCGGTAGGCGCGGCTGGCGGCGCCGCTGTTGGAGCGGTAGCTCCTGGCATCAGCACGATCACCGGTGCCGCGGTTGGCGCGGCGATCGGCGGTCTTGCGGGCGCGGTCTGGGCCGACAACAACAATGACGGCTATGTCGACGGCTATGTCTACAACGGTCAATATTATGCCGGTCCGCCGGCCGGATATGATCCGACGACCCATGCGGTCGTGACCGGCGCGCTTGGCGGCGCGGCGCTCGGTGCTGCTGCCGGCGCGATTCTTCCTGGCGTCAGCATCCCGGCGGGCGCGGTGATCGGTGCTGCTGTCGGCGGTCTCGCCGGCGCGGTATGGGCCGACCGCAACAATGACGGCGTGGTGGACGGATACGTCTATAACGGGCAATATTATGCCGGTGGCCCCGCTGCTGCTCCGGCCCCGGCTCCGGCTCCGACCTACACGGCGCCAACCCGGAGTGGCGAACGCGGCTAAAACGCGAAGCCAAGTATCGGAGAAAAGGTGAAAAGTCTGCGTAATTGGTGCACCGGCCGCTGGCCGGTGCACTCTTATCCGGGAAACGGCCTTGCTGCAGCGCTGCTGATCGGCGCCGCGAGCATGCTGGCACCCACTCCTGCGGCGGCCCAGTCGGCAGCAGCGGCTCCCGTCCGTTCGGCCCCGGCAATGGCCCCGTCACCGCTGGGGCAGAGCATTGCCGACTTCTACAAGGCCCGAAAGGGCGCGCCGCTGTGGCTTTCGCCCGAGGCGGGCGATTCAGCGCAGCAGCTGGTATCCCTCCTCAGCACTGCAAGCCTCGATGGGTTGAGCCCCGACAAATATCATCCAGCGGAGCTTGAAGCGCAGCTCCAGGCCGCGCGGACCAGGCAAAAGCGCAAGGATATCGAGCGTGCCGACGAGGCGCTTTCCGAGGCCTTCGTCGCTTATATCGACGATCTTCGCCGCGACCCCGGGGTCGGCATCACTTATGTCGATCCCCAGCTGAGGCCGGCGCCGCCCTCGCCGCTCGCCGCGCTCCTCCAGGCCGCCGCCGCGCCGTCGCTTTCGGAATATGTGAGCAGCCTTGGCTGGATGCATCCCCTGTACGGCCAGCTGCGTCATGCGCTTGCCGACCATCAGTACAGCGATGATGAGAAGCGGCAGGTGCTGGAGCTCAACCTGCAGCGGGCTCGCGCGCTTCCCGCGGGCAAGCAGCGCTACGTGCTCGTCAATGCCGCGCAGCAGCGGCTCTACATGTACGACGATGGAAAGCCCGTCGATTCGATGGTGGTTGTCGTGGGCAAGCCCAAGTGGCCAACCCCGATGCTGACGGCTTACATCCGCTATGCCGCTCTCAACCCTTATTGGTACGTGCCGCCGGACCTCGTCCCCGAGGACGTTGCCCAATATGTCGTCAAATACGGCCTCAAATATCTCGACGATTATGGCTACGAGATCGTGTCGGACTGGACACCCAACCCGACAATCATCGATCCCAAGACACTCGACTGGAAGGCCGTCAACGACGGCAAGGTCGAGATCAACATCAGGCAGAAGCCGGGGCCCAAGAATTTCATGGGCCGGATGAAGTTCATGTTCCCCAACCAGTTCGGCGTCTATCTGCACGACAACCCCCGCCGCGAGCTGTTCAAGCAGTCGACCCGTTATTTCAGCGGCGGATGCGTGCGCCTCGAAGACGCGGCGCGTCTTGGACGCTGGCTGTTCGGCCGCGACCTCGACTGGCAAAGCGCCGGAACCGAGCAGCCGGTACCGCTTGCCCAGCCCGTTCCGGTCTACATCACCTACCTGACCGCGATGCCCGACGGACAATCGATCGCTTATTACGACGATGCCTACGGGCGCGACAAAGCCCAGGTGGCGCAAGGCGCCGACAAGAACGCAGCTTCGTCGAACTCCGTCGCGAGCCGCTGACCAAAAGCCTCTTAGTGCGGCGCCCAGTTGGGAACCCAGGTCACGTCCTCGGCGACCGGGCGGCCGGAGGGATCGCGCGCCGGGCTGAAGCGGACATATTGCTGCGTCAGCTGGCACATCAGCCCGTCCGCATAGGCGCTGCCGCTGCTGCGGGCGATCCGGCAATTGGAAACGGAGCCGTCGGGATTGACCTTGATCGTGATTGCGACGCTGCCGGCCTCGATGCCGCTCGAGGCGAACCTGCGATACTCGTGATCGGGGATTTTCGTCAGCTTGCGCGCCGGGGTGAAGGCGCCGGTGCCGCCGCCTCCAGGGCCGTAGCCGCTGCCGCCGGCGCCCGTGCCGCTGCCAAGAGCGCCTGCTCCCGAGGTTGAGGAGCTTCCGGTTCCGGCAATCTTCGCGGCCGGGATCGGCGAGGGAGCGGGAATGACCGGCGGCGGTGCAACGACGGGCGTCGGCTCCGCCTTTTTCGCAGGCGCGCCCTGCGGCTTTTCCATCCTGGGGCGTGGCCGCGGCCTGGGCGGCGGCGGGACCGGCGGTGGGGGCGGGGGCTGCGCGAAGTTGAACGTCTTCAGCTGCTCGACGGCCTGGGTGACCGCACGGACGTTGAGGCCGGAAAGAATGATGAAGGCGAGCGCGGCATGCACGACAAGGACCGCGGCGACGGCTTTCGCCTGGTCGGGTCGGTCGGCAGTTCCGCGGTAACTGGGCACGCGTTCGTCCTCTTGTCCGACAAACGCCAATGCCCGCCGAAAGTTTTCTCCAATGTCGAGAGCTTAGGGCGGCGCGTCGGAACTGGAACGTAAAGGCGGGGAACGGTTCGCATCACGCCGAGGCGCTGGTCCTGGTCCCGCCGCGCCTAACCTCCCGCTTCGGCGAGGAAGTCCGCGTTCTTCCGTTCAGGTCCAACCGCGGTCCAGATCGCGATCACCAGCGCCATCACGCCGCCGAAGATCGCAAGGGCAAGGCCATAATCATTGTGATGGCTTTCGGCGATGCCGGCCTGGAAGACGGCGTTGCGGGACATGATGAGATTGCCAAGCTGGTAGGCGAAGCCCGGAAAGAGCGCCCTCGCGCCGGGAGGCGAAAGCTCGTTCAAATGGACCGGGACGATGCCCCACGCGCCCTGGACCGCGACCTGCATGAGGAAGGCGCCGAGCGCGAGGAGCACTGGCGTCGAGGCGAAGGCCCAAAGCGGCAGGACCGGGAGCGCAAGCAGGCTGGCGATGATGATCGCGCGTTTTCGGCCAATTCTCTCCGACCAGATGCCAAAGCCGATGCCGCCGACGATCGCGCCGATGTTCATGATGGCCGTCAGCGTGCCGGTGAGCCTGGTCCCGAAATGATGCTGCTGCTGAAGGAAGGTCGGGTAGAGGTCCTGCGTGCCGTGGCTGAATGCGTTGAAGGCCGCCATCAGCACGATCATGTAGAGGGTGATTTTCCAGTAGCGCAGAAGCTCCGTCACGGGGTTGATCGAGGCCTTGCCGCGACGCGCTTCCACCACCGGGCTTTCCTTGACGTGCAGCCGGATGAGAAGGACGAGGACGGCAGGAGCAATGCCGACCATGAACATGCCGCGCCAGCCGATCCTGTCGAACAGCAGGAAGTAGACGAGGCTGGCGACGAAATAGCCCGAGGGATAACCGCTCTGGAGGAGGCCCGACACGGGTCCGCGCAGCCGTGCTGGAATGCTTTCCATGACGAGGCTCGCGCCAAGCCCCCACTCGCCGCCCATCGCGATCCCGAACAGGAAGCGAAGGACGAGCAGGCTGGCAAGCGAAGGCGCGAAGCCGGACGCGAACTCGAAGATCGAAAAAAGGACGATGTCCGCCATGAGGACGGGACGGCGGCCGAACCGTTCAGCCAGCCATCCGAAGACGAAAGCGCCGATCGGCCTTGCCGCAAGCGTCAGGAAAGTCGCTTCCTGGACCGCCTTGACGTCGGTCCCGAACTCCTTGGCGATCGCCGTGAACATGAAGGTCATGAGGAAGAAGTCGAAAGCGTCGAGGGTCCAGCCAAGATAGCTCGCCCAAATCGCGCTCCGCTGCGAGGGGTCGAGTTCCTTCACGTCGGCGATCAGACTCATTGGGCACTTCCCCTTCCTGGGAAGGCCCTAGTGCCCGCGCTCCGGCCCGGCTGCAAGTCAGGCCGGAGGCGCCCAAGCTACCAGAAGAAGTCGTAGATCACGTCGACGACTTCGCCGCTCCACGTGTCGACCAGGAGCAGATCGTTGTAATAGCGGACCCAATGCGTGCCGGGAGGCGCTGGCGGCAGGTGATAGTACCAGGGATCTAGGATCCAGTACTGGCTGCCGTAATAGGCCGGCCACAGGCGCCATCCGACCCAGTAGCGGAAATATCCCCATCCGAACGGGTCGATATAGTGATGCTGGTGGTGGAAGCGATTGTGATGGTCGCGCCGCCAGTTGTGCCAGTCGTACCGATTGTCGTGGCGCCAGTTGGTGTTCCACTGCGGGCGCGGCGTCGGCCTCGCCTGCGGCCTTAAAGGCGGCTCGGTTCTTGGCCGCGGGACGGTGCTGATGACCGGAGCTGCCGGCCTCGCGTTCGGGTGAGCGGGCCGCTCCGAAGGCAGGATGGGATTGTGCCGTTCGCGCGGTTCAATCACCCTTGGTCCCGGGTGCACCGGCGTAACCACGACATTGTGCGGCGCGCCTGAGCTTGACGGTCGGTGAGCGGGCGCCGGGTACCTGGCTCCTGAAGGCCTCGCTTTCGTGACGCTCGCAGCGGGCGGAGCCGTATGAACCGCTCGCCCGGCTCCGGCGGCGCCTCGCTCCACCGCGCGCGGCTGCGATCTTGCCGGAGCGGGAGCACTGCGGCCCTGCGGATGATGAGCGTTCGCTCCCGCTTTGTTGGACTGGGGTTCCGCCGCGCGATCGGCGAATGATGAAGTGGCAGTAAATCCTGCGAGCAGGACACCGATCAAGAGCTTACGCACACAATCTCTCCTTCAAGCTATTGCGCCGACGCGACCCGGCTGGTCTCGACACACTGGCCGAGCTGAAGCCGATCGGTGGCGACGAACACGGCGGAATCGCCGTCGATGATGAGTGCAGCGCCGGGCGAGCTGTATTTTTCAAAGTTGCTCGAATGCCTGCGCTGAAGCTCATAGCTACGGTCGACGAACCGGACGCTGGCGGCATCAGCCGATCGCCGGACGATGAGTCTCTGCCCACCGTCGCAGACATAGCGCGTCTCCGTCACCGAGGCTGGATGGGCGGCACTTGCGCTGCCCAGCAGCGATGAGATCCCGATCAGCAATCCGGTCGCAATCTTGATCCTGCTCCAGGCCATTCGTCGATCCTTGAGTGTGGGGACGGGATTGGCCCAATTTGGGAGGGTCCGCGATCCGCATTGTTACCTAAGAGGGAGATGCGGGCGAGCGCGGGCGGGCGCCATTGAAAGGCCCACCCATGCCTGCCGACGTGGGTGGGCCCGTCAGGATTCGCGAGTCTGACTAACCGGCCAACAGGGGAAAGGCCGGTCTGGAACTTACATTGGTGTCACCAGCGCTGCCTTCAAGTGACGCTGAACCAAAAAAAATAGGCGCTAGAGGATCTTAGCGATGATGAGCGAAACATTGTCGGGAGCGCCCCGGCTAAGCGCGGTTTCGATCAGCCTGTCGGCGGTCGCCGCCGGTGATCCGTTGCCGAGTTCCGCCTCCAGCTCGTGGTCGGGAACGAGGCGGGTGAGGCCGTCGCTTGCAAGCAGGAAGAGGTCGCCGGATCTTGCGTCTCCGTCGACGACGTCGACCTCGCAATTTTCCGCGACGCCGACGGCGCGGGTAATGAGGTTCGCATTCTCATGCGCTTCGGCATCCTCGGGCTTGAGCATCCCTGCATCGATGAGGCTCTGAACGAGGCTATGGTCATGGCTTAGCCGCTCGATCTTGCCGTCGCGAAGCCGATAGGCCCTGCTGTCGCCCATCCAGAAACAGCAGAAGGCCCCTTCGGCGATCGCAAGCCCGACCACGGTCGTTCCGATCGTTCGCCGCTCGCCGCCGGAGCGCGCGAGCTCGATGAGCTGCCCATTGACCTGTCGCAGCGTCTCGACCGCGCGATCCGCGATCCCGTCCAGTCCAGCGGCGGTCGAAAGCGAACGAATCGCCTCGGTGACCATTGCGCTTGCGACTTCGCCGGCATCGTGGCCGCCCATGCCGTCGGCCACGACCAACAGTCCACGGTCGGGATCGGCAAAGATCGAATCCTCGTTGATCTTGCGTTTCAGCCCGACATGCGTGCGGCTGGCGCAATCAAAACGCATTCATGCCCCCGTCGATTGTTCCAACCGCTGACTAGCATTCGCCGAAGCTTCATGCGATTTACTTTTTGCTATCGAGGTCGTGGGGGCGACGGCATGAACAAAGCGTACAGCAACAAGGCGTTGCCGATGGGCACGGTGCTGCGCGAATGGCGCATCGAGGAAGTGCTCGGCGTCGGCGGGTTCGGCATCGTTTACAAGGCGCGCGGCATCTACTTCAACGAGCTCGTCGCGATCAAAGAATATTTCCCGAGCTCGATCAGCGAGCGGGATTCCGAAGATACGGTCGTTCCGATCGATTCCGAGGCGGAGGAAGTGCATGCCCTCGGCCTCAAGAAGTTCGTCGAAGAAGCGAAGCTCCTTTGGAATCTTTCGACCCCGACCCGTCATCCCAACATCGTCAGCGTCCGCAGCCTCTTCGAGATCCACGGCACCGCCTACATGGTCATGGATTTCGAGGACGGGATGTCGCTCTCGAGAATGCTGAAGCAGGGTCGTCGCTTCAACGAGCGGAGCCTCTGGAGCATCCTCCATCCCATCGCCGAGGGGCTCGAGCGCGCGCACCGCGTCGGGGTGCTCCACCGCGACATCAAGCCGCCGAACATCCTCATCAACGAGGACAACCGGCCGGTCCTGATCGACTTCGGCTCGGCGCGCTTCGACACGGCAGAAGCGACGAGCACGAAGGTGACGTTCCACACGCCCCCTTACGCCGCGATCGAGCAATATGTGAAAACCTACCCCCAGGGGCCGTGGACAGACATCTACGCTCTTGGTGTCGTCATGTACGAGTGCATCACCGGCGAGAAGCCGCCCGAGGTCCTGGAGCGGCTCCACGCCGGCCTTGGCAAGCCGCTCGCGGAGGGCAAGTGGGCAGGTTACACCAAACGGTTCCTGGCCGCGGTCGACGCGGCGATGGTGGTGAAGCCCGAGGATCGGCCGCAGACGCTGAGCGATTGGCTCGCAACGTTCGGCAAGTCCGAGCAACCGGCGGAAAGTGCCGACGACGAGGCTACGCGCTTCTATGCCGCGCAGGTCGAAGCGGAGGAAATCAAGCCGGTCGCGCCAACGCCGAACGTCGATCTCAAGGCTCCCGTCGAAACCGGTGTTCCGACAAGCCCCAAGGAGGCGAGGTTCAAGCGCGCGGGCGAGGAGACAGGAGCCCGCAAGCGAGGCGCAGCTCAAAAGAAGGAAGCCGAGGCGGGGGATGAGGCCGAGGCCGAAGAGAAGAAAGCTGGCGGCAAGGCCGCGGCTGCCGCCGTCGCTGCCACCCCCGTTGTTGCAGCTGGAAAGCTGCATCGCAAAGCCAAGACGGAAGGTGGCAAGGCGGCGAAGAAGCCCAACCCGATGCTGATTGCCGCAGGAGCTGCAGGTCTGCTCGCGATCGTCGGCATCGGCGCGCTCACCATGCGCGGCGGATCGCATCAGCAGCCGGCTGCTTCGCAGCAAGCCGCCAACGGCATCGATAATTTCGGACCGGCGCCAACTGCCGCAACGAGCGCCGAGGCCGCGAGCGATCAGACCGCGGTTGCGAACGAGACGGCGAATGCGGCGCCGGCGGCGGCTGCGCCGCAGCCGAGCGAACAGACCAATTCGACGCAGGCGCTCGCGGCCGAAAAGGCGAAGACGGCTGCAGCGCAGGCCCAGCTCGATGCACTGAAGAAAGCGCAGGCGAAGTCAGCCGCCGCCCAGGCGACGCTCGGCAATGCGGCCGCAAAGGCGAGCAAGACCAAGGGCAGCAAGTCATCGGCCGCTGCGGAAATTACCGCGACGCCCGACGTCGGCGTGTCGCCGGCGACCGTGTCGCAGTTCAACTCGACGATCGATGATGCGCGTTCGATGGCAAAGCAGGTCATGCATTCGGGCAACAGCCAGAGCGCAGCGCTTGCCCGCAATTATGATTCCTACCTCAAGACGCTGAAAGCCTCGATGGGCGGGATTCACACCGAGAAGGAAGCGCAGAAACTGCTGAAACAGGCCAACCAGACCCGCGCCTATATCGTCTTCCTGCAACGTCAGCCGGCTTCGCAATAAGCCTCGAGCCGCGCTTGGGCCTTAGTCCTGGGCCTGTTCTTCGGCGCCTTGGGCGCGCAGCCTGAACGCTCCTCGCAGGACACGGGTGTAAAGGTCCGGATCGCGAAGCGCGGTGCTTGTCGGTGCCGGCGCATCGCCGTCCATGAGCGCGCGCATGCGGATCTTCCCGGAACTGCGGTTCACCTCGATGTGGAGAACCGGAACCGAGTTCTCGAGCGCCATCTCGACGACATGCGCAGTTCCTCCGGGACCTCGCCCTTTCTCCCCGTCCCAGATCGCAATGAGGACGTCGGCATCGCTGACGAGCGACTCGCCGACCTGGACATAAGCGGCGTTAAGGTTGGCGCGCTCGCCAGGAAGAGCGACGATCTCGTCCGTTGCGGCCAGGGCCTTCTCGAAGCTTTTCAGCTCCTTACCGGGCGCGAAGTCCTTGCGATATTCATCCGGCTCGAACGGCAGGACGGCGCGGATCGAATAGCCGCTCGAGCGCGCCGATCTTGCCGCAATCTGGTCAGCGCCGCTCGCAAGGCCGGTGTGAAGGAGCAATCGCGCCTTCGTGTCGCTGCAGAAAACGTCCTCCGACTGCTGGAGCGTCAGCGCCGCGTCGCGCAGCTGGCGAAGGACATCCTCGACGAGCGGCTTCAGCTTGCGAACGAGAGGAGCGGTAAGCCCGCCGGCGCGATGGCCGGTGATCCCGACGTTGAGGATGATAGGCTTCGGGTCGCTTGGGTAAGGCAACGCCTTGTGTCCCGCAGTGAAGGTCAGGAACTCGCGGCAATACGCTCCGGGTGGTGGTTTCCGTTGCTCTTGCGAAGCGCGCCCCGTCGCTCCGCTTCGCCATGCGAGTGGACGGCATGGCGCAGCGATACCTGGCCGAGCCGAAGGATGGCGCCGACCGGCAGGATCGTCGCGCGCGTGATGCGCACGTCGTCGACATAGGTGCCGTTGGTTGAATTGAGGTCGGTGACGAGAAGCTCGTCATTGGCAAGACCGATAACGCAATGCTCGCGCGAGATGCTCCTGTGCGGCAAGACTATGTCGGCGGGTGCCGTCCGGCCGATCCTCATGCTCGAGGATTCGATGGCGATCAGCTCCTCGGGCAGCTCGCCTTCGAGCAGCTCGAGGCAATGATATTCACTTGGCGGGGCAGGCGCCTCGATCGGGGCCGGCGGGGCGACATTTCGCTGCGCCGCCTGCTCGCGCCGAAAACGGTCGGCGGAGATGACTTGGTCATTGCCTGGCCGCAGCGGCTGGCGGCCGACGGGTTGCGGCCGGACCTGAGGCGCTGCTGCCGGCTGCTCAGGCGGAGCTTCAGTCGCTGGAGCCCTGTCGATCAGCCGGCGAAGGTCCTCGACGAATTGCTGCCATCGCAGGTCCGACCGGTCGCCGTGCCAATCGGAAAGGTCGGCGGTATGCGTGAGCTCGAACACGATCGGACGGTCGCACGCCTCGATGATCGCCGGGACGAGCTTGTTGCGGCGATCGGCGAGCGTCGCCTCGGCGCGGACCCAGCGAGAAGCGACCGAGCGCGGCGACCAGAGAACGACAACCGCCTTGGCGTCTCTCAGCCTCTGCTCGATGACCTCGTCGAACGTTTCGCCGGAGTGCAGCGATGCGTCCCACCAGACCTGGAAGCCTTCCTCGATCAGGCATTCCGCGAATGAGCGCGCAATCGGCCGGTCCGTACGGGCATAGGAAATGAAAATGTCAGTCCCGGACACGCGACCCCCTCGCTTTTCGTCCTATCCACCCGCACTCACGCCTCTGTCCTCCACGATGGAGAGCAGGCGCGCCTGTGGCTGCGACTCGGCGCGCGGTTTCGTCTTAATTTCGGTTAACCAGACCCGAATGTCGATACTGGAGTGAGATGTGTCGCCCTTTGGGACGAAAATCGAAAGACTTAGGGGCGCTCCGCAGCCTGCTTTGCAAGCCACTGCTCAAGCCACTTGATCGTATAGTCGCCGGCGAGGAATTCCTCGTCCCTGACCAGCTTCTGGTGAAGCGGAATCGTCGTTTTCATGCCTTCGACCACGAACTCCTCGAGCGCGCGCCTCAAGCGCATGATGCAGCGCTCGCGCGTCGAGCCGTAGACGATCAGCTTGCCGATCATGCTGTCGTAATAAGGCGGCACCCGGTAGCCGGTGTAGAGGCCGCTATCGACGCGGACGTGCATGCCGCCCGGAGCGACATAGTTTTTGACGAGCCCGGGCGAGGGGGCGAAGGTCTCGGGGTCCTCGGCGTTGATCCGGCATTCGATCGCATGGCCATGAAGCTGGACCTGGTTCTGCGTGCAGGACAGGCCCTCGCCGGAGGCAACGCGGATCTGCTCGCGAACGAGATCGATCCCGCTGATCATCTCCGTGACCGGATGCTCGACCTGGAGACGGGTGTTCATCTCGATGAAGTAGAAATCGCCGTCCTCGTAAAGGAATTCGATCGTGCCGGCGCCGCGATAGCCCATTTCGCTCATCGCCTTGCGCACGACTTCTCCCATGCGCGAACGCTCTTCGGGCGAAATGACGGGCGAGGGGGCTTCCTCGAGCACCTTCTGGTGACGGCGCTGGAGCGAACAATCGCGCTCCCCGAGATGGATGGCAGCGCCATTGCCGTCGCCGAACACCTGGAATTCGATGTGGCGCGGATTGCCGAGATATTTTTCCATATAGACGGTATCGTCGCCGAACGCTGATCGCGCTTCGGCTGCCGCCTGGCTCATCAGGCTTTCGAGCTGGTCCTCGGCTTCGACCACCTTCATCCCGCGTCCGCCGCCGCCCGACGCCGCCTTGATGAGAACCGGGTAGCCAATCTCCTTTGCAAGCTCATGTGCCTGCTTGACGCTTGTCAGCGGGCCGGGAGAGCCAGGAACGAGCGGGAGGCCAAGTTTCGCGGCGGTGCGCTTGGCCTCGATCTTGTCGCCCATCGTCCGGATGTGCTCGGGCTTGGGCCCGACCCAGATGATGTTGTGGCTTTCGACGATCTCGGCGAACTGGGCATTTTCGGAAAGGAAGCCGTAGCCTGGATGGATGGCATCGGCGTGCACGATCTCGGCGGCCGAGATGATGTTTGGAATGTTGAGATAGGATTCGGTCGCGGGCGGGGGGCCGATGCAGACGGTCTCGTCGGCGAGGCGCACGTGCATTGCGTCCGAATCCGCGGTCGAATGGACCGCGACCGTCCGGATTCCCATCTCGTGACAGGCGCGGTGGATCCTAAGCGCGATCTCGCCGCGGTTGGCGATCAGCAGCTTCTCGATTTTCGCCACGGACAAATCAGCCGATGACCACGAGCGGCTGATCGAACTCGACCGGCTGCGCATCGGCGACCATGATCTTCTTGACGACACCGCCTTCCGGGGCGGTGATAGGGTTCATGACCTTCATCGCCTCGACGATCAGCAGCGTGTCGCCAGCCTTCACCGAGCTGCCGACCTCGATGAAGGGCTTTCCGCCCGGCTCGGGCGAGAGATAGGCGGTGCCGACCATCGGCGACTTGACCGCGGCGCCGCCGATATCCTCGGCAGCCGCGCCGACGTCTTCCTTGGCATGCATCGGCGGCCCGCTGAGCGCCGGCGCAAAAGCCTGGGGCGCCATCATCGGTCCGGGGGCAGCAGCAATAACCGGCGCGGGCTCGCGCGTCACCTTGATGCGGCGCTCCCCGTCCTGAACCTCGATCTCGGTCAGCTCATTATCACTCAGCAGCTGCGCAAGCTCCCGGACGAGGCCCGGATCGATACGCATTGCGCCGTTCTTGTCGCCCTTCGCGGCTTCCGCCATCGACAATTCCTCTACTGAATCTGGTTCTTAGGCTGGTTTGCGGGCGCTCCCTTGCAGAGGTGCGCGGCTGCGTCCAGTGCGAGCATGTAGCCAAGCGGACCGAAACCAATGATCGAACCGCGCGCAACCTGGCCGAGCAGGCTTTGGCGGCGAAAGCCCTCGCGGGCGTAAATGTTGGTGAGGTGAACCTCGATGACCGGAATCGGAAGCGCCGCAACCGCGTCCCGAAGCGCGATCGAGCTGTGCGCGTAAGCGCCGGCATTGATGATCACCGCCGAGGCCTTGGCGAGCGCCTCGTTCAACCAGTCGACGAGAACGCCCTCGTGATTCGACTGCCGGAAATCGATGTTGAGCTTGAGGCCCTTGGCGCGCTGCTTGAGCATGTCGCCGATGTCGGCGAGCGTCTGGGTGCCATAGATCCGCGGCTCGCGCGTGCCGAGGAGGTTGAGGTTGGGGCCGTTGAGGACGAAGATCGTATCGGTCATTTGCGCCGCCGCGTGGACCTTCCTATCTGCCGTTTGTCAATGAGTCTCGATGGCAGCCTCTCAGTTCGGATCAATGGCGAGCACCGGCGCGTGCCGGGTGGAACAACCATATCCGAGATGGTCAACCAGCTTGGCCTCGACCCGCTGCGCGTCGCGGTCGAGCGCAATCTGGAAGTCGTGCCGCGCTCGGCGTTGGGGCAGGTCTGCGTCGAGGACGGGGATGATTATGAGATCGTGCATTTTGTTGGAGGCGGCTGAGTGAACGCTCCCAATCCAGTTCAGGCGGACACGTGGAGCGTTGCCGGGCGGACCTTCACCTCGCGGCTCATCGTCGGGACCGGCAAGTATAAGAGCTTCGAGGAGAATGCTGCCGCCGTCGAAGCGTCGGGCGCGGAAATCGTCACTGTCGCAGTGCGGCGGGTGAATATCGCCGACCCCGGCCAGCCGATGCTGACCGACTTCATCGACCCGAAAAAAGTGACCTATCTTCCCAATACCGCGGGGTGCTTCACGGCAGACGATGCAGTGAGAACCCTGAGGCTCGCGCGCGAGGCGGGAGGATGGACGCTCGTCAAGCTCGAGGTGCTGGGCGAAGCGAAGACGCTCTATCCCGACATGCGCGAAACATTGCGCGCGACCGAAGTCCTGGCGAAGGAGGGCTTCGAGCCGATGGTCTATTGCGTCGACGACCCGATCGCCGCGAAACAGCTCGAGGATGCCGGTGCGGTCGCAATCATGCCGCTTGGAGCGCCGATCGGCTCGGGGCTCGGAATCCAGAACCGCGTCACCATCCGCCTGATCGTCGAAGGCGCGGGCGTGCCGGTCCTCGTCGATGCGGGCGTCGGCACTGCAAGCGATGCCGCGGTCGCGATGGAACTTGGCTGCGACGGCGTATTGATGAACACCGCCATCGCGGAAGCGAAAGAGCCGGTGCTGATGGCACGCGCCATGAAGGCTGCAGTCGAGGCCGGGCGCCTCGCCTATCTTGCGGGCCGCATGCAGAAGCGGCGCTATGCCGATCCCTCGAGCCCCCTTGCCGGGCTGATCTAGGCGGGTTCCTGCCCAGCGTCGCCCGCTCCCAGCAGCGGCTCGGCGACGTCGCCGACGGCCCTTGTTATCCGCTCGATGCCCTCGCAGTCGCAGTGAAATTCGTCGATGAAGCTGATCTCGTCGGTCAGACCCCATCCCGCGAGGGGGATGGCCCGATTTTCCGCGAACGACTTTCGCTTCTCGTAGAAGGGCAGGTCAAATTTGCGGTGGTTCGCGAAATGATCGCGCTGCGACGGGTGGGGAACGCCAAGCTCGCACTCCTCCTCGAAGGGGTTTGGCTTGCTCTTCTCGAAATAGGTCGACTGGTGGACGAGGACGAGCGGCACGTCGTGCGAACGGCAAACCCTTGCGATCTGGGCGGCCCACAGGCCCGCAAATTGCAGCATGCGCGGAAAATTGACGCTCGCGTCGCTGTTCGCCGCATTGCGTTCGAGCGCCTTTAGCTGGACGCGGTTGGGCGACCCGAAGATGGGATCGGCCATCGAGGATTCGCAGAAGTTCGCAAGATCGCCGCCGTTCGAGAGGATGACGATTGCCGGCGCCTTGCCGGCCGCGGCGAGCAAGCCCACGAGAAGCCCGTGGAGATTACGGCTGTTGGCACCTGGCATTGCCGCATTGGCGAAGGGAAAGCCGAAGCGCTCGGCAAGAAGGGACGGCATGCAATGCCCGTTCCCTGCGACCCCGAAGCCGAAGAGATTGCTTGCGCCAAGTACGATCCCGTAGCGATCGCTGCCGATACATTGGGCGACCGAGAGGTCCTTGCCGTTGAAGGTGCTGTGCCGGAAACCGTCCGCATCGGTCGAATAGCTGTCGCAGCGGGTGTTCGGCCAATAGGTCAGAATGTCGCCGCGAAGACCGATCTTGTGCCGATTCTGCAGGAAATCAGCCATTTCCGGTCGCAGCCTGATGATCGTTTCATAATTCGCCATGCCCCAGCATGGTCCGGCAACGAAGCGAGGTAAAGCGGGCGGCTCTTCCTTGCCTATCTTGTCGCGGTAACGATGTGGGCTGCCATCCCGGCGTCGATCCCATTTGCGCCCTCGAACGGCTGCAGCGCCTTCTCGAGCGCTGCAAAGACAGGTTCGAGGCTGTCGTGTCCCCGCTCCTCGAGCTCGACCCCCATCGGCGTTCCAAAACAAAGCGCCTTTGCAGCCTGCTCGGCCGAGGGACCGCGGCTTCGCAGCTCGACCGTCTCGATCTCGACCGTCTCGAAGCCCGCGTCGTGCAAGTCGGCTTCGATGCGCGCTGGATCATGATAGCCAAATGGGCCTTCGCGCATGAACAGCGGCGGGTCGTCGGGAAAAGTGTCGATGAGGAGCTGCTGCGCCGCATTGCAAAGCTCATTGCGTTCGATGCGGTCCCAGATCGCGAGCAGATAATGGCCTTTGGGCTTCAAGAGGCGCCTTGCTTCCGAATGGGCGCGGACCTTGTCGGGAAAGAACATGGCGCCGAACTGGCAGACCACGAGGTCGAAGCCGCTGCCGTCGAACGGCAAATCCTCGGCATCGGCGGTAATGAAGGCGACCTTGGACGAGACGATCCGTTCGCCGGCAATCGCAAGCATCGGCTGGTTGAGATCGGTCGCGATGATCTCCGCATCGGGGAGCACGCGATGAAGCATCTCCGTGACGGCGCCGGTTCCAGCGGCGGTCTCGATGATCCGCTCTGGCCTGAATTGCAGCGCGCGGCGCGCAAGCTCTTGCGCGTAGGGCGCGAACAAGAGCGGTACCATCAGTTCCTGGTAGTTGCCCGGAACTGACCCGGAGAACCGCAGCTCCTGCTCTTTCATCGCGGGGGGGCTCCTACGGATAATACCGAATAGTGGACTGGTCCGCCGACAGCTTAGCTCGACAGGAACACGCGCTCAAATCGGCGAGTTGTTCGTGGGCGCCGGGAGGTGCAACGTGGCTGCGATCCTAACCGACTTCAATGCCGAGCGGGAAGCGATGGTTGATCGCCAGCTGAGACAACGCGGCATCACCGAGCCGCACATCCTTAATGCCTTCCTCGCCGTCCCGCGCGAAGAATTCGTGGGCCGCGACTACCGCCATCTTGCCTATGGCGATCATCCGCTGCCGATCGAAGCCGGACAGACGATCTCGCAGCCCTATATCGTCGCGTTGATGATCAAGGCCGCAGGCATCAAGCCCGGCGACAAGGTTCTCGAGGTCGGCGCCGGATCCGGTTACGCGGCAGCGGTCATCAGCCGGATTGCCGCAAGGGTAGTGGGCGTCGAGCGGCAGCACGCGCTCGTCGAGGTCGCAGGCGAGCGACTCAAACGCCTCGGCTATGACAATGTCACCATCGTTGAAGGCGACGGTACCAAGGGCTGGCCTCAAGACGCGCCCTTCGACGCGATCCTCGCCGCCGCGAGCGGAAGTCACGTGCCGCAGCCGCTTCTCGACCAGCTCGCCGATGAAGGACGCCTCGTCATGCCCGTCGGTCAGCCCGGCTGGGTGCAGGA
>DATIQO010000003.1:0-1762 GCA_035470745.1 Sphingomicrobium sp. | reverse complement strand
GGCACCAACGCGACGATCTTTATCCCGAAGGCGTAGCGTCGGGCGATCCTGACTCGCATAGCGTGATCCTGTGGACCCGGCGGCCGTTCGAGCATGCAGGGCGACATCTTCTGACGATCGAAATCGCGGAAGATCAGGCGTTCAGCCGCGTCGTCGGCCACGCATCGGCGCCTGTGTCGGCAGCAGCCGACTGGACTACTCGGGTGCTTGTCGGCGGCCTCGCTCCATCCCGGGTCTATTGGTACCGGTTCACCGATCCGGATGGAAACGGCAGCCGCGTCGGCCGCACGATGACGGCTCCGCTCGACAACGATCCGCGGCCAGTCAACTTCGCCTTCGTCAGCTGCCAGAGCGTCAACGAGGGGAAGCTCAACGGCTACCGCCGGATGATCTTCGAGGACGAGCGCGCGGCTCCTCAAGACCAGCTCGGCTTCGTCCTCCATCTCGGCGATTTCATCTACGAGGTGCTCGAATATCCCGAAGAGGTTCCGACCCGGTATGACCGCACGATCTACGAGGTCGCGAGGTTGCCGGACGGAGGCAAGACGGGAAACCTTCATTATCCGCTGACCCTCGACGGCTATCGCTCAATCTATCGCGGCTACCTCGCCGATCCGGATCTCAGGGATGCTCGCGCGCGCTTCCCGTTCGTGGCGATGTGGGACAATCACGAATTCTCCTGGCAGGGCTGGCAGAGCATCCTGAAGCCGGGCGACGGCGGACGTCCCGGCCAGACTTTGAAGGTCGCGGCGAACCAGGCCTGGTGGGAATATCTGCCTTCCCGCTGCAAGAAGGTGAGCGGCCCCTCGCTCGAGCGCTTCGACCCGCCGGCGGTGACAGATGTCGCGATCGAGAAATGGGACGAGAATGGCCTTGGCGATGAACCCAATAATATCGCCGCGATCAACAGCCTCATCGGCTATCGTTCCTTCCGCTACGGCCGGCACCTCGATCTCATCATCACCGATCAGCACAGCTACCGGAGCAAGGATCCGACTGACCATCCCGAGCTCGACAAGCTCGCTCCAACCGAGTTCTTGGGCATGTTCCCCGAGGACCTGATGCAGGCGCTTGACGGTGGAAGGAGCTTCAACGGTGGAAAGCCGCCCGCGCAGCTCACATGCGGCGAGGTCAGCATCCCAAATCCGCAGAAGGACGCGCCGCCGCAGACCATTCTTGGCGCCGAGCAGAAAGCGTGGTTCATCGATCGGCTGCGCAAGTCGACCGCGACCTGGAAGATCTGGGGTAATTCCGAAGGAGCGCCAGACTGGCGAGCCGATCCGCAGAACCTGCCCACCGGCATGACCAAGCCATGGCCAAGCAACGCCTTCGCGAGCCTTGGAAGCGGCGATTACGGCACGGCATATGCCGAGCGCGGCGAGATCTACGGTGCCGTCCGCGATGCAAGGATCACCGGCTTTGCGATCATCTCGGGAGATCGGCACAGTTTCTGGGCCGGCTACGCGGCGACGGAGCTGCCGCCGGGCAAATTCGAGCCTGTCGGCTTAAGCTTCGTCGGCGGATCGCTCGCGAGCCCCGGCGCCCTGGAGGCTTATGAACACAAGTTGCCGAAAGATCATCCTCTTCGGCCGCTGTTCCTCGCAGACCGTCCAGGCACCGCCAAGCCGGATCCGACGTTCAACATGCTGCTGAAGCATGGCGTCAAATCCTGTCTCGAATATGCCAGGAGCTTCGATGTCGGCCGTGCCCACGCGCTGTCGAACCCCTCGCTATCGCCGCACCTCGAATTCGTCGATCTGGG
>DATIQO010000002.1:0-1732 GCA_035470745.1 Sphingomicrobium sp. | reverse complement strand
CGACGTCGTTGGCATGCACTTCTTTTCGCCGGCGAACATCATGAAGCTGCTCGAGGTCGTGCGCGGCGCCAAGACCGCGCCCGACGTACTTCTGACCGCGATGCAGATCGGCAAGCGGATCAAGAAGGTCCCGGTCGTTGCCGGCGTCTGCCACGGTTTCATCGGCAACCGGATGTTGATGCCGCGCCAGATCGAAGCGACCAAGCTTCTTCTCGAAGGCGCGACCCCTGAGCAGGTCGACCGCGTCCATGTCGAATTCGGAATGCCGATGGGCCCCTTCCAAATGGCCGACCTAGCCGGCGTCGACATCGGCTGGCATCGCGATCCGAACCGCATCGAGACCCTTCGCGAGGCGCTTTGCGCAATCGATCGCTGGGGTCAGAAAAAGGGCGCGGGCTTCTATGATTATGACGAGAGGCGAAGGCCAAGCCCATCGCCGGTCGTCCAGCAGATCATCGAGGATTTCGCGGCGAAGCAGGGCATCGCGCGCCGGGAGATCAGCGACGGGGAGATCATCGAGCGCACGCTTTATACGATGGTCAACGAGGGCGCGAAGATCCTCGAGGAAGGTATTGCGCAGCGCGCGTCGGATATCGATGTGGTCTGGGTCTATGGCTATGGCTGGCCAGTCTATCGCGGCGGCCCGATGTTCTGGGCCGATCGGGTCGGCCTGCCCAAGATCGTCGAGGGACTGAAGCACCAGGAAGAGCGGATGAAGCCCGAATTCAGCTTCTCGAAGCTGCTCCTTGAAAAGGCGGAAAAAGGCGAGGCCTTCACCAGCTGAGGGGTCTCATCGCCGGTGCGACCGGCCACTTCGCCGCGATGCGCTCGTTGCGTTATTCCGCCGATCCAAGGCGCCGCTTCAGCGGCGCTCTTCCTTGAGCAAGGTCAGCATCGCAAGCGCAACCGCGGCGATCGCGGCGCTCGTCATGAAGGTCGCTGACGCCCCCTGGCGGTCCCACAGCCAGCCGGCGCCGAGGCTCGCCAGCAGGCCGCCGATGCCGCTTACGAAATAGAAGGCGCCAAAGCTCGTCGCGCGCAGCTCGTCGGGCGCGCTGTCGGCGATCATGCGCGCGAAAATGCCCTGGGTCAGCGCCATGTGCGCGCCCCAGAGCGTTGTCCCGATGACGAGGCCGGTGAACCCCGACGTGCCGGCAAGAACGAGATTGCCCGCGATGAGGAGGGCCATGCCGGCAAAGAGGATGGAGCGGGGGCTCATCCGGTCGCTAAGGGCTCCCGCCGGATAAGCGAGCGCGACATAGGCGAGGTTGAAGACCGCGAGCGTAACCGGAGACATGGCCTCGCTCAGCCCGATGTCGATGCCCTTGAGGATGAGGAAGGCTTCGGAAAAGCGGGCGAGGGTGAAGAGGAAGCCGACCTGCAGCAGGCGCTTGGTTTCCCTGTCGAGATTGCGAAAGCCCGCGAAGAACGGCGATTTCTTGGAGGGCGCAAGGTGCTGTTCGGGTTCGCGAAGCACGAGCCAGGCAAGGAGGAACGAGATCGCCGCCGGTATCGCGGCGAACCAGAAGACGATCCGGATATTGCTTGCAAGAAGCGCCATGAGGGCGATCGCGACGAGGGGCGCAAGCAAGGCTCCCACGGTATCGAGCGTCTGGCGAAGGCCGAATGCGCGGCCCCTGATTTGGGCAGGCGTTTCGTCGGCGATCATCGCATCGCGCGGGCTTCCCCTGATGCCCTTGCCGATGCGGTCGGCAAAGCGCGCGAGCATGAC
>DATIQO010000001.1:0-1783 GCA_035470745.1 Sphingomicrobium sp. | reverse complement strand
GCGGCCTCGCCGCCGACATCTCCGATCAGACTTGCAAGACCGCGGCCCAGTCGCGAACGCGCTTCATCGGCCATCGCCAGCTCCCTTGGATTCAACTTACGCGCTCCTGTTTCACTTCAGTCTGGAACTCCCACTGCTGTCATTCCGGAGCGCTCGCGAAACCGGCGGGCCCGGAATCTCCAGGTAAGAGTCCGAGACGGACTGGTTTCACCATCTCGGGATTCCGGATCAATCCGTCGCAGCGGGTGGTCCGGAATGACATTGAAAGACTAGTGCGCGCGAAGCTCGCGCTCGCGCTGAATCACTTCCGTCGCAAGCTTGAGATAGGCGTCGCTGCCGACGCATTTGAGATCATAGACCAGTACCGGCTTGCCGTAAGACGGCGCCTCGGAGATGCGCACGTTGCGCGGGATCATGGTGTTGTAAACCTTGCTCCCCATGAACTGCCTGACGTCAGCGACGACCTGGTTCGACAAATTGTTACGCGAGTCGAACATGGTCAGCACGATGCCGTGGATCGACAGATTCGGATTTAGCGTGGTACGCACCTGCTCCACCGTCTGCAGCAACTGCGACAGACCCTCCAGCGCAAAGAACTCGCACTGCAGCGGCACCAGAATCGCATCGGAAGCCGCCATCGCGTTGACGGTGAGAAGATTGAGCGACGGCGGGCAGTCGATCAGCACATAGGTGTAGTCGGTATCCTGCGTGGCGTTGGTGTTCAGTGCGGCGATGGCATCGCGCAGCCGAAATGCGCGATCGCGTGTCGACCCCAGTTCGAGTTCGAGGCCGGATAGATCCATCGTCGAGGCGGCAATATGCAGCCGCGGCACCGCCGTCGGCACAACCGCATCGCGCAAAGGCGCCTCGCCGATCAGCACGTCGTAAGTCGAACAGTTGCGGCTGCGGCGGTCGATCCCGAGCCCGGTCGAAGCATTACCCTGCGGGTCGAGATCCACGATCAGCACGCGTTCGCCGATCGCCGCCAGCGCCGTCCCCAAATTGATGGCAGTGGTGGTCTTGCCGACACCGCCCTTTTGGTTGGCCAGCGCCAGGATCCGCGGGTGGCCGGCTGGGCGTGGAGCCTTATCTTCTTGATATATATGATCAATTACAGTCATGCGCGGGGGCCTTGGCTGGTGCGGACGGGTTGCGCCGTTCGATGCGATCGAGCTCGACGATCCAGCCCTGTCCACCGGTGCGGCTGGAGTGCAGATGCGGTTTGATATTCCAATATTTAGTGGCTTCGGTCAATTCAGCCTCTACATCTTGGCCTTTGAGAAACAGCGCTTTCGCGCCCTTTTTCACCAGCGGCTCCGCGAAGCCGATAAGCTGGTGTAGCGGAGCCACTGCCCGCGCGGTGACGCAATCGACGGGACCCGTGATTCTATCCACACTATCCCCGATATCAGCCAAGTGAACGACGCCCGGCGACTGGGTGACGCGCAGTGCCTCGCGCAGGAACGCCGCTTTCTTGGCATTGCGCTCGACCAGGTGGACCACCGCCCCGGGCGTTTCCGCCAGCGCGCAGGCCAGCACCACACCAGGAAACCCGCCGCCGCTGCGGAGATCGACCCATGTTCGCGCCGAGGGAGCGATGGTCAGGAGCTGCAGCGAGTCGGAGATGTGGCGGGTCCAGAGATTCGGCAATGTCGACGGCGCAACCAAATTGGTCTTGGCCTGCCATTCCCGCAGCAGATCGACGTAGCGATCGAGCCGGGCCTCTGTTTCACGTGAAACAGGTGTCAACGCCAGCGCCGCGGCCTTGTCGGAGGGAAACGTC